>JABFXC010000137.1 GCA_013361935.1 Gemmatimonadaceae bacterium
CGATGGTGCTCTGGGGTCCGCCGGGCACGGGGAAGACGACCCTCGCGCGCCTGATCGCGAAGTACACCGACCGCGCCTTCGTCCCCTTCTCCGCGGTGACGGAGGGCGTGCCGCGCGTGCGCGAGATCATCGCCGAGGCCGAGGATCGCCTCGAGGGGGAAGGCCGTGGAACGATCCTCTTCGCCGACGAGATCCATCGGCTGAACACGGCGCAGCAGGACGCGTTTCTCCCGCACGTCGAGGCGGGGACGGTCACGCTCGTCGGCGCGACGACCGAGAACCCGTCGTTCGAGATCAACGGCGCGCTCCTCTCGCGCGTGCGCGTGTTCGTGCTGCAGCCGATCACCGCCGCCGATCTCGAGCTCGTGCTCCGCTCGGCGATCGACGACCGCGACCGCGGGCTCGGCGCGATGGGCCTGAACGTCGACGACGACGCGATCGCGTTCCTCGCCGAGGAAGCCGACGGGGACGCGCGCCGCGCGCTGACCGTGCTCGATGCCGCGGCGAAGCACGTCGGCGACGGGGGGCACATCACGCGCGACGTGGCGCGCGAGGCGCTGCAGCTCCGCGTCGCGCGTTATGACAAGGGACGCGAGGAGAACTACAACATGCTCTCCGCGTACCACAAGTCGCTGCGCGGGAGCGATCCGCAGGCCGCGCTCTACTGGATGGCGCGCATGCTCGAGGGCGGCGAGGACCCGATGACGCTCTTCCGCCGCGCGATCGCGATGGCGGCGGAGGACGTGGGGCTCGCCGACCCGGAGGCGCTCAAGCTCGCCGTCGCGGCGCGTGACGCCTATCACATGCTCGGCGCGCCCGAGGGATATCTCCCACTCGCCGAGATGACCGTCTACCTCGCGACCGCGCCGAAGTCGAACAGCGCGAAGGTCGCGCTGCACGCCGCGCTCGATCTGGCGCGCGAGTCGCCGGCGGAGCCGGTGCCGCTGCACATCCGCAACGCGCCGACGAAGCTCATGAAGGAACTGGGATATCACCAGGGGTATCAGTACGCGCACGACGCCGCGGAGGCATACATTCCGCAGGAGTACCTGCCCGAGCGGCTGCGCGGGCGCGAGCTGTACGTGCCCGGCGCGTTCGGATTCGAGAAGGAGATCGCGAAGCGGCTCGCCTGGTGGGACGATCTCCGCCGGCGGTCCGAGCAGAAGAAGCAGAGCGGTGAAGCATCGTCGGAGTGAGTTCTCAACCTGTACGTGGAGGAAGTGAGATGCGACGGATGATGATGGTCGCCGCGGTCGCGGCGGCGGCGACGGTGAGCGCCTGCGGCGGCATGGGGAAGCAGATGTTCGCGCAGCCGGACGTCGCCGTGAAGGACGTGAAGGTCACCGGGCTCGGGCTCGCCGGCGGCTCGGTGGACGTCGTGCTGAACGTGCACAACCCGAACAACTTCCGCCTCGACGCCACGCGCGTGACGTACAACCTGCTCGTCGACACCGTCTCCTTCGCGACCGGCTCGCTCGACTCGCGGACGACGATGAACGAGAAGAGCGACACCGAGGTCCGCATCCCGGTGAACTTCACCTACTCGGGAATCGGCAGCGCCGGCAAGCAGCTGCTCGCGATGGGCTCCGTGCCCTACCGCGTCACCGGCGACATCGTCGTCGGCACGGTGCTCGGCAACTACACGGTGCCCTACGACAAGTCCGGCCGCTTCTCGCCGGCCGTCACCTTCGGCAAGTAAGGAGCTCCGCACATCGCACGCGAACCGATCTCCCTCCGTCCCCCCGCCGAGCGCGCGCTGCTCGTCGGGGCGCCGCGCAAGCGCACCGGCGCGAAGCACCATCTCGACGAGCATCTCCGCGAGCTCGCCGCGCTCGCCGACACCGCCGGGGCGGAGGTGGTCGGCGAGCTCACCCAGCAGATCGACCGGCCCAACTCGGCGACCTACCTCGGCAAGGGGAAGATCGAGGAGCTGCGCCAGCGCGTGAGCGACACCGAGGCGTCGCTCGTGATCTTCGACGACGAGCTAACGCCGTCGCAGGGAAAGAACATCGAGGACATGCTCGCGACGCGGGTGGTCGACCGCGCGGAGCTGATCCTCGACATCTTCGCGACCCGCGCGCGCACCGCGGAAGCGAAGATGCAGGTGGAGCTCGCGCAGCTCGAGTACACGCTCCCGCGGCTGACGCGGATGTGGACGCACCTCGAGAAGTTCCGCGGTGGGATCGGCGTGCGAGGTCCCGGTGAGACGCAGCTCGAGACCGACCGCCGGCTCATCAACCACCGCATCAAGCTGCTGAAGGAGCGGCTGCAGGACGTCCAGAAGCAGCGCGAGATCCAGCGGCAGTCGCGGCGCACCGAGTTCAAGGCTTCGCTCGTCGGCTACACCAACGCCGGCAAGTCGTCGATCCTGCGCTCCCTTTCGGGAGCGCAGGATGTCTTCGTAGAAAACCGGCTGTTCGCGACGCTCGACCCGCTGACGCGCGAGGCCGACCTCGGCGAGCACGGGAAGGTGCTGCTCACCGACACCGTGGGCTTCGTGCGGAAGCTGCCGCACCAGCTGGTCGCCTCCTTCCGCGCGACGCTCGAGGAGGCGCGCGACGCCGACCTCCTCCTGCACGTGATCGACGCCAGCCATCCGACCTGGGAGGAGCAGCGGGTCGTCGTCGATCAGGTGCTCGCCGAGCTCGGGCTGCAGGAGAAGCCCGTCCTCCACGTCTTCAACAAGATCGACCAGATCGACGACGCGACGCTGGCCGCGATGCGCGAGCGGATGCGGAACCTGCTCCCCAACTCCGTCTTCGTGTCGACGCTGGTGGAAGGGGAGCTGGAGCCGCTGAAGCGCGCGCTGGTGGCGGCGCTCCGGGCCCGGAGCAACGTGGCGGAGGTCCGGCTCGGCGCGGGGGACGGGAAGCTGCTCGCCGAGATCCACCGGGGGGCGGAGGTGCTCGAGCAGCGGATGGAGGGAGAGGAGATCGTGGTCCGCGCGCGGATGGACGAGGCGATGATGGGTCGGGTGCGGCGGGCGGGGGGACGAGTGGAGCAGGTTTAGCGCTCCGTTCCCCACCGTACCATCGGCGGGCCGCTATCGGGCACCGATCTTGCTTCGACTGCCCCCCAACGGCGGGTCATCGAAGCGTCTTTTCCCCCTAGCTCGTGCTCCACGGCCCCATCAAGCTTTCCATCCTGGCGTTCGCCATCGCTCTGTTGGCGTCGCTGGGACTGACGTATCTCGTCCGCGAGCGGGCGCGGCGCATGCGCCTGTTCGATCCGACGGACGAGCGCAAGGTGCACACGCGCCAGATTCCGCGCGTGGGCGGCGTCGCCATCTTCCTCTCCGTCGCGATCTCGCTGGTCACGATCGCGGCGCTCGGTGCGTTCACGATCACCGGCTTCGCGAGCGCGAAGCTGCTCGTGATCCTCGCCGGCGGCGCGGCGACGCATGCGCTCGGCCTCTACGACGACCTGAAGCAGATCCGCGCGCGCTACAAGTTCGCCGTGCAGATCGCGATCGCCGCGGCGATCTTCTTCGCCGGCGTGCGCATCGACACGATCGCGCTCCCGCTGATCGGCCAGATCCACTTCCAGCCGGTCGTCGCGCTCTTCTTCACGATCTTCTGGTTCGTCGGCATCACGAACGCCTTCAACCTGATCGACGGGCTCGATGGGCTCGCGTCGGGGGCGGCGCTGTTCGCGCTGACGACGATGTTCGTCGTGGCGACGATCAACGGGCAGGCCGGCGCGGCGCTGGTCACGCTCGCCGTGGCCGGTGCGACGCTCGGCTTCCTGCGCTACAACTTCCATCCGGCGTCGATCTTCCTCGGCGACTCCGGATCGCTCTTCCTCGGCTTCATGCTCGCCGGGATCGGCGCGATCAGCTCGCAGAAGGGGTCGACGGTGGTCGCCATCGCGATCCCGCTCGTCTCGCTCGGGCTCCCCGTGCTCGACACCCTGCTGGCGATCGTGCGTCGCTTCCTGCGCGGCCAGCCGATCTTCAGCGCCGATCGCGGGCACATCCACCATCGCCTGCTCGGCCTCGGCCACTCGCCGGCGAAGGTCGCGCTGCTGATGTACGCCGGATGCGCCGTGCTCGCGCTCGGCGGGATGCTGCTCGTCAACCAGTCGGGCTACGTCGCGCTGGTGCTCGCGGTCGTCGGGCTCGGTGTCGGCGTCGTCGTGCAGCAGCTGCGCTACTACGAGTTCGAGGAGCTGGGCCGGCTGCTCCGGAAGGGCGTCCAGCAGCGCAACGTGATCGGCAAGCGCGTCCGGATCCGCGAGGCGGGGCTGCGGATCGCCCGGCAGCGCGATCTCGACAAGGTGTTCGACATCCTCGAGGACAGCTTCGCCGGGGACGACTTTCAGCGCGCCGAGGTGCGGCTGCGGCAGTCGTTCGCGCTCAGCGGGAACGCGGCCGTGCCGCCCGATCGCCGGCTCGACGATGACGTCGCGGTCTGGTCGTGGAACCGCGGCGACCACGACGATCCGTCGCTGTGGGAGATCAAGCTCCCCCTGCTGCGGATGGGAAACCGCATCGGGTCGCTGGTGCTCTGGAAGGACGGAGCGGGAAAGGAGACCGCGCTGTCGCACATGCAGGCGATCGCGGGCCAGATGCGCATCGCGCTGCAGGAGAAGCTGGCGGAACTCTGGCCGGAAGTCGCGGTAGAGGATCATGCCTGGAGCGCTCCCGTCCCCGGCGGCGCGAACGGCGGCGAGCTGCTCGTCCCGATCATCGCCGGCGACGAGCTGCACCGGCGGCGCGAGGAGCGCGCGACGGTCGAGCCGCGGATCGCGCGGCCGATGCGGGCGAGCGACATGGAGCGGACGCATCGCGCGTCGTCGCGGTGGCCCGCCGCTCAATCGTACGAACCTTCGACGACATGGGCCGCGTTCTCCGGGACGCGGCCCGCAATCTTGTCTTTTTCACTAGATGGCCAACCTGACACTCGAGAACGCGGCGTTGCCACGAGTCGTGCCGGCCGAAACGCAACCGAGCGAGCCGCACGGCGACTCGCGACCGGAGATGGTCATCGAGCCCGCGGCTCGGTGGCCGCGCGTCGACCTGCGCGAGCTCTGGACCTACCGGCAGCTGCTGTTCTTTCTGGTCTGGCGCGACCTCAAGGTCCGCTACGCGCAGACCGTCCTCGGCATCGGCTGGGCGGTGCTGCAGCCGCTGCTCAGCATGCTCGTCTTCACGGTGATCTTCGGACGCTTCGCGAAGGTCCCCTCGGACGGAATTCCCTACGCCGTGTTCTCGCTCGCCGCCGTCGTTCCGTGGACGTACTTCTCCACGGCGTTCTCGACGTCGAGCAACAGTCTCGTCACGAGCGCCAATCTCATCAGCAAGGTCTACTTTCCGCGCCTCGTCGTGCCGATCGCGCCGGTGCTCGCGGCTATCGTCGACCTGCTGATCGGCTTCGTCGTGCTGGCCGCGCTCATGATGGTCTATCACGTCGCGCCATCGCCGGCGGCGATCTTCATGGTGCCGCTGCTCGTGCTGCTGATGGCGATCACGGCGACGGGCGTCGGCTGCTGGCTGTCCGCGCTGAACATCCAGTATCGGGACGTGAAGCACCTGGTGCCCTTCCTCTCCCAGATCTGGATGTACGCGTCGCCGATCGTGTATCCCGTGTCGCTCGTTCCCGCGCGGCTGCGTCCCTTCTACGCGCTCAACCCGATGGTCGGGATCGTCGAGGGCTTCCGCTCGGTGCTCCTCCAGAGCGGCCCGATTCCCTGGCGGCTGCTCGGCATCTCCGCGGCCACCGGCACTCTGCTGCTCGTGGGCGGCGCGCTGTACTTCCGGCGCACCGAGCGGCTGTTCGCCGACATTGCCTGAGCGACGACGATGAGCGATCTCGCAATTCGCGCCGAAGGGCTGGGGAAGCGGTACCGCATCGGCACCGCCGCCAAGCGGCATGATTCGCTTCGCGACGCCCTCACCAACATGATCACCGCGCCCGTGCGCAACTTCCGGCAGCTGCGCGGGGGCGGCGTCGACGGGGCCGGCGACGAAGCGGGCGTGCACTGGGCGCTTCGCGACGTGTCGTTCGATCTGCGGGACGGCGAAGTGCTCGGCGTCATCGGCCGCAACGGGGCCGGAAAGAGCACCCTGCTGAAGGTGCTGTCACGGATCACCGAGCCGTCCTCCGGACGTGCGATCGTTCGCGGCCGCGTCGGCTCCCTGCTCGAGGTGGGCACGGGATTCCATCCCGACCTCACCGGGCGCGAGAACGTGTTCCTCAACGGCGCGATCCTCGGGATGGACCGCGCCTACGTCGAGCGGCGCTTCGACGAGATCGTCGAGTTCGCGGGCGTGGCGAAGTTCATCGACACGCCCGTCAAGCGGTACTCGAGCGGGATGTATCTGCGGCTCGCCTTCGCGGTCGCCGCGCATCTCGAGCCCGACGTCCTGATCGTCGACGAGGTGCTCGCCGTCGGCGACGCGCAGTTCCAGAAGAAGTGCCTCGGGAAGATGAGCAGCGTGAGCAAGGAAGGGCGCACGGTGCTCTTCGTCAGCCACAACCTCACCGCGGTGAGGACGCTCTGCACGCGCGCGATCCTCATGCGCCAGGGCAAGCTCGTCGCCGACGGCACGCCTGGCGAGACGGTCGGCCTGTATCTCTCGGAGGTCCGCGAGGATCTTCGCGAGCGCGTCTTCGACGATCCGGCCACGGCGCCCCAGAACGGCGCGGGGATCGTCGAGCGGGTGCGACTGCGTCAGCTGGACGACGAGGAGTCGGACGAGCTGACCACGGAGTCGTCCTTCGCGATCGAGGTCGACTATCGGACGCGCGAGCCCGGCGCATTTCTCGGCTTCACCGTCGTCATCCACGACGCCGAGAACAACATCGTGTTCTCGTCGATCGGAAATCGCGAGCCGCGCTGGTACGGGCGGCCGATGCCGCTCGGCCGGTATCGCAGCACGTGCACGATCCCCGGCAACCTGCTCAACAACGGGACGTATTCGGCCAGCGTCTACATGTTCGGGCAGGGCTTCCGCGACATGCAGTTCATGAACGACGTGCTCCGCTTCGAGGTCGCCGACTCGCCCGCCATCCGCGGCGACTACTTCGGCGCGCTGCTCGGAGCCGTCCGTCCCGATCTCACGTGGACGACGGACGTCCTCAGCGAAGCGTCGGCGTGACGGCGCTCCGTGTGCCGATGCCGGCCGCCGGCGACGACCGCGATGCCGTGCTGCTCGTCCTCGGCGGCGAGCCATGGCAGCAGAACGGTGGCGGCGTCTTCATCGAGCAGATGAGTCGCGCGATCGGGGGGCGCGTCGTCCACCTGTCGGTCGCGCTGGGCGGCGGCCCGCACGCGCGAGCCGACTGGCCGTGGGAGCACGTCTCCATCCCCGCCCGCAGGCCGATCCCCGGGATGGGGAAGCTGCGGCAGGCGTTCCGGAGCTTCGCGTCGTTCCTCGAATGGAACGTCGTCCGCAGGCGTGAGCTCCGCCGCGGGCTCGAGCACGAGGCCGCGCGGCTCCGCGGGCTCGGCATCCGCCGCGTCGTCTACTTCATGAACTCCATCGAGATCCTCGATCTCGCGCCGATGCTCAACGAGGTGCTCGGCGTCCCGTACTCGACGATGGAGTGGGACCTCATCGAGCTCGCGATCGACGCGCTGCCCGCGCGGCGCGTTCGCGACCGGCTGTCGCGCGCCGCGACCGCGCTTCGCGAGGGCGCGGCCACGCGCGGCGTCGCCAGCGAGGGAATGGTCTCGATGTACGAGGAGCGCTGGGGACTCGACTCGACGGTGCTGCGCCAGACGATCGTTCCGGGCGCGAAGTCGGAGTCGCCCGCGAAGGACGCCTTCGTGATCGGCCTCTGCGGGACGATGATCGTGCCCGACGAGTTCCGCGCCTTCCTCGCCGCGCTCGACCTGCTCGACTGGAACGTCGACGGCCGGCCGATCGAGTTTCTCTGGATCGGCGAGCCGCGCCCCGACCAGCGGGAGCTCCATCCCCGCATCCGGAGCACGGGGTGGGTGCCGCATGCGCGCTCGCTCGAGCTGCTGTCGGGGGTGGACCTCGGCTACAGCGGACTCTGGTTCGCGACCGAGCGCCGCCCCTGGGTCGAGTCCTCGTTTCCCTCGAAGATCATCTCGTACCTGAGCGCCGGGGTGCCGGTGCTGTATCACGGCCCGGCGTACGGCACGCCCGCGAAGTTCATGAAGGCCTTCCGGGTCGGCTTCGGGTGTCACGTTCTCGAGCCGCAGGCGATCGCCGAGCTGGTGGCAGGGATCGTCCGGGAGCCGGCGTCGCTGAGCGCCGCCCGCGACGAGGCGACGAGGGCCGTTCGCACCGAGTTCACTCCCCAGGTCCTCGTCGAGCGCGTCGACCGGATGCTGCGCGACGCACCGCGGCGGAACAGATGAGCGGAAGGTTTCGCATGATCCTTGCGTTCCCCGCCGCTGTCACGCAGGTCCCGACGCCGCGCACGCCATCCCTGGTGGAGCGCAGCGTCGAGGCACGTTCGGCCCGCCCGTCGTGGGCCGGCACGCGACCCTGACCCTCTTTCGGCTCGCCGAGTGAAGATCCTCACCATCCTGGGCACACGCCCGGAAATCATCCGCCTCTCGCGCATCATTCCGGCGCTCGACCAGCTCTGCGAGCACGTCGTCGCCCATACCGGCCAGAACTTCGACCGGAAGCTCAGCGACATCTTCTTCGAGGAGCTGGGGGTCCGGAAGCCGGACTTCTTCTTCAACACGCGCGTCGACACCCTGGCGACGCAGGTGGGGCAGATCCTCGCCGAGACGGAGCAGCTCCTCGAGCGCGTGCGCCCCGACCGGCTGCTCGTCCTCGGCGACACGAACAGCGCGCTCTCGGCGTTCATCGCGAAGCGGATGGGGATTCCGGTCTACCACATGGAGGCCGGCAACCGCTGCTACGACGATCGCGTCCCGGAAGAGGTGAACCGGCGCGTGATCGACCACTGCAGCGACGTCCTGATGCCCTACACGGAGCGGAGCCGGGTCAACCTCGTCCGCGAGGGGATCGAGGGCACCCGCATCCTGGTGACGGGGAATCCGATCTACGAGGTGATGCAGCACTACCGGCCGCAGGTCGACGCGTCCGGGGTGCACCGCCAGCTCGGGGTGCAGGCGGGCGAGTACGTGCTCGCGACCTTCCACCGCGCGGAGAACGTGGACATTCCCGATCGGCTGCGCGCGATCGTGGAGGGGCTCCGGCGGACCGCCGCGACCCTGGGGATGCCGGTGGTGTGCAGCGTTCATCCGCGGACCCGCATCCGGCTCCAGCAGTACTACCTCGAGCCGACCGACGCGAAGCTCATCCTGCTCGAGCCGCTCGGGTTCTTCGATTTCGTGGCGCTGGAGAAGGACGCGCACGTCGTGATCACCGACAGCGGCACGGTGCAGGAGGAGTGCTGCATCCTCGGAGTGCCGGGGATCACCATCCGCGACACCACGGAGCGTCCGGAGACGGTGGAGTGCGGGAGCAACGCGCTGGCGGGCGTGGACCCGGCGAACCTCGTCCGGCTGGCGAAGGCGGGGGCCAGCGCGCGCGGGTGGTGGACGGTGCCGCGCGAGTACCTCGAGGAGCGGGTGTCGGCGACGGTGGTGAACATCGTCCTCGGCTACAACAACCGCGCGCCGACGCCGATCTGGACCAGGACCGGGCAGACCGCGGAGAGCGCGGAGCAGCCCGCGATCCAGGGGGCTGGCGGCAAGGCGGAGCGCGCGGGAAAGGCGGGTGGGACCCGCGGAGAGAACCCGCAGGAGATCGCGCGGTAGCGTACAGTCGGGTCCGGCGCCGGGGCCCGATTCCTGCGTTATTCTGCCCCTCAACAGGCAGTTTTTTGACGTTTTGAGCCAAGCCTCTTCCCGAGGAGTATTTTCTCGTGACCGTAACCGAACTTCAGGAGCAGGTCGCCCGCCGGAACGCTGAGCGGGCCGATTCGAACAACGAGAGCGCGGGTGCCGTGGATCATGGCGCGGGCGTGAAGATCGCCGGCAGCAAGATCCTCGTCACCGGCGGGACCGGCTCCTTCGGCAACCGCGTCGCGGCGCATCTCGCGCAGTACAACCCGTCGCGGATCATCGTCTACAGCCGCGACGAGAAGAAGCAGTGGGAGATGCGTCAGCGCCACGCCGACTTCGACTACATGATCGGCGACGTGCGCGATCAGAACCGGCTCCGCGACGCGATGCGCGGCGTCGACATCGTCTTCCACGCCGCGGCGCTGAAGCAGGTGCCGTCGTGCGAGCAGTATCCTTTCGAGGCGCTGCAGACGAACACCATCGGGTCGAACAACGTCTGCGAGGCGGCGATCCAGGCCGGCGTCAACGTCCTCGTCGCGCTGAGCACCGACAAGGCGGTCAAGCCGGTGAACGCGATGGGCATGTCGAAGGCGCTCATGGAGAAGATCGTCGTCTCCAAGAACATGGCGCAGATCGACACGCGCTTCTGCTGCGTGCGCTACGGCAACGTGATGGGGAGCCGCGGATCGGTGATCCCGCTCTTCCGGAAGCAGATCGCCAAGCGCCAGCCGCTGACGATCACCGCCGGCCAGATGACGCGCTTCATGATGACGCTCGACGAGTCGGTCGATCTCGTCGTCTACGCGATGACGCAGGCGCGCGGCGGAGAGATCTTCGTGCGCAAGGCGCCGGCGACGACGGTCTACGATCTCGCGCGGACCATGATCGAGAAGTACGGCGAGGGCGCGGACATCCCGATCAAGGAAGTCGGCATCCGTCCCGGCGAGAAGATCGACGAAGTGCTCGTCAACGAGTACGAGATCCGCCGCGCGACCGAGTCGGACACGTACTTCGTCGTCCACCCGGAGTACCGGATCCCGGACGTCGAGTGCCACTACCCGCTCGGCTACGAGTACAACTCGGCGAACACGCGCCGTCTCGAGACCTCCGAGGAGATCGGCGCCCTGCTCGACCGGATGGGTCAGGTGGAGTTCTATACCTGATGTCCCCGTCGGTGTTCGTCGCGGGCCACCGCGGGATGCTCGGTCACGTGGTGGCGCGCCTGCTCGAGGAAAGCGGATTCCGGATCATCACCACCGACGCACGTTACGAGGGGCACGCCGGCGACGCACTGATCGCCGCCGCGCGCTCCTCGGACGCGCGCTACGTGGTCAACTGCATCGGACGGATCTGGCAGAAGTCGACTGATCCGACCGAGCTTTTCCGTGCGAACGCGCTCCTGCCGATCCATCTCGCGCAGAGCCTCCGTCCGGACCAGCACCTGTTCCACGCGAGCACCGACTGCGTGTTCGCCGGAGATCGCGGCGCGTACGCCGTCTCCGAGATCCCCGACGCGGACGACGAATACGGCGTCTCGAAGCAGCTGGGCGAAGGGGTCCGCCACTGGCCGAACGCGTCGGTGCTGCGGGTGTCGATCGTGGGTCTGGACCTTGGCGGCGGCCACGGCCTGCTCGCGTGGTTCCTGAGCCAGCCCGAGGACAAGCCCGTCCGGGGATACGTCAATCATTTCTGGAACGGGATCACGACCCTCGAGTGGGCGCGCATCCTCGTCGAGCGCATCAACCGGCTGGAAGGGGGCGAGGCCAACGTCCCGCTCTCGCAGCCGGGCACCGAGCGCGTCGACAAGTACACGCTGCTCTGCCTCTTCCGCGAGGCGTTCGGGACGAGACACGAGATCATCCCCGTCGAGGCGTCGCCGAGCATCGATCGCACGCTCGTTCCGACGGAGACCCGCGCGCCTATCGCCGAGCAGCTCGCGATGCTGAGCCGCTGGGCGCACGGCGACGCCGGCGCAGCACGAGGCGCTCCACCGCTCGCGGCGGCCAGGCGATGAATCGCACCTGCTGCCTGATGGTCCTCAACTACAACGGGCGGCAGCATCTGGAAGACTGCTTCTCCACGCTGCTCGTTGCCGCGGCCAACTCGAGACACGATTGCCGCGTGGTGTGCGTGGACAACCGGAGCACCGAGCCGGACGTCCAGTTCCTGCGCGAGCGCTTCCCGCAGGTCGAGGTCGTGGTCGCGGCGCGGAACGACTTCCTCTTCTCGCTGAACGCCGTCGTCGCCGCGCGGAGCGAAGACATCGTCGTGATCCTGAACAACGACATGCGCTTCCATCCGGACTTCGTCGATCCGCTCATCGCCCACTTCGAGGACCCGAGCCTGTTCGCCGCTGCCTCGCAGCTCGTGAACTGGGACGGCTCGACTCCGCAGAACGCGGCGCGCCGTGGCTGGACGCAGAACGCCTGGTTCTACAAGGGATGGCGGGCGATCGGCGAGGGGGCCGCGGCGTCGCTCGAGGCGCCGGGAGGAGCCTCCGCCTACAACCGCGAGCGGTTCGTGGAGCTCGGAGGGTTCGACCCGCTGTATCGCCCGGGGTACTACGAGGATCTCGACCTTTCGTACCGCGCGTGGGCGCGCGGGTGGGGAACCATCTTCGAGCCGACGAGCATCATCTACCACAAGGAAGGAGTCACGCTCGACGACGTCTTCGGCCGCGGGCGGATCTCGCGCGTCCATTTCCGGAATCACGTGCTCTTCACGCTGAAGAACATCGGCGACTGGCGGTTTCTCGCCGCGTTCCTGCTGCTGCTGCCGGTGCGCGCGCTACGCCCACTCGTGCGCGGCGACACGCTGCCGCTGCGGGGAATCCTCGCGTCGATCGCCCGCCTGCCGGCGGCGCTTCGGCGTCGGATGGCGCGCGCCGGCGCGGGCTCCGCGGAGATCTTCGAGCGCATCGAGACCAGCGGCGCCGGCCATCGGCCGGGGCGCGCGCTTTCGGAGGCGGCGAGATGACGCTCGACGAACAGCAGCAGTCGGCGCGCCGCGTCCTGACGATCATCGGCACGAGGCCGGAGGGGATCAAGCTCGCCCCGGTCGTCCGCGCCCTCGCGCGCCGCGCCCCGCGGCTCGAGAGCCGCGTCGCGATCACCGGGCAGCACTCGCAGATGCTCGACCAGGTGATCGACCGCTTCGGGATCGGGCGCGACTACGATCTGCGCATCATGCGGGACGGCCAGTCGCTGCCCGACGTCGCGGTCGCCTGCCTGAGCGGTCTCGACAAGGTGATCGCCGAATTCCGCCCGGACATCGTGCTGGTGCAGGGGGACACGGCCACCGCGTGCTTCGGCGCGCTGGCGGCGTTCCTCCGCCGGACGCAGGTGGGTCACGTCGAGGCGGGGCTGCGCAGCGGCCAGAAATGGGCGCCGTATCCGGAGGAGATGTTCCGCCGGGTGAGCGACGTGCTCACGGACGCCTACTTCGCGCCGACGCTCGAGGCGCGCGAGCACCTGCTGCGCGAGAACGTCAACCCGGCGAACGTGCACGTCACGGGCAACACGGTGGTCGACGCGCTCCTCGAGGCGGCGGAGACGCATGCGCCGGTCGCGGATCCGCTGGTGCGCGAGGTGCTGGAGAGCGATCGGCCCCTCGTGCTCCTCACCGCGCACCGCCGCGAGTCCTTCGGCGCGCCCCTCGAGCGCGTGTTCGCGAGCGTGCGCGAGCTGGCGGCCACGGAGCGTGTGGAGGTGCTCTTCCCGGTGCACCCGAACCCCAACGTTCGCGAGTCGGCCCGCGCCGCGCTCGGCGGGCAGCCGCACGTGCACCTCGTGGAACCGCTCGACTACTTCGATCTCGTCCAGGTGCTGCAGCGCGCGTCGCTCGTGCTCACGGATTCCGGCGGGATCCAGGAGGAGGCGCCCACCTTCGGCGTGCCCGTGCTCGTCCTGCGCGACGTCACCGAGCGTCCCGAGGGGCTGCGCACCGGCGTCGTCCGGCTCGTCGGCACCGACCCCGAGCTGATCCTCGCCGAGTCGCGGCGCGCGCTTGGCGGGTCGCTCGCCGGCCGCCGCCCGATGAACCCCTACGGCGACGGACACGCGGCCGAGCGCATCGCCGACATCGTCGCCCACCGGCTGTGCGGCACGCCGCGCGAGACCACCGATTGGGATGCGACGCCGACGGTGGACGTCGCGCGGCTCGATGCGCTCCGCCGCTCGCTCGCGGGGGCACGCGCGTGAGGATCCTGACGGTCAGCGAGGACTTCTTTCCCGCCATCGGCGGGATCGCGGCGCACGTGCAGGGACTGAGCACAGCGCTCGTCGAGCTCGGCCACGAAGTCCGCGTGCTGACGCGCCGACGGCTCCCGCCGGGGCGGAATCTCAAGACGTGGGGGAGCCGCGAGTTCGTGCACAACGGCGTGCAGGTCACCGCGATCCCGATCCTCTACTCGCCGCGCAACCTGCTCGAGCGCTTCCAGCTCGGCGCGCGCTTCGGCGCGGCGGCGGCGCGGCTCGCGCGGCAGCTCCACGCGGACGTGGTGACGTTCCATCACTACTACTACGATCCCGAGATCGTCCGCCCCACGGCGAAGCTCGCGCCGGCTGTGTTCACCAACCACAGCTCGCAGTTCCTGCAGGACGTCGAGCGCGGGGAAGGGGAGCGGGCGAGGCTGCTCGAACGATTCGCCTTCGCGAAGGCCGTGATCGCGCCGAGCCGCGAGCTCGCGGACGCGACGGTGCTCTGCGGGTACCCGGTGGAGCGCGTCCACTACGTGCCTAACGGCGTCGACCCGACGCGCTTCGCGCCGTCGTCGGCCGCCGCGGCGAGCGTCCGCGCCGAGCTGTCGATCCCCGACGACGAGCCGATCATCCTCTGCTCGCGTCGTCCCGTGCCGAAGAACGGCGTCGCGTACTTCGCGGAGGCTCTCGGACGCCTCGCCGCGGACGGGGTGCGCTGCACCGTTCTGTTCGCGGGGCTCACGCCCGAGCCGGAGACCGCCGAGCTCCCGTACACGACGCAGTTCCGCGACGCGGTGCGCGCGCTTCCGGGCACGATCCGCACGCGCCTGCTCGGCAACGTCGCCAACGACGCCATGCCGAGGCTGCACGCGGCCAGCGATCTGGCGGTGCTTCCCTCGCTGCTCGAGGCGACGAGCATCGCCGGTCTGGAGAGCATGGCGAGCGGCGTCCCGCTCGTCGCGACCACGGTCGGGGGGATTCCCGAGATCGTCGACGACGGCGCGACGGGCATGCTCGTGCCGCCGCGCGATGCGCAGGCACTCGCGATCGCGCTACAGCGGATGCTGGGGGATTCCGCAGCGCGCCGGGCGATGGGCGCGCGCGCGCGCGAGCGAGTGCTCCGCGAGTTCAGCTGGCGCGCGGTGGCCGCGCGCAGCGTCGAGGTATACGAGACCGCCGCGCGGAGCTTCGCCGGCTCGCGGACACCTTCGAGCTCGGCCCGGTTGACGGGAGCCGGGGCGACGCCATGATCATGTACGGGGGCGATGCGCATTCCATGGCGGCGAGGTTCGGTGTGACGCGGTCCGGGTTTCTCCACTCGGCGCGCGCGCGGCTGGCCGTGCTCAGCTACCACAGCTGGGACACGCCGCCGGAGCTCGTGGCTGAGGACGTTCGGGCGCTGCGACGGCAGGGCTGGCGCTTCGTCACTGCCGGGGAGGCGACGGAATTCCTGCACGGCCGCCCCGTCGCGGGCGAACGGCTGGCACTCGTCACCACCGACGATGCCCACGCGACGGACGCCGCATTCCGTGACGCGTTGCGCAGCGAGAGCTGCCCCGGGGTCACCTTCGTTCCGGTCGGGCGGATCTGCGCCGAGCGCGTGCAGTGGCTTCGCGAGACGCACGGGGCGGAATGGTCGGTTCAGGACCATGGACCGATGCATCACCGGCAGTTCGTCTCGGGCCACGTCACCGCCATCTACCACGGCCAGAACGTGGGAGAGCTCGAGCACCTCGCCCTTCCCATCGGCGCCCCGCTGCTCGTGTCGGCGGGCGAGCTCGCGGCTCCGCGATTCGATCCGCATCCCGAGGTCGTCGCGCTCTGCGTGGAGATGGCGCGCAACGAGCCGAAGGACGTGCTCGCGACGGAGCAGTGGCTCACGCACGTCCGCGCGGCGCTCCACAAGGCGAAGCTCGCGTACGGCTGGCGCGGCCGCACGCACGTCCTCGGCACGGCGGAGTCGTCGGCCGAGTTCGAGCAGCGCGTGGCGCGTGAGATCATCGAGGGAAAGGCGCTGTTCGAGCGGTCGATCGGTCACACGCCGACGCTCTTCGCGTATCCGTGGTGGCAGGGCAACGCCGTCGCCGATCGGATCTTCGCGGAAGCCGGATACCGCGCGACGTTCGCCGGCGCCCACCGCGTGCAGCCGGAACATCATTCACCGTACTCGGTCCCCCGCGTGGTCATGGATTCGCGAACTCCGCGCCCCCTCGATCTCGACGCCATCCATGACCGCGGCCGCCGCGACTGGGGCAGCGTGCGCCGTCGGGTCGAAGCCGCGGCGAAGCGCGTGATGGGCGTCGTATGAGCGTGCTCGCGACGTATCGCAGCGGCGTGAAGGCGCACGGCGTGCGCGCGATCGCGACGCTCACGCGGTACTATGCGGCGCGCGTCTTCGGGCTCCTCACCGGGCCCGGCCGGCAGTGTCCGCTGTGCCAGTCGAGCGTTCGCGAGTTCCGCCCCTTCGTCGAGTTCCAGTATGGCGTCGTCCGGAACCGCGCGACGTGCCCCGGCTGCGGCTCTCTGGAACGGCACCGCGCGTACGCGCACTTCTACCGCGAGTTCATCGCGGCGAACTTCTCGCCGCCGATCGACATCCTCCATGCGGCCCCCGAGCGCTCCCTCGAGCCCGTGCTCCGCTCGTTTGCCCGGCGTTACGATCTCACCGACTACGAATCGCCGCCGCCGGGCCACATGCAGCTCGACATCTGCGATCCGAAGCTTCCACCGCAGAGCTACGATCTGATCGTGCTCAATCACGTCCTGATGTGCGTTCCCGACGATCGGCTCGCGGTGCGGTCGCTGGCGGCGCTGCTCCGGCCGGGGGGAGCGATCCTCGCCGGCGAGTCGATCTTCCGCGGGAAGAGCACGACGTCGCGGGCGGAGCCAGGCTACGGGGGGCGCTTCAATCAGTATGGCGACCGCGATCTCGCCGAGCGATTCGCGCCGCTGCAGGCGACCATCGTCGACGTCGCGGCAGACGTCTCGCCCGAAGACCGCACGAGGTTCGGTCTCGCCGACCACGAGACGCTCATCGTCATTCGCGCCGCGGACCCTGCATCGGCGTCGGCCGCGCGGGCGTGACCGGATGAGGGTCCTGGCGCTGGAGACCGAAGCGTCCGGCACGCGCGGGGGGCAGGAGCACAGCCTCTTCGACGTGTGCGTGGGGCTGGCGGGTCGCGGCCACGCCGTGACGCTCGCCTACGTCGACGAGGGCGATCTCGTCGCGCGCTACCAGGCGGCGGGGGTGCAGACGGTGCGCGTGCGCGGATACGCGATCGACCGCGCCCACCCGCTGCGCTCCGCCGCCGCCGTCGCGGTCTCGCTGGTGCGCGCGCTCGGTACCCGCCCGGACGTGGTGTACATCAACCAGTACCACGATACGCTCTTCGCGTCCGCGGTCGCGCGGCTGCTTCACGTGCCGCTCGTCTGCCACCTCCGGCTCTTCCCGCCCAGCGAGTTCTGCGGGCAGTGGCGCATCGGCCTGAGCGGCGTGTCGCGCTTCATCGCCGTGTCGGAGGCGACTCGCGTCGCGTACATCGAGCGCGGCTTCGACCCGCGGTCGATCGATCTCGTCGTGAACGGCATCGACGTCGAGCGCTTCCGCCCGCTCGACACGCGCGCCGCGACGCGCGAATCGCTGGGCCTCGCGCCGGACACCTACGCGCTCCTGTACATCGGCCGGATCGATCGCGGCAAGGACATCGAAGGGCTGCTCCGCGCGTTCGCGGCGATGCGTCCCTCGGTGCGCGACGCGCGCCTGCTCGTCGCCGGCCGGCCGCTCAATCACGGCGGCCCCGCGGCCGCGGCGGCCTACCTCCGGGACGTGGAGGAGCTCGCGCGATCGCTCGGCATCGGCGACGACGTTCGCTGGCTCGGGCCGAGGAGCGACGCGGTAGAGCTCTACAACGCGGCCGACGTGTGCGTGCTTCCGAGCCGCCACCCGGAGACCTTCGGCCGCGTCCTCGCCGAGGCGATGGCGTGCGGAGTCCCGGGAATCGGAACGGCGCTCGGGGGAGTTCCCGAGGTGCTCGTCGGCGAGGCGTCGCGTTTCATCGTTCCGCCGGAGGACGTCGGCGCCCTCGCCGCGAAGCTGAAGGAGCTCGCCGACTGGCGCGTGCGCGATCCGGCGCTGGGGACGAGGCTGCGGGCGATCGTCGTCGAGCACTTCGACGCGCGGCGCATGGCGCAGGCGGTCACGACCGTGCTCGAGCGCACCGTGGCCGAGGGAACGATCCGTCGCGGGCCGCAGCTGGGGAGTCCTCGCGCCGTGGCCGGCGCGGCCGCGGCGCGGTGAATCCGCGGGCGAGCGCCCGCCACCGGTGGTATGATACTTGAATTTCCGCAGTCGACCCGCCGCGCCGGCGGCGCGACCGCCCTCCGGTACGCGCCGGCGCATCGCCATTTCGTGATACCCGCAATCGTGATCTCTCGGCGGCACCGCGCGGAGGACGTCCAGGTGCGGGTGTCGTAGAGCGCCATTCATGCACCGTGTCCTGATCGTCGCCCCCAGCTACGTCCCGAGCAGCTACCCGCCCACCCATCGCGTGCGGTTCTTCGCGCGCCATCTCCCGGAGTTCGGGTGGGAGCCCGAGGTCGTCTCGGTGCGGGCGGAGGACATGGGCGAGCCGGCCGATCCCGACATCCACCGGCTGGCGCCGGCGTGGCTGAAGATCACGCGCAGCGACGCGCTCCCGCTCAAGCTCACCCGCCGCTTCGGCCTCGGCGACCTGGGGTACCGCTCGCTGCTGCCGATGCGCCGCGTGCTCGACCGGGTGATCGAGGAGCGGCGTCCCGACCTGATCTTCATCCCCGGGCCGCCGTGGGCGTCGTTCGTTCACGGGCCGCGGCTGCTGCGGAAGTTCGGCATCCCCTTCGTGATCGACTACATCGATCCCTGGGTGAGCGCCGCCGGCGCGGACGGCCGCTGGTGGACCAAGGCGTTCTGGTATCGCCAGCTCGCGCTGCGGCTGGAGCCGAACGTGGTGAAGCACGCGTCGCATTTCGTCGCCGTCTCCGACGGCACCAACGACGGCGTGCGGGTGCGTTATCCCTGGCTGCCCGCGGACCGCTTCACCGGCATCCCGTACGGCTTCGAGGCGTCCGACTTCGACGCGCTCCGGGCGGAGCCGCGCGCCAACCCGTACTGGGACGCGAGCGACGGCAACATCCACCTCGCGTACGTCGGGGCGATGCTGCCTAACGGCTTCGAGACGCTGCGGGCGCTCTTCCGCGGAGTGCTCATGCTCCGCGACAGCAACCCCGCGCTCTTCGCGAGGCTCCGGCTGCACTTCTTCGGCACGACCTACGATCCCAACGCCACGGAGGGACGCGTCCTCCCCGTCGCGCGGGAGATGGGACTCGGAGATCACGTGACCGAGCACCCGAAGCGCGTCCCGTACCTCGACGCGCTGAACATCCTCTGCTCGTGCGACGTGATCCTCGCGCTGGGGAGCAACGAGCGGCATTACACGGCATCGAAGATCTTCCCGAACATCCTCGCGCGCCGGCCCATGCTCGCCGCGTACCACGAAGCGAGCACCGTCTGCGACATCGTGCGCACGGCGAACGCGGGCGAGCTGGTGACCTACTCGGACGAGTCGCCGGCGGAGGAGCACTCCGGCGAGATCGCGGCCGCCCTCGTGCGGCTGCTGGTCGACGGCAGCTACGATCCCGCGCGCGTTCGCTGGGACCATTTCGAGGACTACTCGGCGCGGAACATGACGCGGCAGCTGGCGGCGATCTTCGATCGCGTGGTCGGCGCGGCGAGCGAAGACGCGCCCGCCCGCGGGATGGCGGGAGCGGGCGCGCATGGCTGACCGCCGGCGCCTCGGTGTTCTGGTCACGCATCCCGTCCAGTACCTCTCGCCGCTGTTCCGGGAGCTCGCCGGCGCGAGCGGCGTCGATCTCACCGTGCACTACGCCCACCGTCCGACGCCCGCGGAGCAGGGGGCGGGATTCGGCGTCTCGTTCCAGTGGGACGTGGACCTGCTGAGCGGCTACGACTCGCGCTTCCTGCGCAACGTCTCCGCCGCCCCGGGCGCGGAGGGCTTCGGTGCCTACGATACGCCGGAGATCGCGGGGATCATCGCCGAGCGGCGCTTCGACGCGTTCCTCGTGATGGGGTGGCATGCGAAGAGCTACTGGCAGGCGATGCGCGCGTGCTGGGCGGCCGGGACGCCGGTGCTCGTGCGCGGCGACTCGCAGCTCGGGCCTGACGGACCGACGCTGCGCGCCTGGGCGCGGCGGGTGACGCACCGCAGGTTCGTGCCGCGTTTCGCGGCCTGCCTCGCGGTCGGCGCTCGCTCGGAGGAATACTTCCGCTTCTACCGTGCCCGGCGCGTGGTGCGCTCGCCGCACTTCGTCGACAACGAGCATTTCGCGCGCGGCGCGGCGGAGACCGACGCGGCGTCCGTGCGGCGCGAATGGGGAGTGCACGAGGATTCCATGATCGCGGCGTTCGTGGGAAAGCTCGTGCCGAAGAAGCGCCCGCTCGATCTGCTCGAGGCGGTGGCGGCCAGCGGGCGCCGCGACGTGCACGTCGTGTTCGTCGGCGACGGCGAGCTACGCGAGGCGTGCCGCGCCGCCGCCGAACGCCTCGGTGTTCGCGCGACGTTCGCCGGGTTCCACAATCAGAGCGCTCTCCCCGCCGCATATGCGGCGATGGACGTTCTCGTGCTCCCCTCCGACGCGCGCGAGACGTGGGGGCTCGTCGTGAACGAAGCGATGGCCTGCGGCCGGCCGGCGCTCGTGTCGCGGGCAGCGGGATGCGCCCCCGACCTCGTTCACGAGGACGAGACCGGGAACACATTTCCGCTCGGCGACGTGCGCGGGCTCGGCGAGCTGCTCGCGCGGCTCGTGGCGGACCGCGAGCGGCTTCGCACCCTCGGGGCGGGGGCGCGCGCGCACATCGCGCGCTTCACCGCCGCGGCGGCCGCCGAGGGCGTGCTCGAGGCGATGGAGCTGGCCGTGCGCGAGCGAGCGGCCGCATGAGCGCCGCCCCGACGCTCGTCGGAAGCGCGTGGAGGCCGCAGGCGATCCGGCACTTCCTGTTCGTCCAGTCCCGACGCTGGCAGTACGCGGTCCTCAGCGCGCTGCTCGCCGCGCTGCTCGCGCTGCCGTTCTACGAGAACGACTCCATGTGGCTGGGCGCGGGGGTGGCGCTCATGGTGCTGATCGCCTGGCACTTCGTCATCGTGGGTCGCCGCGTGCCGTGGATTCCCGGACTCGCCATCGCGACCGCGGCGCTGCAATGGGTGATCGCGCCATGGATCACCTATCACATCGGCGCCTACTTCGTCGCCTTCGAGATGGCCGTGCCGGCGTCCCAGTACTTCGCGTACGCCGTGCCCGCGCTGGCGATGCTCGTGGTCGGGATGCTGCTGCCGCTCCGCAAAGCCGGTCGTCGGGCGCCGCCGCCGGCGGCGAAGACGGAGCCGCTCACGCGTGCCTTCCGGGGCACCTGCGATGCCATGGTGGTGGGGGGAATTCTCACCCAGCTGGTGATCGCGCCGATGCTCGGCGGCGGATCGCTCGCCTTCGTCGGCGTCCTCGTCGGCAACCTCGCCTTCGTCGGCGCGCTCTCGCTGCTGCTCGCGCGAGCGCCGGGCTGGTGGATCCGCACCGCCGCGGTGATCGGCGTGCAGGCGCTGATCTCGGCGTCGAACGGGATGTTCCACGACCTCCTGCTCTGGTCGTCGTACTTCGCCCTGACCGCGATCTTCGTCTATCGGCTCCGGCTCCGCTCCATCGCGCTGATGGTGGTGGCGGGACTCGCCGTGATCATGGTGCTCAACGTGGTGAAGAGCCAGTTCCGCGAGGCGCTCGGCACCACGGAGGCCGGGTTGTTCGGGCGCGCCGCGCTGCTCGGGAGCACGATGATCGAGAACGCCGACCCCGAGGTGGCGTACGAGGGGAAGGGGTTCAAGGCGAACGTGACGCGACTGAACCAGGGTTGGATCATCGCGCGCGTGCTCTACTGGGTGCCGAACCGCGAGCCGTACGCCGGGGGGGCGACCATCAAGGAAGCGGTCATGGCCACTCTCCTGCCTCGCTTCCTAGATCCGGGAAAGCTGGAGCTCGGAGGGCGCTCCTACTTCCAGCGCTTCACCGGGATGGATCTCCGTGGGACGTCGATGGACCTCAGCGTGGCGGGGGAGACCTACGTCAACTACGGATACTGGGGTGGGTTGATCGGCGTCCTCGTCTTCGGCTGGTTCGTCGGGATGGTGTACCGCGTTTTCCTGAGGCTGGGCAATCATTCCAGACTCTGGTGGGCGTGGGCGCCGTTCGTGCTCCTGTACTCGACGCGCGCGGAGAACAACATCGCGGAAGTCACCAACCTCGTCGTGAAATCGACGGTGGTGATGCTCGCGGTGATCTTCGTGGTGCCGGCGTGGGCGACGCTGCGGCAGGGATTGCGTGCCCGCCTCGCGCGCACGCTGCGGCTCGGCGGCGCGAGCGGCGCGCCCCCGCGCGCGACCCGCGGGTGATGCGCGTACTTCACGTCGCTCCCGATCTCTCGCGCGCCTTCGGCGGGCCCACCGAGGCGCTCCTCGGCTTCGTGGCCGCGGCGCGTGCCGCGGGGATCAAGACTGAGGTGATCGGGCCGATGCCGCCGGCGGAGGACCTCGCCTGGTTCGAGCGGCGGGCCGCGGGAACACCGGTGCACGCGTTCGCGGCATCCGGTCCCGGGTCGGCGCGTATCTCCAGCGGGCTGCTTCGATTTCTCGCGACGCGCGGCAGCTCGTTCGACGTGGTGCACGTCCACGGAATGTTCAACGCTATCAGCACGCTCTCCGCGCGGGCGTGCCGGCGCCGGAACATCCCATACGTGATCGGCCCATTCGGGACGCTCTCGCGCTACACCTTCGAGCACAAGCGGCAGCTCGTGAAGCGCGCCTGGCACGCGCTGCTCGACGCGCCCGCGATCCGCGGCGCGGGGGCGATGCACTTCACCACGGTGCACGAGCGCGACGAAGCGAGACGCCTCCGCGCGGTGCGCGGCGTGCCGGCCGCGGTGGTCCCGCCACCCTGGCTGCCCGACGCGAGCGGAGGGGAGCAGGGCGCCGCGGAGCGTGCGATCGAGTCGCCGCGTGCCGGAGTCGAGACGGTTCTCTACCTCTCGCGCCTCAATCCGATCAAGGGGCTGGAGACGCTCATCGACGCGTGGCCGGCGGTGCGCGTGCGCCGGCCCGGCGCCCGCCTCGTGATCGCCGGTGCCGGAGACCCCGCGTACGAGCGCGCGATCCGGGCGAGGGCCGCCGAGCGGGTGACCGACGGCTCCATCACCTTCGCCGGCTTCGTGAAGGGGGCCGAGAAGGCACGCCTGCTCGCCGAAGCGGACGTCTTCGCCCTCACCTCGTACCACGAGAACTTCGGGGTGGCGGTGATCGAGGCGATCGCCGCGGGACTTCCGGCGGTGATCACCCCCGAGGTTCAGGTCTCCGACGTGGTGGTCGAGCACGCGCTGGGCACGGTCGTCCCCCGCGCGCCGGCGGAGGTGGCGCGGGGAATCGTCGCGACGCTCGAGGACAGTGCGCTGCGCGCCCGGGTCGCCTCGGTCGGTCCGCAGCTCATCCCGGCTCTCTACACCCTCGACTCGGTGGGCGAGCGCCTGCGCGCCATGTACGAGCTCGCCATTGAGGGTGTGCCGGTGCCCCGGATGGAGGGCACGAAACTTGACACTCCGACTCCAGCCTGAACCATCAGCGCGTGCTCACCCATCTGGTGGACACGCGCCGCGACTCGTTTATCGATAACCTCCCGTCATGAAGCCGACGTATATCCTGGGCATCAACGCGTACCACGCCGACGTCTCCGCGGCGCTTCTCAAGGACGGCCAGCTCGTCGCCGCCGTCGAGGAGGAGCGCTTCCGCCGCATCAAGCACTGGGCGGGGTTCCCGACGCTCTCGGTGAAGAAGGTGCTCGAGATGGCCGGGATCACCGGCGCCGACGTCTCGCACGTCGCGATCAGCCGCGACCCGAAGGCGAACCTGGTGAAGAAGGGGCTCTTCGCCCTGCAGAAGCGCCCCGACCTCAAGCTCATCCTCGACCGCGTCAAGAACGCGCGGAAGGTGCGCGACCTCCACGGGCCCCTCGCCCAGGCGCTGGGCGTCCCCGCCGACGATCTCCCGAAGGTGCACTACGTCGAACACCACCCGGCGCACCTGGCGAGCAGCTTCTTCGTCTCGCCCTTCGCCGACGCGGCGGTGTGCGCGATCGACGGCTTCGGGGACTTCGTCAGCACCTCGCTCGGGCTGGGCACGGGGAACCAGATCGACGTGATCGACAAGGTGTACTTCCCGCACTCGCTGGGGATGATGTACACGGCGATCACCCAGTACCTCGGCTTCTACGGCTTCGGCGACGAGTTCAAGGTCATGGGGCTCGCCCCGTACGGAAAGCCGAAGTACGTCGAGCCGATCTCGGAGCTCGTGCGCCTCACCGACGACGGTCTCTTCGAGCTGGAGCTCGACTACTTCCGCCACTGGAACGAGGGCGTGGAGATGGAGTGGGACGAGGGCTATCCCACGTTAGGCAAGGTGTTCACCCCGGAGCTGGAGAAGCTCCTCGGTCCGGCGCGGCAGCCGAGCGACAAGCTCGAGCCGATGCACGAGGACATGGCGCACTCGCTGCAGGTCGTCTTCGAGAAGGCCGCGTTCCACGTGCTCAACGGGCTGTACGAGCGGACGAAGAACCCGCGGCTGGCGATCGCCGGCGGGTGCGCGATGAACTCCGTCGCCAACGGGAAGATCCGGACCGAGACGCCCTTCACGCAGCTCTACGTGCAGCCCGCGTCCGCGGACAACGGCACCGCCCTCGGCGCGGCGTACTGGGTGTGGAACCAGGAGCTGAAGGGGAGCCGCGGGTTCGTGATGGAGCACGGCTACTGGGGCCCCGCGCACACCGAGGAGGAGGTGTTCCCGATCCTCGAGAAGCGCGACGACGAGCAGTGGGAGTACGAGGTCGAGCACTTCGACAGCCCGGACGAGACGGCGAAGGCGACGGCGAAGGCGATCGCCGACGGGCTGGTGGTCGGCTGGTACCAGGGGCGGATGGAGTGGGGCGCCCGCGCGTTAGGCAATCGGAGCATCGTCGCCGATCCGCGCCGCGCCGACATGCGCGAGCTGATCAACACGAAGATCAAGTTCCGCGAGAAGTTCCGCCCCTTCGCGCCGTCCGTCGCGCTCGAGGCGCTCGATCAGTACTTCGAGGGCGCGGTGCACGATCCGTTCATGCTCCAGGTCTATCCGGTCCGGCCGGAGAAGCGGGCGGTGATCCCCGCCGTGACCCACGTCGACGGGAGCGGACGCCTGCAGACGGTGAGCCCGACGACCAACCCGAAGTACTACCGGCTGATCAAGGAGTTCGAGAAGCTGAGCGGGGTGCCGATCGTGCTCAACACGAGCTTCAACGAGAACGAGCCTATCGTCGAGACGCCGGCGCAGGCGCTGGACTGCTTCCTCCGCACGCGGATGGACGTGATCGTGCTCAACGACACGATGATCCGGCGGGTGCCGGCGGCGAAGACGAGCGCGATGCGATGAGCTCCGCGGCCGGTGGCGGCCGCGGGGTGGTAGCGGGGAGGGGGGCGCACGTCGGCGGCTTGCGATGGCTCGCCCGCGTCGCCGCGCGCGCGGTGCGCACCGCCGTCTTCCGGCTCGGTGGCCTCTTCGTCCGGCCGCACCGCGGCCCGCTTCCCGCCGCTCCGGCGCGGATCCTCGTGCTGCAGCTCCAGCAGCTCGGCGACAGCGTCATCTTCACGCCCACGCTTCGCGCCCTGCGCGAGCGATTCCCCTCGGCGACCATCGACCTGCTCGCGACTCCCGCGGCGGCGCAGGTCTACCGGAAGTCGCCCTACCTCGACGAGATCCACGTCACGCACGGCTGGCAGGGCGCGTTCAGGGGCGCGGGGCTGAGAAAGCTGCTCCCGCTGCTGCGCGAGCTGCGGGGCCGCGCGTACGACTGCACCATCACCGACCTCGCCCAGCAGTCGTTCCGCTTCGCCCTCATCGCCTGGCTCGTGCGCGCGCCGTGGCGCATCGGGTTCGACATCGCGGGACGCGGGCTGCTGCACAACGTGCGCATCCCCTACCGTGCCGACGCGAGCTGGGTGGACGCGAACCTGGACATCGCGCGCGCTCTGGGCGCCACGCCCGCGTCGCTGCGCGAGGAGGTCGCCTTCGACCGGTCCGACGAGGAGCGCGTGCGCGCCGCGCTCGCGGACGCCGGCCATGCGCCGGAGCGGAAGCTCGTCGTGATGCACACCGGCGCGAACTGGCAGTCGCGCACCTGGTATCCGGAGCGCTGGAGCGCTCTGGCCGACGCGGTGGCCGACCGGCACGAGGCGACCATCGTCTTCGTCGGAGGGGGCGGGGAGCGCGCCTACGTCGATGCCGTGCGCGCGGGGATGACGCGGCCGTCGGTGAGTCTGGCCGGGGTCACCGACATCCCGCAGCTCGCCGCCCTGTGCCGGATGTCGGATCTGTTCGTGGGCACCGACTCCGGTCCGCGCCACATCGCGCGCGCGTCCGGCTGTGCACACGTCGTCGTGATGAGCGCGCAGGACGACACCGACCAGTGGGCAGGGTGGGGAAGAGGGGAAGTGATCCTGCGGTCGTTTCCGTCGTGCAGCGGGTGCTACTTCCCGCGCTGCGCCCACAAGATCTGCATGGACGCGATCGAGACGCAGCGGGTGCTCGGCTGGTGCGAGCGCGCCCTCGCCGACGCCCGGGCGCGGGAAGCGGAGCCGAGGCAGGACAGGATAGAGATGCCCCCCCGGCTCCAGGGGATGGCGGCGCGGGGAAAGGCGGTGCTCCGGGCGCTGGCGCAGGCCCCGGTGGAGGCGGAAATGCCGATGCCCGTGGCCCGCAGTTTGCTATTGAATCAGTCACCGACAGGCCCCGGGTCGGGTAGCGACCAGGTGGGCGGAAGGTGAAGGATCCGTGCATGCGGCGGTGCTTCGTCGGGGGGCGAACACCGCACGCACGCCGGAACGGTCGAAGCCCCTTCGCAAGAAGGGGCTTCATCGTTTTGTCTCTGGTCAACCACGGCTGAGCTGGCCCGGCGTGCCCCTTGCACGCCTTCCCGGCATCGTCGTTCGCGCATTCCTCGCGCTTCTTCACGCGACCTTACGCATCCAAATCATGAGCGAGAACAAGCAGCAGACCCGCGTCCTCGTCACCGGCGCCGGGGGGTTCATCGGGCATCATCTGGTGAAGTACCTGAAGGAGAAGGGCTACTGGGTGCGGGGCGTGGACAAGAAGCTCCCCGAGTACGAGCCCTCGGCCGCCGACGAGTTCGAGGTCCTCGACCTCCGGAAGTTCGACAACTGCCTCCTCGCCACGCGGGGCGTCAGCGAGATCTACGGCCTCGCCGCGGAGATGGGCGGGATCGGCTTCATCGAGCACAACAAGGCGGTGATCATGCGCGACTCGGCGCTGATCAACCTCCACATGCTCGAAGCCGCGCGGGTGAACGGGGCGACGCGCTACCTCTTCACGAGCAGCGCCTGCATCTATCCCGGCTATCTGCAGAAGAGTGCCGACGTCACCCCGCTCAAGGAGGAGGACGCCTATCCGGCGGACGCGGAGGACGGCTACGGGTGGGAGAAGCTCTTCACGGAGCGCCAGTGCCGGCACTACCGCGAGGACTTCGGCCTGGAGACGCGGATCGTGCGCTTCCACAACATCTTCGGGCCGTTAGGCACCTACGACGGCGGGCGGGAGAAGAGCCCGGCGGCGATCTGCCGGAAGATCGCGCTCGCGCCCGACGGCGGCGAGATCGAGGTGTGGGGCGACGGGGAGCAGACGCGGAGCTACTGCTTCGTCGAGGACACGGTGGAGGGGATCTACCGGCTGATGCGCAGTGACTATCCGCACCCCCTGAACCTGGGGCAGGACCGGATGGTGACGATCAACGAGCTGGTGGACATGGTCGCGGCGATCGCGGGCAAGCGGATCACGAAGCGCCACAACCTGACGGCGCCGCAGGGGGTGCGGGGGCGGAACTCGGACAACACGAAGCTGCGGGAAGTGCTGGGCTGGGAGCCCAGGATCTCGCTCGAGGAAGGGCTGCGCCGGACGTATGCCTGGATCTACGGCGAGCTGGCGAAGCGGCCGGAGACCTACGCCGTCCAGCCCCCCGCGCCTAACGGCGTCGCCGAGCGTGCCGGCCGCAACGCCGCGCACGAGGAGCGCGAGGCGCCGCGTCCGCACGGGGACAAGCTCGAGGGGATGATCCCGCGCGACGGGAACGGCCGCGCGACGGAGCCGGTCGCGACGCCCGCCTGACGGCGACGTGACCGCGAGCATCGACGCGGCGGCCGGCTCACCGGCCGCCGCGCGACGGGAGGAGGGACGCAAGCCGTCCCTCCTCTTCGTCAATCAGCACTACTGGCCCGACGTCGCCTCCACCGGACAGCACCTCACCGACCTCGCAGAGCATCTCGCCGCCGAGGGATACCAGGTGAGCATCCTCGCGAGCCGCGGGAAGTACGTGAAGGGGAAGGTCCCCGCGCCCCTGCACGAGGTCCGCAACGGGGTGACGATCACTCGCGTCCGGACGACGGGCTTCGGGCGCGGGCGGCATCTCGGCCGTCTCGTCGACTACGCGACGTTCTACCTGCAGGCGCTCGGCGCGCTCCTCGCCGGGACGAGCCGCCACGACGGCGTCGTCGTCCTCACCACGCCGCCGCTGCTCTCCTTCCTCGGCGCGATCGCGAAGAAGCTGCGCGGGCAGCGCTACGGGATCTGGAGCATGGACCTGCACCCCGACGCGGAGATCGCGACAGGGATGTTGAAGCCGACGTCCCTCGCGGCGCGCGCGCTGGAGTGGATGAACGGGGTCGGCTACCGCGAGGCGGACTTCGTCGTCGACCTCGGGGCGCACATGAAGGCGAGGATCGTCGCGAAGGGGGTGCGGCCCGAGCGGACGCACACGGTGCACGTGTGGAACCGGAAGGAGGAGGTCGAGCCGACGCCGCGCGACGCGAACCCGCTCATCGATGAGCTTCGATTGCGCGAGAAGTTCGTGGTGATGTACTCGGGGAACGCGGGCCTGGTCCACGAGTTCGGCCCCATCCTCGAGGCGATGCGGCGGACGAAGGACGACCCGAAGCTCTTCTGGCTCTTCGTCGGCGACGGGCCGCGGCGGCGCGAGATCGAGGCGTACGTCGCCGAGCACGGGATCGCGAACACGGCGTACCGGGACTATTTCCCGCGCGAGCAGCTGAAGTACTCGCTGAGCGTCGCCGACGCGCATCTGATCTCGCTGCGCGCGCCCTTCGTGGGGATCTCGGTGCCGGGGAAGCTCTACGGGATCATGGCCAGCGGCCGGCCGGCGATCTTCGTGGGGCCGGAGCGGAGCGAGAGCGGGGAGACGGTGCTGGAAGCGGGGTGCGGGCTGGTGGTGGATCCGGCGAGCGGGGTGGACGCCGCGGCGGCGCGGATCGTGGAGGCGGTGCGGGAGTGGGCGTCGCGACCGGAGGAGGCGCGGGCGATCGGCGCGCGGGGGCGGGCGGCGTTCCTGGCGGGATACGAGAAGGAGCGGTGCTGCGCGGAGTTCGGTGACGTGATCGCGGCGCGGTGGGTTGAGGGGCGAGCGGCGGGCCCGCGGTTTACGAAAGGGTCATCCGGCGCGTCGTAGAAGGGAGCGGAGAGCGGGGCCTCTCGATGAGAGCGCCCTAATGAAGCTGCCGCTTGTGTGGACCCCTTCCGGCGCGCATCTTCGCGGGCTCGGCAGTACCCGATCGAAAGCTCTTTCCCCCCGGAAATGATCGACGCAGCAGCGGTCGATGCGACGACGCATCGACGCAGACCCAGTGGCGCGATGGGCGCGGACTTCCACAAGGTGCCGACCCCGATCGCGCTGCAGCGCATGGCGCGCCCGATGGTGCGCCGGCACGTGCTGCGGAGCCTCACGCGGCTCACGGTCCTCTTCACCGCCGACGTCACGACGCTGTTCCTGCTGCGCGCGGTGATCCGCGGCGCGCGCGACCACTTCTGGCTGGGCGGACGCGTCGCGGTGGTCCTCGGGGAGCTCGTTCCCCCGGGAACGTATCCGCCGCTCCAGCTTCTCGTCGCCGTGGTGCTCGGCCTCGCCGCGCTCGGGACGTACGCGTCGGGGGACTTCAGGCGCAGCGTCCCGCGGCTCTCCGCCGGGACGGCGATCGGCTTCGCGCTGATGTTCTGGGGCCGGGTCTGGACGGACTTCCACCCAGCGGCACTCCTCGGCTTCCTGCTGACGACGGCGAGCGGGGCGCTCGCGCTCTCGATCGCGCGGCTCGGCATCGACCTCACCGTCGCGCGGCTTCGTCCCTCGGCCCGGGCGCGGACGCTGTTCGTCAGCTCCCCCGGCCACGGCGAGCAGGACGTCCAGGCTCCGATGTTCCGGAAGCACGGGGAGCTCGAGATCCTCGGCTTCATCAGCACGGGAACGACGCGCGAGCCGGGTGCGCTCGCCCACGTCGACGACCTGGTGGGGACGATCTATCGCCACCGCGTCGAGACGCTGATCATCTCGGGGGCGGTGGACTCGGATACCTTCGCCGCGGTGGTCGACTTCGGGACGCTCGCCGGATGCGAGGTCTTCTCGGTGCCGCGGCTGATGCACAAGGGGATCGTGAAGCCGCAGCTCGTCTGGCGGCGGGGGATTCCGCTGGTGCAGCTCACGCGGCCAAGTCTGAAGGGGCGGCAGCTCTTCCTGAAGCGCTGCGTGGACATCGTGCTCTCGGGGACGCTGGTCCTGCTCCTGGCGCCGCTGTTCGCGGTGATCGCGCTGCTCGTCCGGCTCGATTCGCCCGGCCCGGTGTTCTTCCGGCAGGACCGCGCCGGCTACAGCGGGAAGCGTTTCCGGATGCTGAAGTTCCGGACGATGGGCGTCGACGCGGATGCGCGGAAGCAGGAGCTGGCGCACCTGAACCACACCGCGGACCCGCGGCTCTTCAAGATCCCGAACGACCCGCGAGTGACGCGGGTCGGGGCGCTGCTGCGGAAGTGGAGCCTCGACGAGCTGCCGCAGCTGCTGAACGTGCTGATGGGGCACATGACGCTGGTGGGCCCGCGGCCGTTCTTCGAGTCGGACATGTCGAGCTACGAGGAGCACCACTTCCGTCGGCTGGGCGCGAAGCCCGGGATCACCGGGTTGTGGCAGGTGAGCGGGCGGAGCTCGGTGATGGATTTCGAGGAGGTGGTGCGGCTGGACCAGGAGTACATCAACAACTGGTCGCCGTGGATGGATCTGAAGATCCTCGCGCGGACGTTCCCCGCGGTGCTCCGGCGGACTGGCGCGTTCTGAGCGGCCCGGTCGCGGAATGATCAGGACGATCGCGCCGCATCGGCGCGTCGCGGCGGCAATCGGGGGCGCATGCCTCGCGATGCTCGCGCTCCCACTCCTCCTCGCGAACCGGGTGCGTCGCAGCGCGGGCGCGCCGCGGCGCATCCTCGTCCTGGAACCTTGGGGAATCGGTGACCTCGTGCTCGCGACGGGCGCGCTGCGCGCACTGCGTGCGCGATATGCCGATGCGCACATCGCCGTGCTCGCGAAGTCGTACGCGCGCGCGCTGGTCGTCTCGTCGGAGATGGCGGACGAGGTGATCGCGTACGACTTCCCATGGACGGCGTTCCGGCACAAGTACCGGCCGAGCCGCTACAAGGTGTTCGAGCTCTGGTCGCTGGTGCGCTCGCTGCGGCGCGCGCGGTACGACCTGGTGCTGAACGCACGCGCCGACGTGCGCAATAACGTGCTTGGCGCGCTCGCCGGCGGAGGGCGGTTCGTCAGCCTGACCTGCGGGCTGGGTGATTTTTTCGCGACGGATGTGGTGAAGGTGGGTGGAGAGTCTCACCGGAGCGACGACTGGCGCGCGGTGGTGGAGCGCGTGCTCGGCACCGCGCCTACCGCGGGTACGCCCCGGCTGACGGTGAGCGACACGCTACGCGAGGAGATGGTTGCCGCGCTCGGTCTAGAGCGGCGAGTGGGTCAGCTCGTCATCGGTGTGCATCCCGGGGCACGCATCGCGGTTCGCCGCTGGCCCCTCGAGCGGTTCGCCGCCGTCGCTGATTCGCTCAGCGAGTGCCTTGACGTGCGCCTGGTGGTGTTCGCCGAGCCGGATGGATATGGTGCGGACATTCCGTTGCGGTCGCCGTTCGTCGTCGTGCAGCGGTCCCTCGCGCACATGGCGGCGGCGTTCTCGGCGTGCGACCTCGTGATCTGCAACGACAGTGGCCCGATGCACATCGCGAACGCGCTGGGCGTCCCGGTCGCCGCCCTGTTCGGCCCAACCAAGCTGGAATGGTTCGGGCCGCGCGGCGGGCCGAGCCGCGTCGTACGAATCGAGCAGGTCGAATGTCGCCCCTGCTTCGACGTATGCAGCTTTCCGGAGCCGCACTGCATGACTCGGCTGAGCGAGCAGCAGGTACTCGAGGCGGTCTACGAACTCCTCGCGGAGCGCGGACTGCTGCCGAGCGGCACCGCTGCGCTTCCGGCCTCCGCGCGCATGCTCCCGATCGCCCGCCACTGATGCACACGCCCGTCCGACCGCGCGCCGTACGCCGGCGCGCCAACGTTCTCGGTGTCGGCATCGACGCCGTGTCGCCCCCCGTTGTGCTCGAGGCGCTGTTCGATCGCAGCGGCCAGCGAGGCAGCGGATATGTCTGCGTCACCGGAGTGCACGGCGTGATGGAGGCGCAGCGCGATCCGGAGCTGATGCGTATCCTGAACGAGTCGCTGCTCACAGTACCGGACGGAATGCCCACGGTGTGGATGGGGCGTCTGCAAGGTCATCGGACGATGTCGCGGGTCTACGGACCGACTCTCCTCCTCGACGTCTGCCGACTGTCGGCGCAAACGGGGCATACGCACTTCTTCTACGGCGGGACCGAGGGAGTCGCGGACGAGCTTGCGGCACGGCTCGTCGAGCGTTTCCCCGGGCTGCGCGTCGTTGGGACGTTCACGCCGCCGTTTCGTCCATTGAATGCAGTGGAGGAGGCGGCGTTGCGCGAGCGGGTGGAGCGGACGCGACCGGACTTCTTCTGGGTCGGGTTGAGTACGCCGAAGCAGGAGCGGTTCATGGCGGCCCATAGCGGGCAGCTCGCCGCGAAGGTGATGTTGGGCATTGGTGCAGCGTTCGACATGCACAGCGGGCGCACGCGACAGGCGCCGAGCTGGATGCAGCGCAGCGGGTTGGAGTGGCTCTTCCGGATGCTCCACGAGCCCCGCCGGCTGTTCTGGCGGTACGCGCGCAACAATCCCGGATTCATCGCGCGAGCGCTGCTGCAGGTCACGGGGCTACGGAGATACTCGCTCCCCACGGAGCGTTAGGCATCGCCAGCGGGATGTTCTGCCGCGGCATTCACCATGGAGAGAAGCATGACGGCTGCAGGGACCAACAAGCGAATTCTGGTGACGGGGGCCGGTGGGTTCATCGGGCACCATCTGGTGAAGTACCTGAAAGAGAAGGGCTACTGGGTGCGGGGTGTGGACAAGAAGCTCCCCGAGTACGAGCCCTCGGCGGCCGACGAGTTCGAGGTCCTCGACCTCCGGAAGTTCGATAACTGCCTTCAAGCGACCCGCGGCGGTATCGAGGAGGTCTACGGTCTCGCCGCGGAGATGGGCGGGATCGGCTTCATCGAGCACAACAAGGCCGTGATCATGCGTGATTCCGTGCTGATGAACACGCACATGCTCGAGGCGAGCCGTTTATCGGGAGTGAAGCGCTACCTTTTCACCTCGAGCGCCTGCATCTATCCAGGCTACCTGCAGAAGAACACCGACGTCACGCCGCTGAAGGAAGAGGACGCCTATCCTGCGGATGCCGAGGACGGCTATGGCTGGGAGAAGCTCTTCACGGAGCGGATGGCGCGTCATTACCGCGAGGATTATGGCCTCGAGACGCGGATCGTCCGCTTCCACAACATCTTCGGGCCGTTAGGCACGTACGACGGCGGGCGGGAGAAGAGCCCGGCGGCGATGTGCCGGAAGATCGCCCTCGTCGAGGACGGCGGTGAGATCGAGATCTGGGGCGATGGGGAGCAGACGCGCTCGTACTGCTTCGTCGATGACACCGTGGAGGGGATTCACCGCCTGATGCGCAGCGACTACGCGGAGCCGCTCAACCTCGGGCAGGATCGCATGATCACGATCAACGAGCTCGCGGACATGGTGGCACGCGCGGCTGGGAAGACGATCCGAAAGCGTCATAACCTGAGCGCGCCGCAGGGGGTGCGGGGGCGGAACTCGGACAATACGAAGCTGCGCGAGGTGCTGGGCTGGGAGCCGCGGATCTCGCTCGAGGACGGGTTGCGGCAGACCTATGCCTGGATCTACGGCGAGCTGGCCAAGCAGCCGGAGAAGTACAGCGTGAAACCTCCGGTGCCCCTCGGCGCCGGAGGGGGCGACCTGCCGAGTGCGAATGGCCAGAAGTCTCGCACGAAGGCGAGCCGCGCGTGATCGCAAGAAGGGTAGGGATGTACGCCATCGCGGGCGGCAAAGCATCATGAGCCGGAGCTTCAATCTCTGGAAGCCGGTGCTCGCCTCCGCGGGGGCCGGAACGCTCAATCGCGCATCGGCCATTGGCATTCGCCTGGTCACGGTGCCGCTGCTGCTGCGCTACCTCGGGGTGGAGCGATATGGGCTCTGGATGACGATCGCCAGCGCGACCGCGTATCTCACCCTTCTCGACCTCGGCACCGTCGCGGCGCTCACGAACCGGCTCACGCGGTGTTATGTAGCAGGGAAGGAGCGTGCGGCGCGCACGTACGTCGCGGCGGCCACGATGGGGTTGGCCGCGGCGGCGTCGATAGGAGTCGCGTGCGCCCTAGCGGTGGTGTTTGCCGTCGACTGGCCGCGCGTCTTCCAGCTCCACGCGCCGGCCGCTGTCGCCGAGGTGCGACCGACGCTCGTCGTCGCGACTGTGCTGGCGGGCATTCAGCTCTTGCTCGCCGCCACGCTTCGCCTGCCGTACACGATGCAGCGGGGCGCTCTGTCGGAGGGGTACCAGCTCGCAGGCAACATGGGAAGCCTGGGGGCGATCATCGCCGTCGTCCGGGCCGGCCTCGGACTACCGGCGCTCGCGCTCGCGCTGATGGCCGGCCCGATCGTCGCGGCGGTCGGCGTCTTCCTGCATCTTCGACTCACGGGCGCGCTAGCGCGGCCACATGCCTCCTGGCGTCTGCATGGCCTCGTGATCCGGTCGCTCGCGCGAGCAGGAGGGTCCTTCGTCGTCATGCAGATCGCGGGGACGCTGCTGTTCGCGCTTCAGTTCCCGCTTCTCGCGGCGAGCCATGGTGCCGCGGCAGTCGCGCCGTACGCCCTGCTGACGCAGCTCATGCTCGGGCTTCAGACACCACTGACCGTGCTGCAGCAGCCCCTCTGGACGCGTATCGCGTCGCTCCGCGCCCATGGCGACATCGCCGGCGTGCGTGCCGTGATGAGCCACTACCTCGTCGTGGCAATCGGGTATTCCGCGGTCACGGCATTCGTGCTCGTGCTCCTCGTGAATCCGCTGCTCGCCCTGCTCGCGAAATCGGTTGTCGTCACGTCGATGAGCTTGCGGCTCGCGTTCGCGTTGCTCTGCGCGCTCGGGCTGATCGGGGGTGGCAATCTGGGCTCCGCACTCCTCGCGCTCGACCTCAGTGGCTCGATGGCCGCCTTGAGCATGCTGCAGCTCGCGGTCTTCCTGCTCATGGCGAGCCTGCTCGTACCCACGTTCGGCGCGCTCGGAATGGCACTCAGCGTCTGCGCGATCTACTTCGTCGCGCTGCCACCCACGCTCGTCATGCTCCGACGTCGTCTCGCCGCGCTGGCTGGTGGCCGTGCCGCGGCGGCAATGCTCGCGGCCTGATTATGGCCGCACGCGTGACAGCTCGCCGCTCCTCTCGCTCCGCGGCGCGGCTACTCCTGCTCGCCTTGAAGGATCGGCTACGCGCTGCGAAGCGTCGCTTCGCGCGACCGGTCCGCGTGCTCGACGCGACGCGCCGACCTCAGTCTCCGGGCGCATTGCTCAGCTACCTCGCGGCGCCGCTCGGGTTCGCGGCGGACGATCCGCGGCTAGCGGGCCACACCAACGCGTGGGAGTGTACGGCGGTCGCACGGTCGGTGCGTGAACGCGGCTATGCGCTCGACGCGATCGACTGGTCTGACGACGCGTTCGCGCCGCGGCGGGAGTACGGAGTTGTTTTCGACCTCCATCGCAATCTCGAGCGATTGGCCGAGCGCGCGGAGATCCGGTGGATGCATCTGACGGGAGGCCATCCCCGTTTCGCATACGCCGCGGAGCGCGCACGGCTCGATGCGCTCGCGGCGCGTCGAGGCGTTCGCCTCGCACCACGCCGGTCGTTCGACGAGGCCGACGTTGCCCGGTTCGACCGCTCACTCGCGCATGCGACGGTGGTCACTATGCTCGGTGACGCGGTAACGCAGTCGACCTACGATGGTATCGGCGTGCGGATCGAGCGGATGGCGGTCACCGCGTCCCCGGTGACGCCGCGGGCGCGTGATGACGATTTCCACGACCGGACCTTTCTCTGGTTCGCGGGGTCGGGGGCCGTTCACAAGGGTCTGGACCGCGTGCTCGAGGTCTTCGCCCGCCACCCGGAGCTCACGCTTCATTGTGTCGGACCGTACGAGGCCGAGCGGGATTTCGCCGCCGCATATCGGCGGGAGCTCTATGAGCTGCCGAACATCGTAAGTCACGGCTGGATGCTTCCCTCGGATCCGCGATTCCGCGCGATCGCTTCGCAGGCCGCGGCTTTCGTTCTGCCGTCCGCCAGCGAGTCCATGTCGACTGCGGCGGCGACGTGCCTGGCGTTCGGGCTGATCCCGATCGTCACAGCGCGCTGCGGGATGGATCTCCCGCCCGGTCTCGGGTACGTGCTGGACGACGAGGCGGCGGGGCTCGATGAGGCGATCCTCGATCTTTCGGCGCGCCCGCGTGCGGACGTGGCCACCCTCATTGGACGAACACGCGAGCACGCGCGACGACGCCATTCGCGCGAGGCCTTCTCAGCCCGCATGGATCAGCTCATGGCGCAGTATCTTCCCCGCGCGCGACAGCATGGAGCCTGAACCCGGGGCAGTGCGCCGCGGCGTTGCTAAGCTCTCGTGAACCCTTCGAAGTCCGTCGGCTGAAGTGAACGGCGGCGCCGCACGACGTTGAAAAGGCGGGCGACGCGATATTTCGAGAGCAATCGAAAGACTTTCGGGCGGACCGGCCCGCGCGTGAGAAGATGCAGATTTCGTCCGTTGGTCGTCCAGCGCAACCCTAATTGCGCGGCAATCACCGCCAGAGTCGACTTGGCATAGAGCGTAATGTGCTGGCCACCGGCGAGCACGTAGTACCACCACTCATCCGGCTTCGGGACAGGCTCGGGAAGGAGTTCGGTAGAAAACAGGAGCGCGTCGCCTCGTCCCATGAGTGCGCGAATCGTGTCGCGGGGCGTGACGAGGTGTTCGGCAACTTCGAAGGCAGTGATGAGCGAGAAGCCGCCTTGACCCTCGGGCGCATCGAAGCCGATTGCGTAGTTGTTTGCGGCATAGTGGTCCGTCCAACGAAAATTGAAGCCTTTGTCTCGCATGAGCCGAACGAAGAGCCCATGCCCACCACCGTAATCCAGGAATGCACCTGCGGGGTCAGCATGTGTCTCGATGATCGCTGCAGCTTGCTCCGCAAGCTGGATATTCCGCTGAACAGCGCCGACATCCGCCGCGGTAAGAGCGGTGGTATACGCTTCGTCCAGCCAGTAGGGTTGTTCCGTCTGAACCGCACGGCACACAACGCAACGATAGTATCGGACATCGTAGCGGCGAAGGACTCTGGCCGTCGCGAAATACGAGGCGTCAGCGCCGCAAACTCGGCAGGCAATCCCTGGTTCGGTCATGCGCCGATTGTAGAGCCGAAACTGAGGAATCGCTAGGTGGCGGAAGTGAATGGATCGGAAGCGGAGCGTCTGCGGGTGCTCTACGACTTCGTGATCTTCCGCATGGAGCGGCGCGGCGGGATCTCTCGCTACGTCGCCGAGCTTGCGCGCCGGCTCGCAGGTGTGGACGGTGTCGAAACGACGATCTTCGCTGGCCTGCACGACAACGACTTCGTCGCCGACCGTCAATTCACGCGCGGCGTTCGACTCATCGGGCGTCGCTCACGCAGTCGGGTGGCCCGCTCGAGCTTGGGCGGGGGCATCGACTACGCGGCCATGCGGGCCTACCAATACATCCCGCCACGTCACTCGATCTATCACCCATCGTACTACCCGCGCGCGATTCGTTGCCCGAGAGGGACGCGCCTTGTCGCGACGGTATACGACATGATCCACGAGCGGATACCGGAGTTCCACCGCGGTGATCCCACGCCCTCGCGCAAGCGCGCACTTGTCGACGCCGCCGACCTCATCCTCTGTATCTCGGAGACGACCGCGCGTGACCTCACGACGCTCTATGGCGTGGATCCGGCGCGTATCCGCGTGACGTACCTCGGAGCAGGAAGCGGCGAGTGGCATGCCAGACCCGTCCCGCGCTTGGCGATTGGCGAGGGCCGTCCCTATGTTCTCTACGTGGGCCGGCGATCGGGTTACAAGAACTTCCGCATGCTTCTCGAGGCGTACATCGCGAGCGCGTCACTGCATCGCGCGACCGCGCTTGTCGCGGTGGGCGGCGGCGAATGGAGCAGCGAGGAGCAGGGCATCCTCAAGCGGGCCCCTGCCGAGGCGCGCGTCATCCGCACCGACGCCGACGAGGCGGAGCTTCAGGCGCTGTATGCCGGCGCCCTCGCGCTCGCGGTCCCATCACTCTACGAGGGCTTCGGACTGCCGGTCGTCGAGGCGATGCGGGAGGGATGCGCGGTGGTCGCGAACGCAACGGGCTCACTTCCCGAGATCGTCGGGGATGCGGGGCTGGTCGTGCCGCTCACCGACCCTGGAGTGCTTGCGGACCACCTCGAGCGCGTGCTCGGGGATGATGTGCTGCATGGACGCCTGCGTGACGCGGGCCGTGCGCGCGCGAGTCGTTTCGATTGGGACAGCACGGCGGCGAAGACGCTGGCCGCATACCGCGACGTCGTCGGAGCGGGTTAGCGATGGCCGTGTTCTACCTTTTTGTGTTCGTTGTCGGCTTCGCGCTTTCCGATCTCAACGCGGCGAGGGTTGCCGGGTCCGCGGGCCAGAGCGTCTACGCAATCGACATCGTCAACTTCATGGCGATCGCGCTCGCCGCAGTGTACGTCGCCGACGGGGGCTTGCGGCGACTGAGCCGGGCGGGGCGGTGCTACGCGGCCCTGCTGGGGTGGCTGCTCGTCGAGCTGGTGATCGGCTTCGGCCGCTACGGTGGCAGCGCGCTCGGCGAGTTCCGCTACGTGCTCCCTCTCTTCTGGTTTTTCGCGCCCCTCGGCGTCGAGACGCTCCGACGCACCTCGGCCGACATCGAATATGCGACCGTGCCGATGGCGCTGATTCGCGTTGCGGCGGCAGCTGCGCTCGCGATGCTGGTCATCGAGATCGCGCACGGTGGACGGTATTATTTTTCCGCAGCCAACGCGAGCCGCGAGGGCTTCGAGGACTTCCGAGGGGCGCGCTTCCTCGACAGCTACCAGACTTTCGCAATCGCATTTGCGGCGGCCGCGGCGCTACTTCATGCGCGGGCGCACCGCGTGGCCGGGCTCGTGCCCGTGGCCGGCGTCCTCTTCGTCGCCGCCCTCTGGACGCAGAATCGCACGGCGCTGATCGCCGTCGTCGGCGCGCTCGGGCTTCTGGCCATACTCGAGCGACGCTTCGGGCTCATTGCCGCGACCAGCATCGGTGCGGTGGTCGTCTTGGGACTTCTGGCGATCCTCATGCCGAGCCTGCTCGAACGACTTGCCGCGTCCTATCGGTCGGCGCTCAATCCGGCGGCAGACGACAGCGGCACCTGGCGGCTACTCATCCAGCTCAGCGCATTCTCGCAGGCCATGCAGACGCCGTGGCTTGGGCAGGGCTACGGTGGATATTTCCGCTTCGAGCTCCCCAACGGCTCGGAGGTCCTCGCGCCGCCGCACAGCCAGTTCCTCGTGCTCTTCCTCAAGGGGGGCGTCGTGGCGGTGGCGCTCGTCTCCACCGCGCTGCTTGCGTACTCCATCGTCCTCTGGAAGTCGCGCCGCAATGTGTACCTTGCGCCGCGGGAGCGGCTGGTAGTCGAGCTGCTGCTCCTGTTCGTGCTTTCGCAGTGGCCCTACGGGCTCGCCTACGACTTCGTCGTGACGCTCGGACTGATGATCGGCTGCGCGGAGATGCTTCTGCAACGCTCCCAGCGCCGGGTGGTCCCATCCGCAGATCCGCTGCCATATCGCCGCATCGCGACGCTCAACGGGTCAACATCTCTGGTACCCCAGTGACGGAAACGTACCATCCGCGGGCGACGCCCGCCCAACCGCTCACGCCCGATTCGGGGGCGTCGCTCCAGTTCTCCACGATCTGGCTGATCACAGTCGTAAAACGCCACCTGCGGACGCTGATTCTCGCTCCGATCGGGATTGCGACGCTCGCGGTGCTGTACGTGCTCCTCGTGGGGCGAACTTACCAAGCCGATTCGTCGTTCACCCCCGAGTCATCGAGCGGCGCCCTGCAGCGAATGGCGGGATTGGCGGCGCAGTTTGGCGTCGCGATCGGCGGCGGAAACACTGGGGAATCGGTGGACTTCTACGCTGAGCTCGTGCGCTCACGCTCGATCCTCGAGGACGTCGTCAACGCTCGCTATGTCTATCATCCGAAGGGGCTGTTCGCGGGGAGCGACAGCATCGTCGGCTCGCTGATGGACGTGTATCGCAGCGGTGGTAACACCCCGGAACAGCGGTTGAACGGAGCGATCCGCACGCTGAACGCGAATCTTGCCGTGCGAGCGAACCCGCGCTCGAGCATCGTTCGCGTCTCGGTCGTCGCGCCGACCGCCGAGCTGGCAGAGTCGATCAACGCGAACCTGCTAAAGGCGGTGAGCGACTTCAACGTCGCCAAGCGACAGACGAGAGCCGCGTCCGAACGGGAGTTCGTGGCAGAGCGGTTGCGGCTGGCGCGCGAGGAACTGCAGAGCTCCGAGGCTGCGCTCGAGAACTTTCTCCAGGGGAACCGCCGCTACCAGGACGCGCCGCAGTTGATGGTGCAATACGGGCGACTGCAGCGACAGGTCGAGCTGCGCCAGCAGGTCGCGAACACGCTCGCACAGGCGTTCGAGCAGTCGCGGATCGAAGAGGTTCGCAACACGCCTGTCATCACCGTCGTGGAACGGCCGGAGGGTGCGGCACGTCCGGCGCGGACGCTCCGTCAGGCGGCGCTGCTGGGAGGTCTGCTCGGCGGGATCCTCACGCTGGCGACAGTGCTGGGTTTCGAGTTCCTGCGCGCGCAGGGCGTAATCGACCCGCACGGGCGGGGCGGTCCATTCTCCCGCCTTCGCGCGCTGTTCTCGTCGCGCCGGAACGCGCCGGCCCGTTAGGCGTCAGGCTGTCGGCCAGCGGAAGCTGCTGGACACGACGTTGAACTCCGTGCGGCGCTCGTCGTCCGGTGCGGCATAGAGCGCGTAGGAGAGAGGGAACCGTTGCGTGTATGCGCCGCTGAGGACCTTCTCGACGCGGCGCGCGACGTCGAGGGGTAGGGCTAGCGCGCGGATCCAGCTCGGGCAGGAGCGGCGCAGGCGGAGGGTCTCACGACGCGCGTTGGGGCCGGCGCTCATGTTCGCGCCGGTCATCGTGAAGACAGAGAGATAGCGGCCCACGTGCGCGGCCCGCGCGCCTCCCCGTAGAATCCGAATCACGAACTCCGCATCACCGACATCCTTCCACCCCATGTCGAAGCGGGCGCCTTCATCGATAACGCGCCGGCGGAGGAACATCGTACAACTCAACACGTACAGGTGCGACGCCGCAATGTACGGCCAGCGCGGGCGATAGCCCTTGCGATAAGAGAGAAGCTGACCCGCGGGATCGACCAGCAAGGCGTCCCCGAAGAGGACGTCGACCTCCGGATGCGAGGCGAAGTAATCCGCGACGACGCCTAGTGTTCCCGGGAGGTACTGCTCGTCGCAGTTCAGGTAGCTCACGATCTCGCCGCGGGCGCGAGCGAGGCCCTTGTTGACCGCGTCGTACATCCCGCTGTCCTTCTCGACGATCGCTGTGACGCCTGATTGCGCAGCGAGCCACTCGGGGGTCCCGTCGCGTGAGACAGCATCGGCGACGATGTGCTCGGCGGCAACGCCTTGGTCCGCGACGGACCGCACGCAGCGCTTGAGGTACGGGAGCATGTTGAAGCTCGGCGTCACCACGGTGAAGAGCGGGTGAGCCGAGTTGCCCTGCGTTTCCGATGATCTCATCGACGAAGGGAGCTGGCGACCAGAGGCTCGTCCCGGCGTGGGATGAGTTCTATGTACGGGACACGTTCTTCGGCGAAGAGCGAGCGAGTCCTCTGCCTAGGGAAAGGTGGCGGGTGATCCCCGACAACCACGATATGCGTCGGCCCAATCGCGGAGTCCATCGCGATCTCGCGAACCGATTGGATCACGATCGATTCAATGCGGAGCAGCCTACACACATCTTCATCGGCCACCGCAGGCTGATAGTTGCTGCACTGGAATGGCCCACGCGCCGCCGTTTTCTCGTCGAGTGGAAAGTGCGCATTCAATGTAAGCCAGTAGACAAACCGCTGAGCAGTGTCGGAGCGTGTCCCGAGCTCGGCGCGAACTGCACGTGCGGCGTCGGCATCGCAGGTGCCGCGGTAGACGAAACCGCATACGGCGCCTTGGCCGCCAGGCCTGAGGTCCTCGTCGAATTCCATCCGGGAGAAACCGAGCTTAGGGTACCATCCGGCGCGCCCGAAAAACGTCCGCTTGTACCCGTGGATAGCGATGGTCGTGAAGCCTCGGCCGCGTAGCACGTTGGGGAGACACGAGTCGAACCCCAAGCGGCGGACGTCGCGATGACTCGCCTCAATGCCGCACAGTTCACGCATTTCGCCGCTGGTGGTTGAGCCATGGGTGGCCACGCTCCCCGTCTTCTCGGCGTACCGTCGAGTCATGCCACTGTCTCGTAGCGGGGCAAACAGCAGCGAATCTCCCTGAGAATCCTTGAGCAGACCGAGCGACTCCACAATGACGAGCAGGATCCGGTGACTGTCTCCGGTCGATCTGGGCTCGCGAAGGCCCACGGCGGCCGACGCCATTTCTCGCGGCGCTGCGGACTGTGAGCCCCCGCGCTCCAGCGTGACGGCGGCTTCCAAGAGCTTCGCGCCGTCCGAAGTGGCTAGGTTAAACGGAAGCGCCGCGTGCGAAATCCCAACGTAGCGGTTTGAGCCGTTGAGTACATCGACGCCCACGATCAGCATCATCAGCCAGAGCAGAAATACTACCCCGCGTCGCCATTCCTTCGACTCATGGCGTGCGGTTACCTCGACGAGCAGAGCAAAGGCGAGCGCCGCGAGGAGGATCGCCGCAATCGCCATCGCCACCATCCAGCGGTTGTCGATACCCCCGATATCGCGGAGCGCGTTGAGAGCGTCGCCAAGTTCGAAGTTGAAGACGGGCGCAAAATTCACGAACGCGTCAACCACGGCCGTGCCGACGAGGAGCAGGATCAGCCACCGCTTCCGCAGAACCCACCCCAACATGCCCAGAGCGATATAATCGAGGTTGAGGATTTGCCTCTCGACCCCCATGACGTGGGCCATCCCGCCCATCATCAGGTTGGGTAATACGACATAGGCAAGAAACAGCCGGAGGAGATTCCCTCGGCTGTGCAAGGACGTAGGTGACTTCTCGCGGGGCCACTTTCGCAGCACGGAGCCTGCCGGTCGTTCAGAGTGAGGCGCGTAGCTAGTGGGCGCGCGACGCGAGCTGTGCCTTATCTAGCGGTACGTCGCTGACGTACCAGCTGACACCCGCGGCTTTGAGGGCGGGCACCTCGCTCTGCGTGGTCAGCGTGAATGCGCCGAGCAGCGACCCGCCGGCCTGTAGCTGCGTTATGTAGGCTGGCATCCTTGACGCATTTCGACCGATCGAGGTCTTGTCGATGAACGACGCGATGTGGCCGATGTCGAGCATCCGTTGCGTGTCGCCGGGATCGGATTGGAGGTAGCCAACCACGACGCGCGGCGCGGAGCGACGCACTCTCCAGAGCACGTCGAGATCAAAACTCGTCACAATGACGGAATCAATCATACCGAGGCCCCGAACACTATCGAGCAGCTTCCCGATGTCCTAGCTGGGCCACGGCCCTTTGAGATCGAGGATCACTCGCCCACGATGCTGCGCGGCGGAGAGGACCTCGAACGGCGTCGGAACTTGACAGGGTGGCCACTGGCCACCAGCTCGAGCGCAGGCATCAAGCGACCGGAGTTGACCGAATGTCAACTGATCGACTTCGCCGTGCCCGTTTGTTGTCCGGTCGACAGTCGGGTCGTGCATCACAACCGGGAGCCCATCACTGCTGAGACGCACATCCACTTCCACTCCATTCGCGCCGCGCTCGAACGCTCCGTTGACGGCGGTGAGTGTGTTTTCGGGAAAGATGCCCCCAAAGGCTCGATGTGCGTACTCGATCACTCCGGAGAGAGGGGGGTAGACACCTCTTACCAACCCACTGTCCGAGTACCGCCCAGCTGCTGCAGTGACTACTGCGGTCCCGCCACGAATCGGACGGACGGTCCCTGATGCACTGACTTGCACGATCGTACTATCGCTGCTGCTCCAACGGATCACAGGCCGGCTGACGGGAGACCCGTCGGGGCCAAGAATGGTTGCGGTAATCTTGGTAGAATCGCCGGGCACCAGTTCGACCGCTCGGGGGGCGATCTCTACACTCGCCACGGAATTGTCGATGAGCAGCCCGTTGCACCCACACGCCGCGCCGAGGGCTACAACGAATGCGATTGGTGACGAGATTCGACTGATGTGCATGACCGCAAATGATGGAGGCACAGCTGACGGGAGTGCTCCTCTGCAAGACGATGGTGGCGTCGCCGGGTCATGCGGATCACGCGGTCCGAGTTTGTGATCTCGACCGCAGATATCCGAGAGCTGCGAGCTCGCTGTCAGCTATTTCCGCGTCACCACGACCACGATCGCCACCAGACTCGCCAGGATCTGCGCCACCGAGCCCGCCATCGCCGTGTAGTCCTTCTTGTCGGTCGGATCCTTCTCGGGAACGAATACCACACTCCCCGGTCCCGGCTCCGGATGCACTTTCACCAGCATCGTCCGGTGAACGCTCTCCACCTTTCCGTTCGCCTGCGTCACGTACGCGCGGCCTTCGTCCGCGAGGCGGCTCGGACCACCGGCGGCGGCGATGTAGTACTCCATTCCCTCGCCCGGCCGATACGGAATCCCCACCGGCGAGTTCACCGCGCCCCGCACGTTCACCACGCCGCTGTACCGCGGCACGAAGACCGAGTCGCCCTCGAGCAACACCAGATTGTCCCGGTGTTTCGCCTGCTTCAGCACCGCCGGCAGGTCGACGCCGATGCGCCCAACCTGGTTCGCCCTGCGATAGAAGACGACCCCTCCCGCATACCCCTCGTTCGTCAGCCCGCCCGCGCGACGAATCACGTCCGACAGTCGCTCCGTTTTCATCATCAGTGCATACGAGCCGGGATATTGCACCTCTCCGGTGATCGTCACTGTCCGCTGGAGCTCCCAGTCCGGCTGCCGCATGATCAGCACGTTGTCGTACGGCTTCAGCATCACCTCCGCCGCCCCACGCGCCGCCACCTGAAGCCCCGGCGGCCCGAGGTACTTGTCCCCGCTCCCATCCCGCTCGAACAGATAGCTCGAGTCCATCGGCGCCCGGAAGGTGATCGCCGTGATCCCGCCCGCGCGGTTCTCCGGGAGGCGCGCGATCTCCGCTTCCTTCAGGTACGCGCTCTCCTGCAGTCCCTTCGCCATCAGCACGAGGTCGCGGAGCGTCATCCCCTCGCGATAGGGGAAGCGTCCGCCGCCGCGCACGGCGCCGTAGATCGAGACGTACCGCTGCGGGCGGAAGTCGGTCAGCGAGAAGATGGTGATCTCGTCGTCCTCGCGCAGGGGCATGTCCTCCATCGGCGCGCCGGTCGAGTCGCGCAGCGCGGCGCGGAGCTGGATCCGCGTCGAGTCGGGCTGCAGGCGCGAGATCAGCACCTGGCCGAGATACGTGTCCGGCCGCGGGCCGCCCGCCTTGTGGATCGCCTCGCCTAACGTCATCCCCGGCGTCATCCCCTGCGGGCCGGGCGTCCACACGTTCCCATGCACCGTCACGCGCTGCCGCACGCGCTCGGCGACTGGGAACACGTGGACGACGTCGCCGGCCTCCATCGGGAGGGCGGGGCCGTAGCCGGTGGCCAGCGCATCCGAGGCGACGTCGACGACGACGCGATCGCGGCCGCTCGTCGCGCGCTGCGCGGCGGGGACGATGCGCTCGATCTGCACGCGTCGCCTCGCCGCGCGCGCGGTGAAGCCCCCCGCGGCGCGGAGGACGTCGGCGAGCGTCTCGCCGGGCTTGAGCTCGTAGGTCGCGGGGCGGAGCACCTCGCCGACCACGCGCACGCGCGACTTGTACGGCGGAACGAAGACGATGTCCCCGTTCTCCAGGCGCACGTCCTTCGACGCGTCGCCCTGGAGCAGGTAGTCGTAGACGTCGAGGGTGCTGACGACGGCGCCGCCGCGACGCACCTCGACGCCGCGCAGGGAGCCGCTGAGCGAGGGGCCGCCAGCGGCGTAGAGCGCGGTCAGCGCGGTGCCCGCGCTCGAGACGCGATAGCTTCCCGGCGCGACCACGTCGCCGACGACGAACACCTGGTTGCTGCGGAGGCGCGAGACGCTCACCGAGAAGCGGGTCGTCCCACCCCCGCGCCGGACGCCGGAGTAGACGCGGCCGAGCCGCGCGTAGAGGAGATCCTCGAGCTGGCCGAGCGTCAGGTTGGCGACGTGCAGCTGGCCGACCTGCGGGATGACGACGAATCCTTCGCGCGTGACGTCGAGGGTGTGCGCGAGCTCGACGTCGCCGGTGAGGATGAGGACGAGCTGGTCGCCGGGCCCGAGGCGGTAGTTCGCGTCGACCGGGCCGGCACCGTTAGGGTCGAACTGCGACGTCCCGCCCTGGAAGACGTTGAGGCCGAAGATCGTGTAGCCGCTGTCGCGCGGGGGCGCGAGGAGCGCGGCCGAATCGTCGCCGCCGTGGTTGGCGCGGAAGGAGTCGGTGTCCAGCGGGGCGGCGACGGGCACCATCCGCGCGGCCGCTGGGGCGAGCGCGACGTCGGCGGAGTCGGTGACGCCCAGCGCCCGCGCCGCGGCGAGGACGCTCTCGCTCGGCCCCGTGCTGTCCGGCGCGGTGCGCATGTCCGCGAGGTACGCGTCGAGCAGGTCCTCGGGATAGCCCTCGGCGCGCAGTCGCGCGCGGACCTGATCGGGCGTGAGGCCGCTGCTCGCGAGCCGCTGTCGCAGCTGCGCGACGAGGTCGGGGCGCGTGCGAAGCAGCTCCTGAGCCTGCGACGGCGTGGGGCGCTGAGCGAAAACGGGTCGCGCTCCGGCGCACACGAGTGCGACCGCGAGCAGCGACCCGGTCGTGATCAATCTCATGACCGACACTTTTTTGGTGACTTCCGCGGCCGAGGGGGACCGTGGACAGTGGTCGCGCAGGGACTCGAACCCCGGACCTCTGCTGTGTGAAAGCAGCGCTCTAACCAGCTGAGCTACGCGACCGAGCGCCGGACAGGCCGGCAGGCTGCGATGGCGTACATCCGGGCCATCGCAGGACGTCCCAACATAACTGCTGGTAACAGCGCGTGGTAGGGGGGCGAGCTCAAGCAGAAACTAGACGCACGCGCCTCACGAGGTCCTCGCACCTCGGTCGTCCGGCGTGTTTCGGGAAGGTGGGTAACGGCACACATTCGAGATCGTCTGCACACACATGAAGACGTCCATCGAGCCAATGTCAGCGCGAGACAATGAAGAACTGCCACTCTCCCGGCGCCACGTTCCGGCGCTCGATGGGCTGCGCGGCGTGGCGATCCTGGGCGTGCTCTTCTATCACTTCGCCTTTTCGATGGCGGGACGCGGCCCCGTCGACGCGACCGCCAAGGTCCTCCTGCGCAGCGGCTGGCTCGGCGTCGACCTCTTCTTCGTGCTTTCGGGATTCCTGATCACGGGAATCCTCATCGACGCCAGGGGATCGGAGGGATATTTCAGGACATTTTTCGCGCGCCGATCGCTGCGAATTTTCCCCCTCTACTTCCTGTCCGTCGGCGCGTTGGTGTTCGCGCTGCACGTCGCGATCCCTGCACTGACCGGCCGCGCGACGCCGCCGGGTGCGGTGTGGCCGCTCTGGACCTATCTCACCAACTTCGCAGTGGCGATGCGCGGCGACTGGAGCGCGGTTCCCTTCTATGGGATCCACTTCTGGTCGCTCGCGATCGAGGAGCAATTCTACCTCGCCTGGCCGATCGTGGTGTATCTCTGCACGCCGCGCACGCTCTTGCGCGTATGCATCTCCGCGATCGTCGGGTCGGTGCTGATACGCTTGGCAATGTTCGCTTTCGACGTTCCAGCGGTCGCCCTGTACGTCTTGCCGTTCACGCGACTGGACTCGCTCGGGTGCGGGGCTCTGCTCGCTGTTGCCGCGCGGGACGCTCGTCTCGCGAGCACCATTCGGCCAATGCTTCGCGGGGCGGCGCCGGTCGCGGTGGCGTCGCTCGTCCTCTTCACGCTCTGGCGCGGACAGCTGGAAAATCTCGATCCGGTCGCGTTGGTCGTCGCGCTACCGCTCGCGGCCGTCGTGGCGGCCCACGTCGTCCTCGCCCGCTTCGAGCGAGCGGGGTCGAACGATCTCGCAGACCGAATGCTGTCGTCACGACCGTTGCGGATGTTCGGGCGCTACAGCTACGCGCTCTACGTCATCCACTATCCGCTTCGCGCGATCTTCGATCCGCTCTCTGCGCGTTACCTGCAATTCACGGTGCTCGGCTCGGAACTGCCGGCGCGCACGCTCTACTTCGCGCTCGCGATCGGGACCTCGCTCGCTCTCGCCTGGCTGAGCTGGCACGTCGTGGAGCGGCCCTTCCTGCGCCTGAAGGATCGCGTGCATCCCCGGTCAGATCGGCAGGCGGCGGCCATGCCCAGCGGTGCGGTAGCGACAATCCCTTAAGCGCCGGCGGACCACTCGTCGTCGAAGCTCTGCAGGGCGCCGTAGTGTGCTCGGCGCCGCGCGCCGGCCGCACGCGCGATCTCGCCGATAGGGCCGCTCCAGAGTTCGGCTACGGCTGTGCCTTCTCGGTGGAGAAGTGCTCGAAAGGCGTGGAGCGCGCCGGCCGCGAAGACGGCGCGCCGGACCAATGGTCGGCACTGGGCACGCCGCTCAATGACCGGCGTCGCTCAATGCGGTCCTCCATGGTGGACCGGGACGTCCACCAGCATCGCGACCTCGGGAATGGGCCCTGCGGGATTCGAACCCGCGACCGTCAGATTATGAGTCCGCTGCTCTGACCAACTGAGCTAAGGGCCCGGATGACGAAAGGTAGGCCCGCGCGAAGTGACGGGCAATTCGCCGCGCGAGCGTCAGTCGCTCACCGTGCGGGAGAAGCCGAGCGCCGGAGTGAGGGAGAGCTTCACTCGCCCCTCGAAGCCGGAGCGCGTCCGCCCCGGCACATGGTCGGCGTTCGACGTCGACTGCCAGCCGACGTCGCCGGAGAACGAGAGCCGGCCGCTGGTGCTCCACTGCGCGCCGACGCGCCGCACGCGCTCGACGACGCCGGCGAAGATCTCCGGCGTCTTGGCGTACTGGATCGGCAGGGGGAACTCGGCGTGGAAGTCGCCCTCGCCCTGGCGGCGGAAGGCGCCGTAGATGCGCAGCGGTCCGCCATATGGGGGCGCGAGCTCGACACCGGCGCGCAGCTCGTCGTAGTCCGACTGCCCGCGCGCGAGGCCGAGGCCGAGCGACTCCCAGCGCTCCCAGGGAAGGATGGTGCGGTAGGTGAGGTTGTCGACGCGCGTGTACGATCCGAACGCGGCGGCGCTCGCCGGGAGCGGGACGGGCATGCCTTCCACGCTCAGCGTTCCGCCGAAGCTCGGCGGCTCCTTGCAGTTCACCGCGCAGCGATCCACCTGGAAGTCATCGGCGAGGAACTGGGCGGCGAAGGTGCCGTGCGCCTTCGTGCGCAGCGCGACGTCGACGGCGTAGCTCACGTTCAGGCTCTTGTGCTCGTCGTACTGCGCGAGATCGTAGAAGCCGAAGGGGTTCGCGAGCATGAGATCGAAGCCGCGCGCGGGTCCGCCGTAGACGACGGCCTCGGCCACCGCCATCTCGAGCGCGCGCCACCGGCCGGCGAGGCGGTGCGCGGCGAACCAGCGCTGCGCCACGGTGTCGGGCGCGATGCGCCGATCGTCGAGGCGCGCGGCGATGGTCGTGAGATGCAGCCGGTCGACGCCGAGCACGAGCTGGAGGTGGTCGTAGCTGTCCGCGTAGTGGCCGAGCTGCAGGCCGTGCAGCGGGGCGGGCCCCCAGTTGCGGGCGACGCGGCCGACGTCGAGCGCGGCCCAGCGCCAGCGCGCGGCGAGGTACGCGTCCTCGACGCGCGCCGCGATCACGCGATCGGACTTTCCGACGAACTCGGGATCGGCGCGCATGGCGCGATCGAGCCGGAGCCGGCTCACGCCGACGAACGCCGGCGACTGCAGCGCGAAGCGGACGTCGGCGCCCGGGTACGCCCCGCCCTTCGCCGTGTCGGCGAGCATCAGCTCGCGGCGCCCCGTGCTCTGCGCGGTGACGAAGGGGACGAGCTCCGCCGAGACGTGGAGCGTGCTGTCGCTCGCCGCGCCGGCGGGATCATGACGCTGCGCCGCGCGAAGCACTTCACCGAGCCAGCGCGAAGGCACGAGACGCGCGCGCGCGCTGTCGGCCATCGCCGCTTCCACGGCGACGCGCACGTCATGGGCGCGATACGGACGCTCGAGCGCGGAGAGCGAGGGAAGCGCCCCCCGGACGACGAGCGCGTCGGCGATGGTCGCGGCGGGGTCGTCGAGCGGGATGTACGCGGATGCCGGGCGCTGGGCCTGTGCCACGACGGCAACGAGCGACGAGCAGGCGACTGCGACGAGGGACGAGCGAAGGAGCCGCGACACGTGTCGAGAGGCCCGCGCAGGGGGCCAGGGGCCAGGCGTTAGGCACAGCGTCGACTGCCGTTGACGCAGTTCCTTCCGCCTGGCCCCTGGCCCCCGACCCGCGAGGCCTAACGGTACCACGCCACCCCCTTCGCCGTCGGCGTCAGGCGGAGCGCCGGGGCCGGGAAGCGATAGTAGCTCAGCTCGTGCTTCACCCGCCGCCACACCTTGTTGTCGCCGGGGAGCTTCTCGGGGTCGAGGTCGAGGCCGAGCACGATCTCGCGCCGCGCCCACCTGGTGCGGCCGGTCGCGGGATCGACGTAGTCGGTGATCGAGTGGCCGACGCTCGCGCGGACGAAGCCCGGCCACCAGCGCGCGGCGGCGTCGGGGAGCATTTCGTCGACGTCGAAGCTGAGCCAGTAGGTCTGCCCCGAGTAGTCGGTCGTGGGGCGAAGCTCGCTCCCCTGCGCGCGCCCCCAGCGCTTCGACGCGCTGGTGCGCGCGTAGGAGATGGTCGGCTTCACGTCGCGGAGCGGCGTCCAGTAGTGCTGCGCGACGGCGAAGCCGGCGCCGGTGGTGTTCGCGATGAGGTCCGGTGGCGAGAAGCCGTACTTCGCCTGCTTCCCGTCCCAGTACTCGATCTGCAGCTGGAAGGCCGCGGCATAGGCGGCGCCCCACCAGACGGATTTCGCGCGCGACACGCACGCGCCGCCGAGGAGGTCGCTGCCGAGGCGCGCGAGATGATAGCCGCCGTACGCGTGGCCGAACTTGTCCATCTCGCGGAACGGCTCGCCGCGCTCCCAGTTCGTCCAGATGTGCGGCGCGGGCTTGCCCGACCACCACGCCTGCTTGAAATACTGATAGAGCGCGACGTTCCCGCCCACGGCGGCGGTGCCGACGGTCGAGCGGGAGGCGACGCGATACGCGCGCGAGTCGCACAGCGCCTGCGCGGAGGCGTCGCGCGGGGCGGCGAGCGCCGCGGTCAGCGCGAGCGCGGCGAGGGTCGTTCGGAGATCGTGAGGCACGACGTATGACGGCGCGCGCGCCCTCGCGTCACGCCGTCGCGGTGGCGATGTGCGCGCGGTAGGCGTCGTAGGCTTCGAGCACCTCGTCGACGCTCACCGTCGCGGCGCCGAGCTTCCCGACCTCGACGCCGGCGGCGAAGTTCGCGATCACCGCCGCTTCGCGCATCGTCGCGCCCGCGGCGAGCATCGTCGCGAGGTACGCGGTGACGGTATCGCCCGCGCCGACGACGTCGTACACCTCGCGCGCGGTGGTCGGGATGCGGTGGGTGCTGCCGTCCGCCGAGAGCAGCGCCATCCCGCGCTCGCCGAGCGTGAGCAGCAGGTGCTCGACGCCCAGCCGGCGGAAGGTCTCGGGGAGCGCCTCGGGATGATCCAGCGAGACGGCGGCGCCGAGCGCGGTCTCGAGCTCGCGGCGATTCGGCTTGAACACCGTCGCGCCGCGGTAGGCGAAGAAGTTCCGGAACTTGGGGTCGACGACGATGGGGATCCCGCGTCCGCGCGCCCGCGACACGGCGTGCTCGATGACCGCGGGGATGAGGACGCCCTTGTTGTAGTCCTCGAGGACGAGCGCGTCGGCGTCGTCGACGGCGCGCGACACGGCGGCCATGAGGCTGTCGATCTCCTCCCCGGAGACGTCGGCGTCCTCCTCCTCGTCGAAGCGGACGACCTGCTGCGCGCGGGCGAGCACCCGCGTCTTCGTCGTCGTCGGCCGCGCGCCCTCGACCAGCGCGCGCTCCTCGGCGCCGATCCCGCCGAGCATGTCGCGGAGGAGGGTGCCGGGGACGTCCTTGCCGATGATCGCGACGAGCTCCGCGGTGGCGCCGAGCGCGGCGACGTTCTGGGCGACGTTGGCGGCGCCGCCGAGGGCGAGCTTCCGCTCGCGGACCCGCACGACGGGGACGGGCGCCTCCGGGGAGATCCGGTCGACGTCGCCGCGCAGATAGACGTCGAGCATGGCGTCGCCGACGATGGCGATGCGGTGGCCTCGCGCTCTTTCGAGGAGGGAGGCGAGGCGGTCGCGGCTGACGGAGAGTGGCACGCAGGAACGTAGTCGGGCGGTCCTGCGGGTCGGAAGGCCCTTCCACGTTCCACCTCGACGTGGGAGTGGACGTGGGACTCGCTGGAGCGAGTTGGGGATCCGGGGACGACGTGGGACGTGGGAGGGAGGAGTCACACGTCAGAAGTCGTCCCGGTCCTGCCCTCGCTCCCCCGTCGCACGTCCACTCCCACGTCGAAGTGGAACGACGCGGGAGCCCTTGGCCCAACGTTTGCCCATGTTCAGCGCCGAGTACGCTTCAATCCCCTCCCCCCAAAGACAAGAAACAGTTTGTCATCGTTCGTCAGCCGCATGAATGCGGCAGCGAAGAAGCGGGTTCTTCGCGTTCAGGAGTATTTCGGGCTCGCGTGGAAGGCGCTGCGATTCATCTTCGCGCGCCCTTTCTACGCTACCGATCTCGTCCAGCAGATGGACGCGATCGGCGTTCAGTCCCTCGGGATCGTGCTCCTGACCGGGTTCTTCACCGGGATGGTGCTCGCGCTGCAGTCGGCGGTGCAGCTGCAGACCTTCGGCGCGACGATGTACATCGGGCGGCTCGTCTCGGCGTCGATGATCCGCGAGCTCGGGCCGGTGCTCGCCGGGCTCATGGTCGCCGGGCGGGTTGGGTCGGGGATCGCGGCGCAGCTCGGGTCGATGAAGGTCACCGAGCAGATCGACGCGCTGAACACCCTCGGCACCGACCCGATCAAGAAGCTGGTCACGCCGCGGGTGCTCGCGTCGCTGATCATGCTCCCGGTGCTGACGATCATCAACAACCTCGTCGGCATCCTCGGCGGCATGCTCATCGCGAACCTGATGTTCGGGCTGCCGATGGGGTTCTACTGGCGCACGGTGTGGGAGCAGATCGCCGCCGACGGCTTCACGCTGACGTACATCCCGAACGACTTCATCCAGGGGCTGCTGAAGCCCTTCGTCTTCGGGGGGATCATCTCGATCACCTCGTGCTATTACGGGCTCGGCACGACGGGGGGCACCGAAGGAGTCGGCCTCTCCACGACGCGGACCGTCGTCGCGACGAGCATCACCATCCTCGTGATGGACTACTTCCTGACGCAGCTCCTTCTGTCGGTGGTGGGCGCGTGACGGAGCGCGACCGCCCCGGGAACGATCGCGTCCCCGACGCCGCGCCGCGCGACGACTCGACCGCGGACGCGTCGAGCGGGGAGCGCGGGAGCGCGCCGCAGGACCGCGTGAGCGAGGGGACGGGGGTAGGGGCGGAGCCGAACGACGAGGAGAGCTTCGGCCCGGCGCCGGGAGGGGGTCAGGGATCGGGGGTCGGGGGGTCGAGTGGAACGGGAGCAGGGTCGGACAAGGGCGCGACGCGGGGCCGGCGCGCCGAGAGCGCGGGCGGACGTCGCGTCGCCGATCACGGGGTGAAGCCGGCGCCGGGGCGCGGCGAAGGGCAGGCGCCCTTCCGGCGCGCCGAGGATCAGGGACCGAAGCAGCGCTACGCCGAGGTGCGCGAGGCGGTGCGCGAGGAGCTGTCGCGCGACCGCGGCCACACGGGTGAGTTCCGCGGGGCGGCGGTGATCGAGCTCGATCACGTCTCGCTCGCCTTCGACGAGCCGATCCTGGTGGACGTGTCGCTCGCCGCGCACGAGGGCGAGACGATCGTCATCGTCGGCGAATCGGGAACGGGAAAGAGCACGACGCTGAAGCTGATCCTCCGGCTGCTCGTGCCGGACAGCGGCCAGGTGCTGATCGACGGGCAGGACATCGCGCATCTCTCCTTCGACGAGGCGCTCGAGGTCCGCCAGCGCATGGGGATGGTCTTCCAGGGGGCGGCGCTGTTCGACTCGATGACCGTGTTCGAGAACGTCGCCTATCCGCTGCGCGAGCACACGGATCTGTCGGAGGACGAGATCGTCGCGCGGGTGCGCGAGAAGCTCGAGTTCGTGGACCTCGATCCGGACCGCGTGCTCGACCAGCTGCCGGCGGAGCTCTCGGGCGGGATGAAGAAGCGCGTCGGCATCGCGCGCGGGATGGCGAACAATCCGCGGATCATGCTCTACGACGAGCCGACGTCGGGGCTCGATCCGCTGACCACCGGCACGATCACGCGGCTGATCATGAAGCTGCAGCGGGAGCTGGGCGTGACGAGCATCGTCGTCTCGCACGACATCCGCTCGGCGTTCCGCATGGCGACGCGCATCGCGCTGCTCGCCGACAAGCACATCGTGTTCTTCGGCACGCCGGAGGAGATGGCGGCGAGCGAGAACGAGTACATCCGGGACTTCCTCGGCGGATTCTAGGGACAGGGCGGCGCCATGAAACGTTCGACGTTCATCACGTGGGACCAGCTGAAGGTGGGGAGCCTGATCCTCATCGGGCTCGTCGTGCTCGGTCTCGCGATCTACAACCTCGGCAAGGCCGCGCACCTCTTCAGCAGCCGGTACAAGCTGGTGGCCTTCCTGCCTAACGCGAACGGGCTGCGCGCCGGCGGGTCGGTGCTCGTGGCCGGCCAGCTCGCGGGGACGATCCAGTCGATCGACTTCCTGCCGGTGGACGCGGACACGACGCGCAACCTGAAGGTCGTCGTCGAGGTCGAGGAGGATCTGCAGGACCAGATCCGCGAGGACTCGCGGGCGCGCGTGCGCACCCTCGGCCTGCTCGGCGACAAGGTGCTCGACATCACGCCGGGAACGCCGCGCACCGCGCGGCTGGTCCAGGGGGACACGCTGACGATCGCGCAGTCGCTGGACTACGAGCAGGTGATCGCGCAGGCGTCGGGCGCGGTGGGCGACCTCGTGCAGCTGACGTCGGACCTCAAGCAGATCACCGGCGGGATCGTCCGCGGCGAAGGGACGATGGGACAGCTCGTCACCGACCGGTCGCTGTACGATCAGCTCACGGGGACGGTGACGCAGATGAACGGCCTGCTCACCCGCCTGCAGCGCCCGAACGGGACCTTCGGGCGGATGATCGACGACCCGGCGCTCTACGACCACCTGGTCGCGGTGATGGCGTCGACCGACTCGCTGCTCATCGCGCTGAACAACAAGAACGGCACGCTCGGCCGCCTGCTGCGCGACGACTCGCTGTACACGTCGTTCGTGAACATCGCGCAGGGAGGCGACTCGCTGATGAAGATGCTGACGAGCGGAAAGGGCACGGCGAGCAAGATGCTCACCGACCAGCAGCTCTACGATCAGCTGAACAAGACGCTCACCGATCTGAACGCGATCCTCGCGGACATCCGGCGCGATCCGAAGCGGTACATGAAGGGCGCGATTCACGTCGGGTTCTAGCAGGGTGCCCGGTGCCGGGGGTCGGGTGCCAGTTGTCGGTTGTCAGTTGTCGGTCGTCAGTCACTGGCAACTGAAAACTGGAAACTGAAAACCGACGCCCGGCACCCGGCACCCGATGCGGGCCCCTGACGCCCGGCGCCACCGGTTATCTTCCGGATCAACCTCGCCGAGCGATCCGCCGTGCCCCAGCCAGCCGCGCCTACAACCTTCGATCTCGACGTCGTCGTCACGCGCGGAGCGGCCGTGGAGTCGAGGCACCGCGTCCATGCGGCGGTCGTCGACGCGAGCGGGCAGCTGATCGGGTCGGCGCGCGATCCGCGGCTCGTCACCTACTGGCGCTCCTGCGCGAAGCCGTTCCAGGTGATGCCGCTGCTCGCGTCGGGCGGCTTCGACCGGCTGAAGTGGGGAGACGACCAGCTCGCGCTCGCCTGCGCATCGCACGGCGGAGAGCCGGAGCACGTCGCGATCGCGGCGGGGATGCTCGCGACCATCGGCCTCGAGGAGGGCGACCTGGCCTGCGGGCCGCACGAGCCGATGTCCGCGCGCGGCGCGAAGCTCGTGCGCGAGTCCGGCGCGCGGCTCTCGCGTCTCCACAACAACTGCTCGGGGAAGCACGCGGCGATGCTCGGCCGCGCGCGGACCGAAGGATGGGCGACGGTGGGCTACGAGCGCGCCGGCCACCCGGTGCAGCGCGACATCCTCGACGAGATGGAGCGGTGGTGCGACGTGCCCGCCGACGAGCTCCTCCAGGCCGTGGACGGCTGCGGCGCGGTGGTGTTCGGGCTCCCGCTGTACAACATGGCGCTCTCCTACGCGCGACTCGTTGCCGCGGCGGCGGAGGGAGACGACATCCCGTCGCGCATCGTGCACGCGATCCGCACGCGGCCCTTCCTCATCGGGGGCTCCGATCGCTTCGACTCGGCGCTCATCGAGGAGACCGACGGCCGGGTGATCTCGAAGATCGGCGCGGAGGGCGTCCACACCATCGCGCTCGTCGACGAGGGGATCGCCTTCGCGCTGAAGGTGGAGGACGGGGCGCAGCGGGCGCAGTTCACGGCGGCGCTGCGGCTGCTGCAGCACGTCGGCGCGCTCCCGGAGACGCTGCCGCCGCGACTCGCGGAGTTCGCGCACCGGCCGCTGCGCAACACGCGCGGGGAGACGGTGGGCGAAGTGCGCGCGGCGATCTGAGGGCGCGCCGTCGTCCGATGACGACGGCCGGCATTCGATGATGCAGACCATCCTTCCGCTCACCATCGTTCCCGCGCTCGACGAGCAGACGGTGACGCTGGTCCGCCTCGCGGCGGCGGTCGCCGCGGGCTCGGAAGCCCAGGTCCGCAGGGCGATGGCGGAGGCGGTGAACATCGACCCGGTGTGGGTGGAGGAGCTCATCCTCCAGTCGTACCTCTTCGCCGGCTTTCCGCGCACGCTGAATGCGATGCGCGAGTGGCGGAAGGTGAGCGGGCGGCCGGCGCCGGAGCGCGACGACCGAGCGCGCGCGGAGCTCAACGCGGCGCAGTGGCGCGCTGACGGCGAGGAGACGTGCGCGAAGGTGTACGACGGGATGTACGAGCGGCTGCGCGAGAACATCGCGGAGCTGCACCCGGCGCTCGACGCGTGGATGGTCGTCGACGGGTATGGAAAGGTGCTCTCGCGCCCGGGGCTCGACCTCGCGCGGCGTGAGCTGTGCATCGTCGCGGTATGCGCGGCGGCGAAGCAGGACAGGCAGCTGCAGTCGCACCTGCACGGCGCGCTGAACGTGGGCGCGACGCCGGGTCAGGTGGTCGGGACGCTCGTCGCGCTCGCCGACATGCTCGGCGAGGACGCGCTCCGGCGCGACCTCGCGATGTTCAACAAGGTGTCAGGCAAACAGGGGTAGAGCGAACATGTTCATCGATCGCGCGGTGGTCCGAGTCGAGGCGGGGACGGGCGGCTCCGGCTGCACCTCCTTCCGCCGCGAGCATCGCGTGCCCATGGGCGGCCCCGACGGCGGGGACGGGGGCCGAGGCGGGGACATCATCGTCCGCGCCGACTCCAACCTCGCGACGCTGCTCGACTACACCTACCGCGACCGCTGGCAGGCGGAGCGCGGGGAGCACGGCAAGGGCGCGAACAAGACCGGCGCCTCCGGCGAGAGCATCGTCCTCCCGGTGCCGCCGGGCACGGTCATCCGCGACTCGGACACCGGTGAGCTCGTGGGCGAAGTGCTCGAGCACGGCGACGAGATCACCGTCGCGCGCGGCGGCCGGGGCGGGAAGGGCAACGCCTTCTTCGTCACCTCCACCCACCAGGCGCCGCGCGAGTGGCAGCCGGGGGAGGAGGGCGAGGCGCGCACCCTGGAGCTGGAGCTCAAGCTCATCGCCGACGTCGGGCTCGTCGGACAGCCCAACGCGGGAAAGTCGACGCTGCTCTCGGTGATCTCCGCCGCGCGCCCGAAGATCGCCGACTATCCGTTCACGACGCTCGCCCCCAACCTCGGCGTCGTCCAGCTCACCGACCACCGCACCTTCGTCGTCGCCGACATTCCGGGCATCATCGAGGGCGCGCACGAGGGCAAGGGACTGGGCCTCCAGTTCCTGCGCCACATCGAGCGGACGCGCATCCTCGCCTTCCTCATCCCGATCGACGCGATGGACTGGCAGGCGGAATACGACGCCCTCCGCGCCGAGGTGACGTCGTACTCCGCGGAGCTCTCGGCGAAGCCGCACTGTGTCGTCTTCACGAAGCTCGACCTGCTCGGCGAGGAGTACGTCCCCGAGATCGAGGCGCCGGACGCGTTCGGCGTGTTCTCCATCAGCGCCGCCGCGCGCACGGGGCTCGACGAGCTGCTGAGCGCGTGGTGGGGCCGACTGCTCGGATTGAAGAAGGCCGAAGTCCGGATCGACACCGCCAGCCTTCCCTGAGTGGACGCCGCGCTCTTCGGCGCGGCGCTCTCGCTCGCGCCGCGCGTGGGTCGCGTGCGCTACCGCGAGTTGCTCGACCGGCTGGGTGACCACGAGTCGGCGTTCCGCGAGGCCGCGGGCAACGCCGAGCGCGACGAGCTGATCGCGGGGGGCCGCGCGCTCGTCGCGCGGGCGAGCGCGGTGGGCGCGCAGGTCCTCGCCTATGGCTCGCGGTCGTACCCGGCGCGGCTGCGCGAGCTCGCCGATCCGCCGCAGCTTCTCTTCGCCTGCGGACGTCTGGAGTGGCTCGACGAGCGACCCGTGGTGGCGATCGTCGGCACGCGCGCGGCGACCGCGTACGGGGAGCGGGTGACGCGCGAGATCGCCGGCCAGCTCGCGCGCGCGGCAGCGCTGGTCCTGAGCGGGATGGCGCGCGGCATCGACGCGGCGGCGCACCGCGGCGCGCTCGGTGCCGGCGGCAGAACGGGCGCGGTGCTCGGCACGGGGATCGACATCGCCTACCCCGCGGCGCACCGCGCCCTGCACGCCGAGCTCGCGACGCGCGGGCTGCTGTTGAGCGAGCAGCCGCCGGGGGAGAAGGCGAGCGGCGGTTCATTTCCGGAGCGCAACCGCATCATCGCCGCGCTCGCCGACCTGGTGATCGTGGTGGAGGCGCCGGTGAAGAGCGGCGCGCTGATCACCGCCGCGCGCGCGCTGGAGCTGGGCCGCACCATCGCCGCCGTGCCGGGCGCGATCGACTCGCCGCAGAGCGCGGGCTCGAACGAGCTCCTTCGCGACGGCGCGCAGTGCAT
>JABFXC010000096.1 GCA_013361935.1 Gemmatimonadaceae bacterium
CGTGGGCGGCGGCGCCCCTGGCCGCGGCTTCGGCGAGGAGGGCGGCGACACCGGCGTCGGAGGCGGCGTTGGTGTTGCCGCGCTCGCCCACCGCGGCGGCGAGGCGGGCGACGCGCGAGCAGGCGCGCGCGGTCTCCAGCGGCACCGCCGCCGCCTGGAGGAGCGCGGCGGTGATCGCCGACTGGCGCGCCGCCGCCGCGCTCTCCGGGTCCTTCGGCAGCTTGTAGGCGTCGGCGACCGCGGCGTAGGCGGCCGCGTCCCGGGCGACGAGGGCGGACAGCTCGTTGACGAGCGCCGCTCCCTCGAGGGCGGCCTCCTTCATCTCGCTCTCGACCGCGACGTACTTCTTCTTGCCGACGGTGAGCCCGGCGACCATCTGGGCGAGCGCGGCGCCTAACGCTCCGGCGTGCGCGGCGACGCTTCCCCCGCCCGGCACGGGGCTCGGCGAGGCGACCGAGGCGACGAAGCCGCTGAGCGACTCGCCGCCGGCGATGGCGCCGCGCACCTTCCGCTCGAGCACCTGATCGGTGGTGAAGCGGTCGAGCCGGACGTGACGGATCCCCGCGTCGAAGAGCACGCGCTCGGGCACGAGGCCGACGATCTCGCTCCACGTCGGCGTGACGCCCCACGCCTCCGCCTCCATGCGCACCATGTCGAAGGCGCGGTGCAGGGGAGTGCGCTCGGTGTCGACGAGGTTCATCGAGACCTGCGCCTGCCCGTCGACCTCGAGGGCCAGCGCCTTCACTCCCTTCAGCCCGCCCGACGAGCCGCGCACGGCCTTCGCGACCTTCTTCGCCACCTCCATGTTCGAGGCGGGACCGAGATACACGTTGTAGGCGACGAGAAAGGGACGCGCGCCGATGGCGACGGCACCAAAGGTCGGATGGATCTTCTCGGGCCCGAAGTCCGGCCTGCGCGCGGCATTCGTCCCGATCTCCTCGCGCAGCCCCTCGAACTCGCCGCGCCTGACGTCGGCGAGATTCTCGCGCGACGGCATGGTCGCCGCGCGCTCGTAGAGGAAGACGGGGATCTGCAGTTCGCGTCCGACGCGCTCGCCGAGCTGGCGAGCGAGGACGATGCAGTCCTCCATCGTCGCGCCTTCGAGCGGGATGAAGGGCACGACGTCCGCCGCCCCCATCCGCGGATGCTCCCCCCGATGCGCGTTCAGATCGATGAGCTCACGCGCCTTCGCGATGCCCGCGAAGGCGGCGTCCACCGCGCGCTCGAGAGGAACGACGAAGGTGACGACGGTGCGGTTGTGCGATGCGTCGGAGGAGACGTCGAGGATCGACGCACCGTCGACGCCGGCGATCGCGCCGCGGATCGCGGCGACGACCTCCGGACGACGTCCCTCGGAGAAGTTCGGAACACACTCGACGAGCTTCATTCGGTCGGACCGTTAGGGTTGAGCTGCTCGAACAGCCAGCGGTGCATGACGGGGTTGCCGGCTACGAGGCCGCCATGCGCGACGCGCGCCGGCTCGCCGCGGAGGTCGGTGACGACGCCGCCGGCCTCGCGGACGAGGAGCAGCCCGGCGGCGACGTCCCACGGCGCGAGCCGCAGCTCCCAGAACGCGTCGAAGCGTCCGCAGGCGACGGCGGCGAGATCGAGCGCGGCGGCGCCCGCCCGGCGAATTCCCGCGGTCGCGGCCATGATCGGCGGGAGCCGCTCGACGTAGGTCTCGACGAGATCGCGATCCCTGAACGGAAAGCCGGTGCCGATCAGCGCGCGCGAAGGATCCGTCGTCGCCGAGACGGAGATCGCGTCCCCGTCGCGCCAGGCGCCCTCACCGGCGATCGCGGTGAACAGCTCGGCGCGCGGAACGTCGAGCACGACGCCCGCGCGCAGCTCGCCGTCGACGAGCGCCGCGATGGAGACCGCGTAGGCGGGAAAGCCGTGCAGGAAGTTCGTCGTCCCGTCCAGCGGGTCGGCGACGAAGACGATCCCGCGGTCCAGCGCCGCGTCCGGGGTCGCCTCCTCGCCGAGCAGCCGCGCGTCGGGGATGTCGCGCGCGATGATCTCCGCGATTCGCAGCTCGGCGCCACGGTCGACGAACGAGACGAAGTCGGAGGGGCGCTTCACCTCCCAGCGGCCGGCGGCTACTCCGCCCGCGTTCGCGCGAATGACATCGGCCGCGCCTCGCGCCGCGGCGACCGCCGTTTCGAGCAGACGTGCGTTCAGTGGATCGCGCGCGCTCTCCCGCCCGCGTCCCGCGGGTTGCCCGCGCATGGGCGCGTCTCTATGTTCGCGTGATGCCACGGATCCTAAGCGGAATTCAGCCGTCGGGTGAGCTCCACATCGGCAACTACCTGGGCGCCGTCAAGAACTGGGTGGAGCTGCAGGAGCGGTACGAGTCGATCTTCTTCGTCGCCGACTACCACTCCATCACCCAGCCGTTCGAGCCGCAGCTCCTGCGGCGCCGCCGGCGCGAGATGGCCGCGTCGCTGCTCGCCGCGGGAATCGATCCCGCGAAGGCGACGCTGTTCATGCAGTCGGACGTGCCGGAACATACCGAGCTGACCTGGATCTTCAATAGCGTCACCCCCCTCGGTGAGCTCGAGCGGCAGACGCAGTTCAAGGACAAGTCGCAGCGGCAGGAGAGCGTGATGGTCGGACTGCTCACCTATCCGGTGCTCCAGGCCGCGGACATTCTCCTCTATCGAGGCGACCTGGTGCCCGTGGGCGAGGATCAGGTGCAGCACCTCGAGCTCTCGCGCGTCGTCGCGCGGCGCTGGAACGCGCAGTTCGGCGGCGGCGAGGACTACTTTCCCGAGCCGCAGCCCGTGCTCACTCCGGCGCGCCGGATCATGGGGCTCGACGGCCAGGCGAAGATGTCGAAGTCGCTGAACAACTACATCGGGCTGCTCGAGACGAGCGAGCAGATCTGGGCGAAGCTGCGTCCGGCGGCGACGGACCCGGCGCGGCAGCGGCGCACCGATCCGGGAACGCCGGAGGTGTGCAACATCTACCATCTGCACAAGGCGTTCAGTCCCCCGGAGACGGTGGAGATGGTCGCGGTGAACTGCCGCACCGCGGGTTGGGGGTGCATCGATTGCAAGAAGGTCCTGCACGAGTCGATGGATCGCGAGCTCACGCCGATCCGCCGGCGCGCGGCGGAGATCGCCGAGAGGCCGGCGATCGTCGACGAGGCGCTCGCGGCCGGGGCCGCGAAATGCCGGGTGATCGCGCGCGAGACGGTGGACCATGTGAAGGAGCGCATGGGACTTGCCTGAGAACCGGGAGACCTCAACCGGAGCTTGGAATGGCCTCCTCCCGCGGACCCCGCGGCCTCGTCACCATGGTCTGCCTGACCTGCGGCGCCGAGCAGTTTTTCGATAAGAGCGTTCCATCGTCTATTAAGTGCGAAAAGTGCGGGAGCACCGTCTTCCGCCAGTTTGCCACCCCGACCGAACCGGACGAGGCGACGATCTCCCAGCTCGAGGAACAGGCGCGGAGCATGTCCTACGGCGATTCCTCGCCGCAGACCTCGCCCGACGAAGTCCGCGATCTCGGAAACTCGTAGCAGCGGCGGGACGGTGCGGACGCGTCGGCCGCTCGATCGCGGCTGACGTGCCCCCGGGGGAGATCGCGCAACTCGTCCGAGCTTCCTCCCCATCGTGATACTCGCCCCCGCCGACCTCCCTTCCGCAGGACTCGTCGTCAGCGTCCTGCGGCTCGACCTGCTGGCCAAGCTCGCGCTCGCCGTGCTGCTCGGCGGGACCGTGGGGCTGGAGCGCGAGCTCTCCGGAAAGCCCGCCGGCCTGCGTACGAACATCCTGATCTGCGTGGGATCGGCGATGCTCATGGACCTCTCGGTGCGTATCGGGATCACCGAGACGGGCGCTCGCGTCGGCGACCCGGCGCGCCTCGCGGCGCAGGTGGTGTCCGGGATCGGCTTCCTCGGCGCGGGGACGATCCTCCAGGCGCGCGGCACGGTGGTCGGACTGACCACCGCGGCGACGATCTGGGTGGTCGCGGCGATCGGGCTCACCATCGGCAGCGGGAGCTATCTCGAGGCGCTCGGCGCGACGCTGCTCGTCGCGAGCGTGCTCTGGGGGCTCGGGCGCGTCGAGAAGCGGCTGCTGCAGACGCGTCGCGTCATCGGCGGCACGCTGCGGGTGCTTCCGCGCACGCCGTTCGACGAGCTCGAGCAGATCTTCAACTCGGCGGGGATCCAGGTGGTCCAGAAGACAGTGTACGAGCACACCGACGACCGCACGTACGAGCTGAAGCTCATGGGGCCGGCGCGCCAGTACGACATCATCGCCGCGGCGCTGATGCGTCGAAGCGACGTGCTCAGCGCGCAGTTCGACTGAGCGCACGGCGTTGCCCGAAGCAGCCAACGCGCCGCGGCTCCTCGTCGTCGATCTCGCCGCGACCTCGCGCAACTGGTCCCTCCCCGAGGAGGGTCGCCGCCGGATCGCCGCGGCGACACCCCGCGGCTGGCGCGTGCACTTCGTCAGCGCCCCCACGGTGTCCGACGGCGACGGCGGCCGTCCGCCGAGCGACGAAGCACTGCGCGTCGTCGCCGGCGCCGAGGCGTACTTCGGCTTCGGGCTGTCGCAGCCGGTGTTCGAGGCGGGGCGCGTCCTCCGCTGGGTGCATTCGGCGGCCGCCGGCGTCGGCGCGGCGCTCTTCCCGGAGATGGTCGCGAGCGATGTGCTGCTCACCAACTCGGCGGGGATCTACGGCGAGCCGATCGCCGAGTACGTGCTCGGCGGGGTGCTGCATTTCCTGAGGGGCTTCGACTTCGCCGTCGAGCAGCAGCAGGGCGCGAAGTGGGACAAGGCGCCCTTCGTGAGCGACGATTCGCCGGTGCGCGAGGTCGGCGACTGCGACGTGCTCGTGGTCGGCGCTGGCGGGCTCGGCTCGGCGATCGCCCGGGCGCTCTCCGCCCTCGGAGCGCGCTGCGTCGGCGTCCGCCGGCGCCCGGAGCTCGGCGTGCCGGAAGGATTCGAGCGCGTCGTGGGACCGGACGCGCTGGACGCGGAGCTGCCGCGGGCGCAGGTGATCGTTCTCGCGACACCGTCGACATCCGAGACACGCGAGCTGCTCGACCGCGAACGAATCGCGAGACTGCGGAGCGACGCGATCGTCGTCAATGTCGGACGCGGCTCGCTGCTCGACGAGGAGTCGCTCGCCGACGCCCTGGAGGAGGGACGCATCCGGGGCGCGGTGCTCGACGTGTTCCGTGAGGAGCCGCTCGCCGCGACGAGCCGGCTCTGGCGGATCCGGCGGGCGCTTCTGACCCCGCACGTCTCGGGGGTCTCGCCGCTCCGCTACTGGGGGCGGCAGCTCGATCTGTTCATCGACAACTGGGCGCGCTACAGCGAGGGTCGGCCGTTGCGGAACCTCGTCGACAAGCGCGCTGGTTACTAGGCGGGAATCACCGGAAGCACGGGGAGAACGATGCAGCGAATCATCAAGGCGGCGGTCGATCGGGGTGCCTCGGACATCCACATCAAGGCGGGGGACGTCTTCCGCGCGCGCATCGACGGCGAGCTCGTGCCGCTCACGCGTCAGGCGCTGACGCCGGAGCAGACGCGCGCGATCGCGATCGACCTGATCCGGAACGAGGAGGATCGCAAGCGCATCGACTCGATCACCGACTACGACTGTGGGTGGGGGGCACAGGGGATCGGGCGCTTCCGCGTGAACATCCTGCGGCAGCGCGGGAGCTTCGCGATCGTGATGCGCGTGATCCCCTTCGAGGTGCCGTCGGTGGAGGCGCTGAAGCTGCCGAAGACGCTGACGAAGATCGCCGAGGCGGAGCGCGGGATGGTGCTCGTGACCGGCGTCACAGGATCCGGGAAGAGCACCACGATGGCGGCGCTGGTGAACTACATCAACACGAACGAGAATCGCCACATCATCACGCTCGAGAACCCGATCGAGTTCCTGCACCGCGACGTCAAGTCGTCGCTGACGCAGCGCGAGATCGGCCAGGACACCGAGAGCTTCAAGATGGGACTGCGCGCCGCGCTGCGGCAGGATCCCGACGTGATCCTCATCGGCGAGATGCGCGACGCGGAGACGATCGACACGGCGATCAAGGCGGCGGAGACGGGGCACCTGCTGATCTCGACGCTGCACACGCCGGACGCCATCTCGACGATCATGCGGATCATGGCCATGTTTCCCCCGCAGGAGCAGGCGGTGGTCCGCATCCGGCTGGCCGAGTCGTTGCACGCGGTGATCTCGCAGCGGCTGCTGCCGCGCGCGGACGGGAAGGGGCGCGTCGCGGCGGCGGAGATCCTGGTGGTGACGCCGACGATCCGCGATCTGATCGTCGACGGGGGCAACCTGAGCGAGATCCGGGACTACATGGTGGACGGCCGCGAGCAGTACGGGATGCAGACGTTCGACCAGCACCTGGGGGACCTCGTCGCGTCGGGCGAGGTGGCGTACGAGGTCGCGCACGCGAACGCGTCGAAGCCGAGCGACTTCGAGCTGCAGATGCGCACCTTCGGCGGGCTGGCGAAGCGGCAGTCGGCGAACGTGGCGGCGGTCGCGCCCGCCGGCGGGCAGCCGGCGGAGGCGCCGGCGAACGACGGCTTCGGATCGGGGATCGACTTCCTCAACCTCTAATGCAATGACCGAGCGTGCTCCGGCGAGACCGTTAGGCGGCGTCCTCAGCCCCGTCGTCACGACCTTCCGCGAGGACGAGACGCTCGACCGCGACGCGTTCCTGACCAACGTCAGGCAGCATCTCGCCGACGGGGTGCACGGGATCGTCGTCTGCGGATCGTCGGGGGAGGCGGCGCTCCTCGACGAGGAGGAGCGCGGCGACCTGGTGGCGTGGGCGCGCGAGGCGGTGCCGAAGGAGCGCTGGCTCGTCGCCGGCTGCGGGGGCGAGTCGACGCGGAACGTCGTCAGGCGCTCGCGCGAGGCGGCGCGCCGCGGCGCCGACGCGGTGCTGGTCGTCGCCCCGCACTACTACCTGGGCGCGATGACGCGCGACGCGCTGCTCGGCCACTTCCGCCGAGTCGCCGACGAGAGCCCGCTTCCGGTCATCCTCTACAACATTCCGAAGTACGCGCATCTCACCCTCGAGCCGGCGCTCGTCGCCGAGCTGGGGAAGCACGAGAACATCATCGGGCTGAAGGACAGCTCGGGGGATCTCGAGCTCCTCGGCAAGTACGTCGATCTCGCGCAGTCGGACTCCTTCACCGTGCTCACGGGGAGCGGGACGACCTTCCATCCGGCGCTGCAGCGTGGGGCGCGCGGCGGGATCCTCGCGGTGTCGCTCTTCGTCGCGCCGATCGCGACGAAGGTGTACGAGTGCGCGGTGGGGAGCGGACGAGGGGACGCGGCGACGGCGCGGCGCGCGCAGGACCAGCTCACTCCGCTCGCCGCGCAGATCGTGAACGGGCTCGGCGTCGCCGGGATCAAGAGCGCGCTCGATCAGGTGGGGCTGCGCGGCGGGAAGGTCCGCGCGCCCCTCCTCCCGCTCTCGCCAGCGGACGAGGCACGCGTCGCGGAGCTGCTGCGGCGCGCCGACCCGCGTCTCGCGGCCTGACGCCGCGTCGATGGCAGAGGACGGGGCGGCAGGGACGGCACAGCTTCTCGCCGACATCGCCGCGGCGCCCCGGCCCGCCGGTGGCGAGGAGGAAGCACGCGTGCGCGCGATGTGCGCCGCGCGCCTCGCGCGCGCCGGCTTCACGGTGAGCGAGGAGTCGTTC
>JABFXC010000222.1 GCA_013361935.1 Gemmatimonadaceae bacterium
AAGGACGACGACGGGCGCGTCGCCGATTCGGCGGGCGGGTCGATCGTCGTCGACATGGACAGCGTGCGCGAGGCGGCGAAGGCCGAGGGCGCCCGCGCGCACGCGGTGAGCGCACCGGCGCCGGCGACCGCGCCGGTCGTCGGACCGATCGCCGCCCGAGCCCGGCGCGACACCAGCGGACGCACGCCGCCCACGCCGGCGCCCGATGGCCACGCGCCGGCACCCACGCCCGAAGAGCTGCGCTGGCTCGCGGCGTCGATCGTCGTCCCGGTGCAGGGCGTCCGGACCTCGGAGCTCCGCGACAGCTTCACCGAGGCGCGCGGGGGCGGCTCGCGCAGCCACGAAGCGCTCGACATCCCCGCCCCGCGCGGCACCCCCGTGCTCTCCGCCGCCAACGGAACGCTCCGCCGGCTCTTCACGAGCAAGGACGGCGGCCTGATGATCTACGCCTCCGACGCCAGCGACCGCTTCATCCTCATGTACGCCCACCTCGACCGCTACGCCGACGGGATGGCGGACGGGATCCCGCTCAAGCAGGGACAGATCATCGGCTACGTCGGCACCACGGGCAACGCCCCACCGAACCTGCCGCACCTGCACTTCGCGCTGGCGAGGGGCGATGGCGCGCACTGGTGGAAAGGGGTCGCGATCGACCCGTACCCGCTGCTGACGGGAAAGCGTTAGGCGAGGAAGATTATTGAAACCGCGGGGCGGGAGATTGGTTCCGTTGGAAAGGGCGGGGCGGAGGGCGGAATACGGCGGGGCGGAAAGAAACGGGGCGGGGTCGTTGGAGCGAGAACCTGCCTGCAAGGAAAGTGGCCGACTGCGGCGCCAGAGGCGCCGCGCGTCGGCCACAGTCCATATAGGTCCTTTCCCGCCCTCCGCGCCCCGCCCCGCGGTATTCCGCTCTCCGCCCCGCCGGTTCCAACGGAACCAATCTCCCGCCCCGCGGTATTCCGCTCCCCACCTCGCCCTTTCCAACGGAACCCGCGCTGTGGTTTCCGAAGACTTCTGACCCTACCGCAGCAGCTTCATCGCCGAGCGATTCTCGCTTTCCACTTGCTCTATCGTGCACTGCGCCGGCGCCTTGTCCGGTCGCCAGCGCAGGAACGACGTCCCGTGCCGGAACCGCCCGCCCGAGAAGTGATCGTACTGCACCTCGACCACCAGCTTCGGTGCCAGCGGCTGCCACTCCGCCGAGCGCGCGGTGCTCCAGCGGCTCGGGCCTCCCGGCGCCTGGCCCGTGAAGCCAGGCGCCTTCACCAGCTTCTCCAGCTTCGCGGTGAGCGGCTTCTTCTCCTCGGCGGGGATGTTCGAGGTGAAGCCGACGTGGTGCAGCAGGCCGCCCGCGTCGTAGAGGCCGAGCAGGAGCGAGCCGACCACCTTCCCCTTCGACGCATAGCGAAATCCGCCGACGACGCACTCCGCCGTGCGCATCTGCTTCATCTTCTCCATCCCATGGCGATTGCCGCTCTGGTACGGCATGTCCGCGCGCTTCGCGACCACGCCGTCGAGCCCACCACCCACCGACCGGAACCACTTCTTCACCGTCGCCATCGACGTCGTCGCCGGAGAAAGCTTCAACCGCTTCACTCCCTTCGCGGCGCTCGCGACGAACTTCTCCAGCGCGACGCGCCGCTCCTCGAGCGGGAGCGCGACGAGAGACCTCCCGCGCGCGTCGACCAGCAGGTCGAAGGCGATGAAGCTCGCCGGGCTCTCCTTCGCGAGAAGCGCCACGCGGCTCGCCGCGGGGTGGATGCGCAGCAGCAGATCGTCGAAGGAGATCGCGCCGTCGGCGACGACGACGATCTCGCCGTCGAGCACGAAGCGCGATGCCTTCAGCGCGCCGAGCATCTCGACGACGTCGGGGAAGTAGCGCCCGAGCGGCTTCCCCGCCTTCGACATCAGCTCGACCCTGTCGCCGTCGCGGAAGGCGAGGCAGCGGAAGCCGTCCCACTTCGGCTCGTACTGCCATTCGTCGCCGGTTGGAAGCTCGTCGACGAGCTTCGCCTCCATGGGCGGATAGGTGCGCTTGATAGGAAGGGTCATCGCAGCTCGTCTCCGCGGTCGTCGGCGCGCCGGCGCGGCAGGGGCGCGAGCTTCGGCGGACGCGAGCCGCGCCGCACCGCGCCCTCGATCGGGACGTAGTCGAGCGGCCGCCCCTCGCGCGCGTGGCGGAGCAGCATTCCTCCGCGACTCATGTCCCCGCGTCCGACGAACGCCGCCGGGAAGAGCAGCCGCCGCCCGAACGCGGAGCTGAGAATGTCGACGTATTTCCCCGTCGCGATGCTGCCGAGCAGCACGACCTTCGTCGAGTGCGCGGCGGTGTCGGCGAGCCGTTCGACGTCGCGCCGCAGCGGTGCGACGTAGCGCTCGTCCGCCGCGGCGATGTCGACGCGGGAGAATGCGACGAGATCGTCGCGCGTGATCGGCGTCTGCGGCGTCACGAGCCCGCGGTCGGTGGTGATGACGAGGATCGGCGGGACGCGGCGGAGCCGGCTCGCGAAGCGGCGCGCGTAGGCGAGCTTGCCGCGGAAGTAGAGCGAGCTGAGAAAGCTGAAGACGTCGCCGATCGCGAGCCCTGGCGGCTCGCGGAGCGCGGTCGCGAAGGGGAATCGCGCCGCGGGGTTGAGGAGCAGCTTCGCCCGCTCGCCATCGACGCGAGCGGGCGAGAGGACGAAGACGGTGCCGCCGGCCATGCGGCGGCGCTCGCCGTCAGGCCGGGCCGAGCGGGGCAATGCGCGCGAGCACCGCCCGCGCCTCGTTCCGCTCGTTCTCGTCGAAGAGATCGCGCGCCTTCGCGACGCGATATGAGGCCAGCACCTCGTCGCAGAGCTCGCGGAGACGCATGCGCGTCCGGCGGTCGGCGCGGATGGCGCGGGTGCCCTGAGCGGCGCGGGGACTGTCGGTGACGATCTGCGTGGTCATCGGTTCCTTCGATCCTGTCGGGTTCGAGCTTCGTGCTGCGACGTACGGAGACGATGCGCCTCCGTTCGCGGCCCTCATAAAGCAGGGGCCGTGCCGCGACGGCCGGGCCCGGAACGCGGCGAGAGCGGGATTACATTCACCGGGGATGAGCCCTCCGTCCGCCAGCCCGCCGCCGCGCCGCGGCCGCTTCGCGCAGCGCTTCACCCTGTACCAGCTCGCCGCCTGGCTGACGCTCCTCGCGCTGACGATCGGTCATCCCTGGGCGACCGTCGAGCTGCTGCTGCTCGTCGCGTACGTCACCGTGCCGATCCTCCTCCTCGTCCGCTGGCGGGGATGGCCCTTCTATCCGCGCGGCTGGTTCCGCGTGCTCGTCGTGCGGGTGACGCTCTACGCGCAGCTCCTCCTGCCGATCATCGCCGCCGCGGCGCTGCTCGGCATCGTCGTCGGCGCGTTCTTCCATGCGCCCCTCGCCGGGGGACGGTGGGCCGCTGGCGTCGCCCTCGCCATCGCGGTCGCCGCTCTGACCGCCGGCTACATCGGCTCGCGCTGGCTCGCCATCCGCGCCTTCGACGTCGCGATCCCCGATCTGCCCACGGCGCTCGAGGGGCTGCGCATCGTCCAGATCTCCGACCTCCACGTCGGCCCGCACATCCCGCGGAGCTTCCTCGCGCGCGTTCGCCGCGAGATCGAGCGCTTCGCTCCCGATCTCGTCGCGGTGACTGGGGATCTCGTCGACGACCGCTCGGAGGACGTCGCGATCTACGCGCGATTCTTCGGCGACCTCCAGGCTCCGCTCGGCGTCTTCGCGATCGCCGGGAATCACGACGTCTACGCCGGGTGGGACGCGGTCGCCGGCGAGCTCGCGCGGCTGACGAACGAGATCGTCCTCGTGAACGACGCGCGCGTCGTCCGCTGGAAGGACGCGCCGCTCGCGATCGTCGGCGTCGGTGATCCAGCGGGCCGCGGCCGCGGCTGGGGCGGCTCGGAATCCCGGCACGTCGCCCCCGACGTCGCGCGCGCGTACGCGGCCGTTCCCGCGGGAGTCCCGGTCGTCGCGCTCGCGCACAACCCCGCGCTCTGGCCCGAGCTCGCCGCGCGCGGCGCGGCGCTCACCCTCAGCGGACACACGCACTGGGGGCAGCTCGCGATCCCCGCGGCCGACTGGAGCCTCGCGTCGCTCTTCCTTCCGCACGCGATGGGGATCTCTCGGGAGGGGAGCTCGCTGCTCTACGTCCACCCGGGGACGGGCTACTGGGGAATCCCCTTCCGGCTCGGCGCACGCCCGCAGGTCGCGCTCCTCGTGCTGCGCCGCGGCGCGGACCCTGCGATCACTCCGGTATCATGAGCGACATGTCCATCCGCCACGAGCCCTCCGCCTCCCGCTTCGTCGCCGACGTCGACGGCGGCGAAGCGACCCTCGAGTACATGCGCGAGGGCAAGCGCGTCATCTTCACCCACACCGGCGTCCCGTCGGAGAGCGAGGGGCAGGGCATCGGCGCCGCGCTCGCGAAGACCGGCCTCGACTGGGCGCGCGCACAGCACCTTCAGGTCGTCCCCGCCTGTCCCTTCGTGTCGACCTACGTGAAGCGGCACCGCGAGTACGCGGACATCGTGGGGAATCGTTAGGCAGGAGCCGGAAGCGGCAACTGCGAAACGGCAACGGCGTAACGCGGATTTCCGCGGACGGTGCGGTGCCGGTCGCGTCGGGGTTTGTCCCGGCGGTGAGGTCGCGCGGTTCAGCCGGGGAGATCACCGAGGCACCGAGATCGTGAGCTCTCTCGGAACCCTCGGTGTCTCGGTGATCTCTCTACCCATAACCGCGCGACGCCCGAATGCGCACCCAGCCTCTACGCGACCCGCGTCGCGACCCGCGTCGCGACCAGGCTATGCCCTCCGCCGCCTCCCGATCCACGCGAACGCGCCGCTGTTGCTCTTTCGGCGCGCGGCACGCAGCCGCGGCGCGTGCGCGGCGAGGAGGTCGCTGCGCGAGATGATCCCGACCACCGTGCGCGGATTCTCGCGCGTGACGACCGGGAGACGGCCCACCTGCTCGAGCACCATGTGGTCCGCCGTCTCCCGCAGCGTGCTGTCGTCGTAGATCACCGCCGGCGGGCGGCGCAGGCGGTCGCGCAGCAGCGTCGAGCCGTCGAGCTTCGGGTCGAGCAGGTCGCGACGCGTCACCACGCCGACGAGATGTCCCAGCTCGTCCACCACCGGGAAGCCCTGATGCGACGCCCCCCGCGCCCCCGACTCGAGCCAGCGCCGCACGGTGTCGATGCTGTGGTCGGCGCGGATCGTCACCACGTCGTGCGCGGCGACGTCGCGCACCAGGACCTGCGCGAGGTGATCCGCGGCGTACTCCGTCTGGATCCGCATCCCGCGCCGCGCCAGCTTCTCCGTCATGATGGAGTGCCGGCTGAGCAGCAGCGAGACGAGATAGGCGGCGCTGCACCCGGCGAGGAGCGGCAGCAGGCCTAACGGCTGGCGCGTCGTCTCGAAGGCGAAGACGATCGACGCGAGCAGCGCGTGCGACGCGCCGGCGAACATCGCCGCCATCCCCACCAGCCCCGCCACGTGCGGGTCGACGCCGAACGCCGGCAGCGTCGCCGCCATGAACGCGCCGATCCAGGCGCCGATCCCGCCGCCGATGGTGAACAACGGCGCGAGCGTCCCCCCCGACGTGCCGCTGCCGAGGTACACCGACCAGGAGATGAACTTCAGGACGACGAGCACGAGCAGCGCGCGCCCGGCGATCGTTCCCGCGATCGCCCCGGTGATGTTCTCGTAGCCGACGCCCAGCGTCCGCGGCTCGATCATCCCGACGACGCCGACGACGAACGCGCCCATCGCCGGCCACCACATCCAGTGGATCCCGGTGCGATGTCCGATCTTCTCGAACGCGTCCTCGATTCCGTACGAGATGCGCGTGATCCCCACCGCGATCACCCCGATCAGCGCGCCGAGCACGACGTAGCTCGCCAGCGCGACCTCGCTCGCCGACGTGATCGTCGGGATCGGAAACACCGGCGCGCTCCCGTCGAAGAGCACGCGCACCCCCGCCGCCGTCGCCGCCGCCAGCGCGACGGGAATCAGTGAACGCGGCCGGTACTCGAAAAGGAGCAGCTCGACCGCGAGCAGCACCGCCGACACCGGGCTCCCGAAGGTCGCCGCCATGCCGGCGGCTGCTCCCGCCGCGAGCAGCACCTTCCGCTCGTCGGCGGTGATCCGGATGATCTGCCCGATGATCGAGCCGAGCGCGCCTCCGGTCGCGATGATCGGCCCCTCCGCGCCGAAGGGACCGCCCGTCCCGATCGCGACCGCCGCCGAGAGCGGCTTGAGAAACATCACCCGCGCCGGGATCCGGCTCTCCCCGAGCAACACCCGCTCCATCACCTCGGGGATGCCGTGTCCGCGGATCGCCGCCGATCCGTAGCGTGCCATCAGGCCGACGATGAGCCCGCCCAGCACCGGCACGATCAACAGGAGAAGGCGCGACGGATGCGCCGACCCGGGGGAGAGGAACTCGGTGGAGAAGCGTCCGAGGAAGGAGAGGTTCGTCGCCAGCGCGATCAGCTTGAGCAGGAGCTGGGCGATCAGCCCGGCGCCGATCGCGATCGCGATGGCGAGTCCGGCGATGAAGACGGTGCGGCGGTCGACGGGGGCGGTCTCCGCGGGCCCGCGGGGTCCTCCCACGAAAGCCGCGCGCCGTTCGGTGTTCGCCAGCGCCGGCGCGAGGCTCGGCGCCACTGGGAGCGCGCCGGCATCCGGCGCGGTGCTGCCCAATCGGTCGGTCGGTTCGGGTCGTTCTTCACTCATGGAAATCAAACTAACCGATTCCCTCCTCACGGGCGGCCTCGGCAGTGCCTAACGGTCGCCCCGTGTCATCTGCACGTCATGTGTACGCTTCTTGCGCCCCGGGGCGCACCACCCCAATCCCGAGAGGACAGCATGAAGAAGGAACGCATCACCAACGTCGCGATGGCCGCGGGCGCCGCCCTGCTGGTCGCGGCGTGCAGCGGCGGGAGTCGCGCGTCGGACACGACGAGCGCGACCTCCACCGGCGCCGTCGGCACCGACACCACCATGGGCGCCAACGGCAGCATGGGCAACACGCCCGGAACGGCCGGAACGATGGGCACGACGAACCCGCAGGGCGCCACGAGCACCACCGGAACGCCGGGGACCCCGGGCACCACCGGGAACACCGCCGGCGGGACGACCGGCACGCAGTCCGGCAGCGCGACCGGGACCTCGGGAGCGAGCGGCTCCCGCGATACGTCGCGCACCGGAACCTCGGGCACGAACACGCCGCCGCGTCCCCGCTGATCCGCGGCGGGTCTCCTGCTCTCGAGCGCCCCTGGCCCGATCGCGGCCAGGGGCGCTTGCGTATGCTTCTTGCCCCCCTCGTACGCACCCTGACCGGTCTCCGCGGAGGACACCACATGCGTACTACCCGCTTCACCCATCTCGCCCTCGCCGCCGGCGCGCTCGCTCTTGCCGCCTGCGCGCAGGACAAGAGCGGCACCAACGACGGCACCGCCAACGACAGCGCCGCCGGCAACGTCAGCCAGAACGCCCCCGCCGCGCAGCCCGCCGCGCCGAGCGACGCCGACATCGTCGCGTACCTCGACGTCGCCAACATGACGGACAGCGCCGGCGGCAAGCTCGCGTCGACGAAGGGGACGAGCGCCGACGTGAAGAGCTTCGGCAAGATGATGAAGGGCGAGCACCACGCGCTGCGCGAAGCCGG
>JABFXC010000159.1 GCA_013361935.1 Gemmatimonadaceae bacterium
GGGAGATGCCCGCGCCGCGTCGCAGCGGTGAGCTCTACCCGCCGCGTCGGAGTGGCGAGGTGTGCGTCGCCGGCCGTGCCGCGCCGGCGCCGCTCCCCGATCCGCCCTGGCTCGCCGACACGCTGCGCAGCGCGCAGCATCCGGCGCCTCCGCCGCCCCCGGAGCCGGCCATCGACCCGCGCGAGCGGGACGCGATGAACCGGAATCCGCGCGCGCTCTTCGCGGACCTCATCGGCGACGCCGACCAGACCGCGCTGCTGCTCGACGCCGACGGCTTCGTTCTCGCCGGCGCGTACGTCGCCTACGACGGGCGCGACGTGGCGCAGGAGGTCGGCGCGGAGCTCAGCGGCGTGAGCGACGAGGCGCAGCGCGCGATGCGGCACCTCGACCTCGGCGACTGGACCTCGATCGTCGTCGAGACCGAGGTGGCGACGGTGGCGCTCGCCCCGGCGCCGCGCGACGGGCTGCTACTCGTCGCCGCCGACCGGGCGATGCCGTTAGGCATGGTCCGCCGCTTCCTCGACCGCTGCGTGGCGCGGGCGAAGGCCTTCGTCGGAGGCGTCGCATGAGCGACTCGCCCTTCGCCGAAGTCCTCGCCGCCCTCACCCGGCAACGCGGCGTGCTCGGGAGCATGGTCGTCAGCGAGGCCGACGGGATCATCGTCGACTCGAACCTGCAGATCGGGGTGAAGGGGAGCGTCGTCGCCGCGCTGGCCGCGTCGCTCTACCGCAAGGCGCGGCTCTCCGCGGAGGCGGCGGGGCTCGGGACATCGAGCTTCGTGCAGCTCGAGGCGGAGCGCGGGCGCGTCTGCGCCGTCGGGCGCGGCGACCTGCTGCTGGTCACCGTGGCCGAGGCGCGCGCCAACGTCGGTCTCATCCGCGTCGAGATGCTTCGCGCGACGCAGGTGCTCGAGACATGACGGTCGCCGTCGTCGAGAACTGGGTCGAGGAGCCGCTGCGGCGGTTCGTCGCCGACGCGCGCGTGCGCCTGGCGCTGCTCCTGCACACGAGCGGCCAGGTGCTCGCGCAGTCCGGCTTCACGCGCTCGGTGGACGTGATGTCCGCCTGCGCGCTCGCCGCGGCGATCCACGCCTCGGCGGGGGAGCTCGGCAAGCAGCTCGACGGCAAGCCGTTCGACGTGCTTCACCACGCGGGGAGGGAGCGCCAGATCTTCCTCGCGCCGGCCCGGACGCCACGCGGGCTGTACATCTTCCTCTCGGTGTTCGACAAGGAGAGCTCGCTCGGGCTGGTCCAGCTCTACTACGGGGAGTTCGTCGGCCGTCTCGTCGAGGCCGCGCCCCCCGTGGAGCCGCCGTCCGTCGTCCTCCCCGAGAACTTCGAGGGGGAGCTCAATCGCAACCTCGCCGCGCACTTCGGGCGCGCCTAACGCTCCGGCTCCGTGTCACTCGTCAACTACGCGACCCGCGAGATCACCTGCAAGATCGTCTACTACGGCCCAGGGCGGTCGGGGAAGACGACGAACTTGCATTACATCTACGGGCAGGTGCCGGAGGACCGGAAGGGGAAGATGGTCTCGCTCGCCACACAGACCGATCGCACCCTGTTCTTCGATTTCCTCCCCCTCGATCTCGGCCAGATCTCCGGCTTCACGACGAAGTTCCAGCTCTACACCGTCCCCGGACAGGTCTACTACCAGACCACCCGCAAGCTCGTGCTCCAGGGCGCCGACGGCGTCGTCTTCGTCGGCGACAGCCAGGCGCGGCAGCTCCAGGAGAACATCGAGAGCATGCAGGACCTGCACGCGAACCTCGCCGAGCAGGGGATCGACGCGCGGCAGATCCCGCTCGTGATCCAGTACAACAAGCAGGACCTGCCGTCCGATCTGATCCTGGGGGTGCCCGATCTCGAGGACGCGCTGAACTTCTGGGGCGCGCCGCACTTCGCCGCCGACGCGCTCCATGGCCACGGCGTCTTCGAGACGCTGCGCGGCATCTCGGAGCTCGTGCTCAGGAAGCTCAGCGCCGGAGCGGGAGCGCGGTAGTGCAGCCCGACGCCCGCTTCCGCTTCGAGAACTTCGTCGTCGGCTCGGCCAACCGCCTCGCCGTCGCCGCGGCGCGCGCGGTCGCCGAGTCGCCGGGCGCCGCGTACAACCCGCTCTTCATCTACAGCGCCTCCGGGCTCGGCAAGACCCACCTCGCCGGCGCGATCGGCAACCACGCGCGGCAGCTCCAGCCGACGCTCCAGGTCGAGTACGTCACCCTCGACGACTTCATGGAGCAGCTGCACGCCGCGATCTCCATCGGGCAGACGGCGACCTTCACCCAGCGCTACCAGCACGTCGACATCCTCCTCCTCGACGACGTGCAGTTCCTCACCGGCCGCCGCGAGACGCAGACGGAGATGCTCCGCCTGTTCAACGCGCTCGCCGGCACCGGCCGGCAGATCGTGATGACGAGCGACCGCCCGCCGAACGAGATCGCCGACGTCGACGAGCGCCTCGTCACCCGGCTCGCCGGCGGCCTGATCGTCGACATCGGCGCGCCCGACTACGAGACCCGCGTCGCCATCCTCCGGAACAAGTGCGACGAGCGCGGTGTCGCGCTCAGGCCTAACGTTCTCGAGGAGCTGGCGAAGACGGAGTACGGGAACGTCCGTGAGCTCCAGGGGGCGCTCAACCGCATCATCGCCCAGCAGCAGCTCGGCGGCCCGGTGCGCACCGACCAGGTGCGCGTCGTCCTCGGCGAGCCCGCGCCGGCGTGGCGCGCCCCGACGCCGGCGAAGGAGCGCGGCGGCGAGTACATGAGCTTCCTCTCCGACGTCGCCAGCGTCGTCGCCCAGAACGTCGAGGGCTGGCGGATGCGCCTCAGCGAGGCCGTCGCCTACTGGAACGGGGAAGGGTACCGCACGCAGGTGCTCGAGCGCGCCCTGCACATGCCGAAGGCGCCGGACATCGAGGGGCTGCTCGGCATGTACACCGCCGCCGTCGAGCGGCTGCGCGCGCTCGAGCAGGAGGTCAACGCGATCGACCCCGCGCTCGGCGCCAGCGAGGTGTTCCGCGATCCGGAGCGCGTGAGGGACGCCGAGGACGTCGTGCGCCGCGCCGAGGCGGGCGAGGTGCCTCCGCCGGGACCGTCGTCGGCGTTCACGCGCGCGGGCTTCGAGGTCAGCCCCTCCAACCAGCTCGCGGTGAAGGCCGCGGACGCGGTCGCCGCGGACCCGGGCGGCAAGTACAACCCGCTCTTCGTCCACGGGCCGAGCGGGGTCGGGAAGACGCACCTCGCGAACGCGATCGGGAACGAGATCGTCGAGGCGAGCGGCGGTGCGATCGGCGTGTCCTTCGTCAGCGCCGGCGAGTTCATCGACGAGCTGATCGCCGCGCTCCAGGACGGCACCCTCGAGCGCTGGCGCGCGCGCTACCGCGCCGCGGGCGCGCTGATCATCGACGACATCCAGTTCATGGCGGGGAAGGAGCGCACGCAGGAGGAGCTCTTTCACATCTTCAACGCGCTGCACGGCGCGGGCAAGCAGATCGTCCTCACGAGCGACCGCGAGCCGAAGGATCTCGACGGGCTCGAGGAGCGGCTGCGCTCGCGCTTCGAGGGTGGGCTCGTCGTCGGGATCAGCTCGCCCGATCGCGCGCTGCGCGAGAAGCTCTACGCGCGCTACCTGAGCCTCGTCGAGCCGCCGCCGGAGGATGGCCTGCTCGAGTATCTGAGCGACCGCCCGGCGAGCAGCGTGCGCGAGATCATCGGGACGGTGAACCGTCTCGTCGCCGCGGCGGACGTCGCCGGCGTGTCGTTGAACGTCGACCTCGCGCGCAAGGAGCTCGAGGGCGTGGGCTCCGCGCCCGCGCCCGCGCCGGTGAACGCGCGCGCGATGGACGCGTTCTTCCTCGACGACGAGAAGGTCGTCTGGGACTGGCCCGACGTCGCCGGCCGCGCCATCGAGGAGTGGAGGTAGCCGATGGCCATCAAGGGCTCACTCAAGGAAGCGTCGCTCCCCGACGTCCTCCAGCTCCTCTCGATGGGGAAGAAGACCGGCTGCCTGAGCGTGACGCACCGGAACAACTTCGGCTACATCTACTTCGACAAGGGACGCATCTGCTACGCGTCGATCGTCAACCGGCGCGACCGGCTCGGCGACATCCTCGTCAAGAACGGCGTCATCTCCGGCGCGCAGCTCGACGCGGCCATCGAGGCGCAGACCAGGCAGCGCGACAAGCGCCTCGGCGAGATCCTCATCGCCCATGGCGCGCTGCTTCGTGAAGAGCTGCACCAGCAGATCCGCGTGCAGATCGAGGAAGCGGTCTACTATCTCTTCACCTGGACACAGGGCTCGTTCAACTTCGAGGCGGACATGCGTCCCGAGGAGCAGGATCTTCTCGTCTCGATCAACCCGGACGCGCTCCTCCTCGAGGGCGCGCGCCGCGTGGACGAGTGGTCGCTGATCGAGAAGAAGATCCCGAGCTTCGACATCGTCTTCGCCGTCGACCGGGCGAAGGTCGCGCAGGGCGACGCTCCGCTCACCAGCGAGCAGGAGACTCTCGTCGGGCTGATGGACGGACGCCGCGACGTCGCCGCGCTCATCGACGACTCCGGGCTCGGCGAGTTCAGCGTCGGCAAGGCGCTCTACGGGCTCGTCACCGCCGGGTACCTCAACCGCGTCGGCAAGACGAAAGCGCCCGAGCCCGCGGTCTCCGACGCGCGCGTCGACGAGCATCGCAACCTCGGCATCGCCTTCTACAAGACGGGGATGCTCGAGGAGGCGATCCGCGAGTTTCGCCGCGTCGCCGATCTGCGTCCTGGCGACTCCGCGGCGGGATTCCACATGGGACTCGTGCTCATGCGGCAGGGGAAGTGGCCGGACGCGGCGAACGCGTTCCACGAGACCGCGTCCGCGCCGGGCGCGAAGTTCGCCGCCTTCCACAACCTCGCCTACGCGCTCGAGCGGCTCGGCCGCTACGACGAGGCGCGCGCGGCGCTCGAGGAAGCGGGCGCGCGCGGCGGCGCGAACGATCCGCGCGTGCAGACCTCGCTCGGCGTGCTCGCGCTGCGGATGGGCGACGTCGCCGCCGCGGACGCGACGCTGCGCGCGGCGAAGCCGCTGTGGGGCAAGCGTCCCCCGGCCGCGGCGTGGTTCCATTACGCGGCGCTCGCCGCGGCGCTCGCCGGCGATCTCGATCGCGCCGCCGCGCTGCTCGGCGAGGGGATCGGCGTACACCCGCACGCGGCGCCGCTCTTCAACAACCTCGCCGTGGCGCAGGAGCGCCGCGGCAGCCTGCAGGAAGCCTCGGTCACCGTCGAGCGCGGACTGCACGAGGACGCCAGCCTCGCCCAGCTCCACAAGAACATGGGCGACTACCAGTACCGCAACGCGCAGTACGACGAGGCGCTCGACGCCTATTCGCGCGCGGTCAAGCTCAATCCCGCGTTAGGGGACGACGTATACATGAAGCTCGGCAACATCCGGTACAAGCGGCAGGAGCGCGACGAGGCGGTGAAGTGCTGGGAGCGCGCCCTCGAGCTGGATCCGGAAAATCAGATCGTGCGCACGAATCTCGACGCGGTGAAGAAGGTGATGCGATGAGCACCGAGGTCGAGGATCGCCAGTTCGCGGAGCTCACCGCGAAGATCGCCCGCGAGCGCGAGTTCCGCTGCGACAGCTACAAGGACAAGTGCCTCCGCCGCCGCATCGCCGTCCGCATGCGCGCCCGCGGCGTCCACACCTACTCCGACTACGCGCGCGTCCTCGACCAGGACGCGATCGAGTGGGACAAGCTGATGGACGCGCTGACCATCAACGTCACGAAGCTCTTCCGCAACTGGGAGACGTACGGCGTCCTCGCCGATCGCATCGCGCCGATGTTGCTCGCCGAGGTGCGCGACCAGGTGAAGGTCTGGAGCGCGGGCTGCTCGTCGGGGGAGGAGTCGTACTCGCTGGCGACGCTCTTCCATCGCGCCGGCGAGAAGGCCCGCACGCCGGTCTCGCCGCAGCGCGTCCGCGTGCTCGGCACCGACATCGACCGGCGCAGCCTCGAGGCGGCGCAGCGTGGGCTCTATCCCGAGGAGGCTTTCGCCGATACGCCAAAGGAGTATCGCGACCGATACTTCACTCCGGGGTTCCCCGCCGGCGCGCTGCCGGCGATCCGCGCCCTCGTCGGCTTCGAGCGCCGCGACCTGCTCCTCGAGTCTCCGCCTCCGGGCGGGCATCACATGATCGTCTGCCGCAACGTGCTGATCTACTTCGACCGCGACACCCAGGAAGGGCTCTTCAATCGCTTTCACGACGCCCTCCTCCCCGGGGGAATCCTCGTCCTCGGAAAGGTGGAGACGCTGATCGGCGGGATCCGGAACAAGTTCGCCGCGCTCGACGCGCGCGAGCGCATCTACCGCAAGCTGTGAGCGACCTCCGCGTGAAGGTCGCCGACTACGCCGTCGCGCGCGGCGACGCGGTGATCTCGACCATCGGTCTCGGCTCGTGCGTCGCGATCGCGATCTACGACCGGCTGGCCCGCGTCGGCGGGCTCGCCCACGTGCTGCTTCCGGCCGAAGGGTTGTCCCGCGACGCCGCCAATCGCGCGAAGTTCCCGACCACCGCGGTGCCGCTCCTCCTCGAGGAGATGCGCAAGCTCGGCGCGCGCGGTCCCTACGTCGCGAAGATCGCCGGCGGCTCGAGCATGTTCGGCGCGCTGCTTCCGGCGAGCGGGATCAACATGGGCGAGCGCAACGTCGTCTCCTCGCGTCAGGCGCTGGCGAGCGCGGGGGTCGCCCTCGCCGCCGAGGACGTCGGCGGAGAGCACGGCCGCAGCGTGTATTTCCACCTCACGGACGGGCGGGTGATGGTGCGCTCGCTGAAGACCGGTGACCTCGTCCTCTAGCCGCCGGCACACGGTGCTCGTCGTCGACGACAGTGCGTTCATGCGCAAGGTCGTCACGGAGATCATCGACGGCTCGGAGTCGTTCCGCGTCATTGGCACCGCGCGCAACGGCCACGATGCGCTGCGCCAGATCCACGCGCTCGATCCGGAGATCGTCACCCTCGACGTCGAGATGCCCGAGCTCGACGGGCTCCAGACGTTAGGCTACATCATGTCGGAGACCCCGCGGCCGGTGGTGATGCTCAGCGCCGCGGCCCGGGGCGGAAAGGACGACCCGACGATCCGCGCGCTCGAGCTGGGCGCGCTCGACTTCGTGCGCAAGCCGTCGGGGCCGATCAGCCTCGACATCAACAGCGTCGCCGAAGTCCTCCTCGAGGCGCTGCGCGCGGCGCTGCAGGTGAACCTGGGCGGCGTGGGGATGCTCGCCCGGCCGCGCTTCTTCACCCACGCCCCCGTCGCCCGAAGCGGGGGGCGGTCGGCGCCCCGCGCGGTGGCGATCGCCTCCTCCACCGGGGGCCCGCGCGCCCTCGCCGAGGTGGTTCCGGCGATCCCCGCCGACACGGACGCGGCGATCCTCATCGTCCAGCACATGCCCAAGGGCTTCACCCGCGCCCTCGCCCAGCGGCTCGACTCGCTGAGCCCCATCAGCGTGACCGAGGCGCAGCAGGGGGAGCTGGTCGAGCCGAATCGCGCCTATCTCGCCCCGGGCGGGCTGCACATGCGCGTCGTCCGCGAGGGCGACCAGGTACGGATCGCCCTCGACGACTCGCCCACGATCCACGGGGTGCGCCCCGCCGCCGATCCGCTCTTCCGCTCGGTGGTCGCC
>JABFXC010000101.1 GCA_013361935.1 Gemmatimonadaceae bacterium
GGTCGGTGCGACCAAGGTCATGGCTGGAGAGTTGGCGCGAAGTGGCGGCACGCCGAGCGAGCTCGAACGAAAGGCGCGCGAGTTGCTCAAGAAGTACGATCTCACCATGGACGCAATTCAGCGCGCATTCTTGGTCCACTTCGCCGGGTGAAGGATGACGGGGGCTGTGAACTAGCCAGAATGAGCGCCTTCGTTGCCAAAGGACGCGCGCGCAGATAGCGGCCCCGGCGCGGTCCCAGCGGCCATCGGTGCAGCTGCCGCGGCTCCACGGCAGCGCGCAACGTGTTCGCTTGCTCCCTGCCCCGCTAAAACGCCACTCTGCGCCAGCGTCTTTGCCGCCCGCTCACCCCACCCCATTCCTCCTGATCGTCTCCCGATAGAAGTCAGCACTCAACTTCGGCGTCCGCGTCTGCGTCTGATAGTCCACGTAGTGCAGCCCGAACCTGTTCGTATATCCGTCCGCCCACTCGAAGTTGTCCATCAGGCTCCAGCAGAAATACCCCTTCACCGGCACCCCGTCCGCCGTCGCGCGCTGGAGCTGCGTGAGATAGTTGCGCAGGTACATCACCCGGTCGGTGTCGTACACCTTCCCGTCCGCCGCCGGGACGTCGGATGACGAGCAGCCGTTCTCGGTGATGTAGATCGTCTTCGCCTTCCAGAGCTTCGCCACGTTGCGCGGGCCCCAGTAGAGCGCCTCCGGCCCGATCGTCAGCCAGGGCGACAGCATATGCGGATAGGACGCGGGGTTCGGGACGACGGCGAAGCCGAGCTTCGAGTCGTCGGCGCGGATCCACGTCGCCGTGTAGATGTTGATCCCGACGAAATCGAGCGGGCTCGAGATCACCTTCAGGTCCGCCGGCGTGAACTTCGGCGCGTCGGCACCGGTTCGCTCGAGGTAGGCGTCGGTGTACCTGCCCTCCTGGATCACGGTCATGTACTGCGCGTTCAGCTCCCGCGTCGCGCGCTCGGCGGCCGAGATGTGCTCCGGAGTCTCGATGACGGGGCAGCAGATGGCCATGTTCTCCGCGATCCCGACCTGGATCCCCGGCTTCGCGTTCGCGCGGATGGCCTGCACGGCGAGCCCGTGGCCGAGCACCGCGTGGTGACGCGTCTGATTGAAGCGCGCCGGCGGAAGCTTCAGTCCCGGCGCGTGGATGCCGATGCCGTATCCGAGCTCGACGAAGGCGCCGAACTCATTTGTAGTGAAGAAGTGCTTCACGCGATCCGAGAGATGCTGCGCGACGTAGCCGGCGTAGCGCCCGAACGCCTCCGCCGTGTTCCGCGACTCCCACCCGCCGCCGTCGTCCTGCAGCGCCTGCGGCAGGTCCCAGTGATAGAGCGTCGCGAAGGGCTGGATCCCGTTCGCCAGCAGCTCGTCGACGAGCCGGTTGTAGAAGTCGAGCCCCTTCGGATTCGGTTCACCGCTCCCCTGCGGAAACACGCGCGGCCAGGCGATCGAGAAGCGATATCCCTTCACGCCTAACGCCTTCATGAGCTGGATGTCCTGCTTGTAGCGATGGTAGTGATCGTCGGCGACGTCACCCGTCGCGCCGTTCACGGTCTTCCCGGGGGTGTGCGAGAAGGTGTCCCAGATGGACGGACCGCGGCCGTCCTCGTTCACGGCGCCTTCCACCTGGTATGACGCGGTCGCGGTGCCCCAGAGGAAGCCTTTCGGGAAGGTGCGACCGGGCGACGCGGGCGCCGGCTCCTCCGTTTCGGCCGTTGCGCCACGCGGGATCGCCAGCGAGAGCGCGCCGAGACCGGCCACGTGCGCGAAGGTGCGGCGGGAGATGTCGTTGTCCATGGTCCGTGTCCGTGGGGGTGGATGACGTCGCAGCCGGTCGACGCGAACATAAGCGCGACCGGCAGGGCGGGGCGAGCCCGCGTCGCGCCCCGTCGCCGGTTCACCGCGAGAACTGTCGCTCCGGCTCGGGCTCGCCGAGCGCGGTCCACAGCGCGATCGGGTCGATGAAGATCTGCCCGACCTCGAGGGGCATGGTCCCATACTGGACCGCGGGGGCGTAATACGGCGAGATCCAGTTCGCGAGCAGATCGAAGCTCGCATCCGTAGTCGGCAGGAGAACGTCAGGGCTGATCGGCGAGGCTTCCTCGATCCCTTTCGAGGAGCTCACGTCGACCAGGAATCGCTCGACGCCGGGACGGGCCGCGACGTTTTCGACGAAGCTGCCTCCAGATAGCACCCTTCCGACGGGCACACGGTCGCCGCGGTCATCTCTCGCGTCGTCGCACATCATGCCGAGATCGTCGCGACGCGCGAGCTCCGCGAGGACTTCGGGGCGTGATTGGTCGGGGATGATCAAACCCGCTGCCTGTCGCTCGACCCGCGAGTCGGTCATCCACGCCTCTGGAAGGCTGATCAGCTCGAACGGGCGCCGCCCCTGCACGGCGTCGAGGTCGAATTCGAGCAGGTTCCAGCCGATGGCGTCCTTGTACCGCGCCACTGACTCTCGAAAGCTCGACGCGGTACCGCGCTGCAGGAGCCGGCAGATGCTGCGCGTCGGCACGAACGATGGGCACGAATAGAAGTTGTGCGCGCGCAAGTCGTCGAGCGTCCAGGACCGATCGTCGACCGTCCACCGATAGATGACAGCCGGGTTCTCCCGCGGGCGAAGATGGCCGCCGCGGGCGTCCCAGGTGGTGAGCGCGAATGACATGGCAACCAGCGGATCGTACGAGACGTCGATCCCTTCGGAGCTCCAGCCCGCCTGCTGGAACATGGCTTCCGCCAGCGCGTAGCCGAGGGCATTCCGGATGTGGCTCATGCAGAGGTAGCGGAGCTGCTCGCGCTGCATCAAGGCATGGTAGGCCGCCGGGTCCGCGCCCCGATGAGGGTCGCGACGAACGGGTAGGCAAAAAAAGAACTCTCCATCGCTGCCCCGGTACGTGGCGCCCGTGGAGAGCGTGATCGGCTGCGCGGATGAAAACGCTGCTCGATACTTCGAGGGCCAGAGCGGGGCGGGAAAGATCCCGGACTCCCCGCGGTAGACATGGCCGTCGATATGCTCTTCCCGCAGCTTCCGCAGAAGATCCGCGGGACGGTACCGTCGATCGTCGCCCATGGGCGCTCCTCGAGGAACGAGCCGGTCGCGCGCTGACGCGTCAATCTTCGGGTGCCCGCGGCGCGGGGGCAAGGCTGCTGACCGCGCAGCGGGAATGCTGGCGCCGCGCGCGGCTTCGCGACGGCGGTGATCGCGTCCTTCGCGGTGATCGGCTTTCTCTTCGGCTATCTGCAGCAGCTCGTCGCGATGGCCGCGGATGTCCGGCGCCTGCTCCGCGTCGGCGCGTCTCCGTCGCGCGAGACGGTGGCGCGGTCGGCGGGACGCGGACGCTACTGCCCGCGCCTCGCCTCCGTCCTGAACACCCGCACCGAGTCCGCGCCCTTCACCACGTAGTGCGCGATCGTCGTCCCGACGAGCCTGTCCCCCTCCAGCACGTGCGTCCCCGTCGTCCGCACGGTCACGCCGCTCCGCCTCACGCTCGAGTAGGGATCCGACTCCGTCATGATGGTGTCGCCGCTGACCCGGACGTGCAGCGCAACCGTCTGACCGCCGAGCACCATCGTCCAGCCGGTGGTGTCGCCGGTGGCGTTGAGGCGGACGCGAGTCGGCGTGCTGTCGAGGACCGAGGTCGGACGGGCCATCATCTCCCAGCTGCCGGCGACGCTCCGCAGCACCGCGTTCGGCGCGGTGGCGCTCGCCGTCATGGAGCGGCTGGTGTCGACCGCGCCCGCCGAGGAGTCGGCGCGTCGGTCGCCGCGCGAGCTGCACGCGGCGACGGGGATGGAGAGGCAGAGCGCGGAGAGAAGGGCGGTGCGCATCGTGAGCTCCCTGTGGGCGATATCGGGACGATACCGCCGCGGGAGATGGTGTCAATCGCGGCGCGCCATGGTCCAAGGCGCTGACACGTACCATGAAGAAAGGGGCCGGCGATATATCCGCCGGCCCCCTGGTACGTCGTCTCGCCACTCCGCCAGCCGTCGATGAAGGGTGGCTACCGCGGTTCAGGGCCTGATCGTGCTGTACGGCTGGTTGTCGAGGCTGTCCGCAGCATGCGGGGGGTTGCTCACATCGCACTTTGCCGGGTCCAGACCACTGACCATCGGGAAACGATTCTGCGTTTCGACCCAGCGCTCTCGCGAACCAGGTGCGCTGAAGAGCGAGTCTTCCATCCGGTTGAGTGCCCGCTTCGTCGCGATCGCGCCGTACCGCCAGAGCATTCGGTACTCCTGACACGCCATGGCCTCGACGTAGATCGGCTCCTTCGACGTCGGCGCGTCCATCGCGGCGGTCATGATGCGTGCAAGCGAGTCCGTGTTGATCGTCGCCGCGATCTCCTCGAACATCCGGACGCGCCGGATGTACACGGTGTCGCGCTCACCGGCCGCGATCAGCTCGGCGCTCGTGACGCGATCCGGATTCCTGCTCACGGCCGCCGGATGCTCCACGCGGAGAGCGCTTCGCGAAGGGCACGCGGTCAGGCAGAGTGCGAGCGCGGTCAGGCAGGCGCGCCGTATGTTAGTCGTCGAGGTCATCGCGGCGCGCTCTGTGTTGGAAGAGTTCGCACTATCCTGGTGGCCACCTTTTCAGACGAATGATGCGCCTCGCTGGCACGTCAGCCCGCGGTATCTCGAACGGCTCGTCCTCGCATCCTTCGCCGCGATCGTGTCGGGATGCGCCGGCGATCCCGCGGCTTCAGCGCCCTGGCCTGCGGGTGAACTTCGGCGTCGGTTCGTAGCGCTGCAGCCGAAGTCCCGGCGCGAACGCCGGCCCATGGGCGACATTACCCATGGGCCGGGCGCGACTGCAGAGAGGCGGTGCGGGATCGCTTGCTTCGCTACGGCCGTCCGACCCCGAACCCTCGCGAGAGATACTGTGCCGCGGCTCTGATGCCGGCGTCGGGCTCGTTGGCCGCGAGCGACGCAAATATCGCCAGGGCGCGCGCGCGGACATCGGTGGCCAGCGGCACCGCGCCAGCAGTCGGGAATACGTCCGTGCTCACTCGCAGGCTCGCCGCCGTGTTCGGGTGCTCCAGGTCATCCAGCGATACCGCCACCGTGCTATCGGCGTAGCTCGCCAGGACCTGCAGCGCGCCGAATCGAAGTGACGACGGGGTGCTGACTGACCGTGCCACTGCCGCCGCGGCGTCGAACACGCGCTGATCGCGGATCTTCTGGCTCGAGAACACCAGATCGTTGAGCTCCGCGGGGGAGGGCGACGCTGCGTTCCCGCCCTCCCACTGCGCCGCGAGAACGGGGCCCGCGTCGCCCGGGCACAGCCGGATGAAGTTGAGCGCCCACTGACGATGCGGGTCAGGATGGCCCGACGCGAGAGCCCTCGAGGCGAACTGGCAGCGTTCGCGCAGCCGTGCGCTGTCCGCGGTGGCTGACTCCTGAGCGCCGACGGACGGCCCGACCAACGCGAGCGCGCATCCAAGGAGCGCGGTGGTGCGCAAGAGAGTCGTGGTCATCGTCTCGTCCTGGTTAGGCGGGGCCCAGGTCAACGCTAACGATCCCCTGAGCGCACGCAAGCGCAAAGAAGTTGCGGATATCGTGACCGGCCGCGCAGGACACGCTGACCGGTCGGCGGCACTCGCCGGCGGGCTGCCGTCGCTCGTCATCCCGGAGTCGTCTCGCGGGATAGTGTCCCCGTTAGGCAGACGTTTCTGATCCTAACGGCCAATGCCCCCCTGCACGATCACGAACCGCTCCCCATCCGGCGACACGTCGTACTGCGTGCTGATCCCCACCTGATACGGCGCCCGGAACAGCACCCGCGTCCCCACCACCTCCGGCGCCTCACGTCCAACGGCCGCGCCGAGCGTGACCGCGACGAGCGAGTCGCCATGCCAGTAGTAGAGCTCCCGCCCGTCGCCGCGCCACGCCGGATCGGCCCCCCCGTCGCGCGAGACGATCACGCGATGACCCGGCCGCGGATACGAGTCGAGATAGACCACGTCCTGCCCCGTCTCGTTGGACGTGTACGCGGCCCAGTTGCCGTCGGGGGAGATGCGCGCGCCGCGCTCGTCGCCGTTGGTCGCGGCGTAGGGGCGGACACTCGCGCCGCCGATCGGCTGGACGATGATGTCGTGGCCGCCGGCGCCGTCGTCGGTGACGAGCAGCGCGTTGCCGTCGGGGGACCAGTCGCTCGGGAACTGTGTCCCCGGCCGCGTCGCGACGACGCGCACGGCGTCGCCGTCGAGCCGGCGCCTGACGATGTCCTTGCCCCCGGGCGCGCTCACCGACCAGGCGAGCGACGCGCCGTCGGCGCTCCACTGCGGGTCGTTGCTGTCCGCGTCGTCGTCGGTGAGGCGCGTCGTCGTGCCGGTCGCGAGCTCGCTGATCCAGACGTCGCTCGTCCCGCGACCCGAGCCGAAGGCGCCGTACGCCAGCCGCTTGCCGTCGGGCGAGAAGCGCGGCGTCCACGCGCGCTCGGCGGGGATGCGCTGGCGCGGGCGTCCGCCGCGATCGACGACGACCAGCCCGGGCTCGCCGGGGGGGACTTCGGCGACGGCGGGCGTGGCGGTCCACCAGCGCGCGGCGATCGCCGAGGGATCGATGGACATCCCCACGGCGAGTCCCAGGACGACGGCGGCGAGCGCGACGTAGGTCGCGGAGCGCGCCGAGACCATCCGTCGGAAGACGGCGGGGAGCGCCGGGCGCTCGGCGGCTTCGGCGCGGTCCCACGGGACGGCGGGCACGGGCTCCGGCGCGATGGGAGCGACTATGCCTAACGCCTCCGCTGCCGGCCGCTCGAGAAAGAGGCCCGGCGCCGAGTCGTGCGCGGCGAGGAGGGACGCCACCTCGCGGCGCAGCGGCTCGTCGCCGCCGCACGCCTCGCGCACGTACGCGTCGCGCCGCTCCGGCTCGCGCTCGAGGGCGATCTGGAGGATCGTGTCGATCTCGCGCCAGCGCTCGAGGGTCAGCGAGGAGCTCATCCGGCGAGCTCGCGGCGGAGCCACATGCGCGCCACCGCCCACTCGCGGCCGACGGTCGCCTGCGACATGCCCAACGCGTCGGCGGTCTCGGGAATGCTCATCCCGGCGAAGTAGCGCAGCTCCACGAGCTGCGCCTTGCGCGGGTCGAGCGCGGCGAGGCGGTGCAGCGCGTCGTCGAGCGCGACGAGGTCGACGAGGTCGAGCGACGACTCGCCTTCGTGCACGGCCTCGACGCGCTCGAGGGTGACGCGCGCCGCCGCACCGCCGCGCTTGGCGGCGGCGCGATTGCGCGCGTGATCGACGAGGACGCGCCGCATCATCTGCGCGGCGACGGCGAAGAACTGGCTGCGGCTCTCCCAGCTCGCGTCGTGCTGGCCGTCGAGCCGCAGCCACGCTTCATGGACGAGGGCGGTGGTCTGCAGGGTGTGTCCCTCACCCTCGCGCCGGAGCGCGAGCTTCGCCTGGCGGCGCAGCTCCGCGTACACGAGTGGCGCGAGGGTCTCGCTCGCCTGCGAGTCGCCGGCGTTCCAGGCGCGGAGCAGCTCGGTGACGCGCGGCGGCGTCGGAAGGGGAGTCGATGGCGTGGTCATGGGCATGGTCGCTCGGGGCCGGATGGAGGCGGGTCGGTTGGCCCGTCGCAGGTGAGACACGCGCGGCCGTGAGTGGGTTTGACGGCTTTTCGCGCGCTATGGGATGAGGCGTCGAACGCCCCGGAATTCCCACTCACGGAGGACACCATGAATACGCCCGCGATTCGCTCGATGGTTTCACTCGGCTCGCTCACCGCCGCGCTGATGGTGACGCTCGTCGCAGGCTGCGCCACAGGGCCGGCGAGCGCCGCCGGCCAGGCGATCGCGCCCGAGCGCGCGCCGCGTGCCACCGTTCGCTTCGAGAACGAGGCGCAGGTGCCGGTGGACGTCTACCTCGTCGGCGAGCGCCGCGAGTGGCGGCTCGGCCGCGTCGCGCCGGGTGCTATCGCGTCGCTCGCGATTCCTGACGCAGCGCTGACGCAGGAGCGCGCGTTCGTCAGCCTCGCGGTGATCGCCGGCGGTCCGCTGTCGGTGCAGGCGGGGAAGGATCCGCGTGCGACGTATACGGTCGCGCAGCCGGCGACGGAGCTGCTCGCGCAGCGGTTCAGCTTCACGGAGCGGCAGCTGGGGCTGACGCAGATATTGGCGATGCCGAGAGCGAGGGAGCGGCGGTGAGGGTCAAGCCGCGCTCTCCAACTGTCGGGCTGTCGCGACGAGGTAGCTGCTGCGAAGGGCGAAGTGTCCCTCGCGGCGCTCCCTCCACGCGGCGAAGAGCGCCCGCACCGCGCCCATCCCGGTCGCGGTGAGCGCACCGAGCCCGCGTGCGTCGACGCGGAGGATGCGGACGTGGCCGGGCAGTTCGCGGCAGTGCGCGACGAGCGCAGACTCGTCGGAGAGGGCGAGGTTCTCGAAGAGGTACACGGTCGCCGACTCTCCGGCGATCTCGATCTGGTACTGGGCGCGGTCGTGCATCGTTGCTCCTGTGAGAGACAGGAGCAATGTGCCGTTCACGGGACACGACACGGCGACTGGAGAGCGACGGGTGTGTAACGAGTGGAGCGCACGCCGTTTGCCAATGCCCTGAACGGGCGGTAGCGTGACCGCATGCCATTCGTCGTCGCCGCCCTCCTCGCGCTCCTGATCCCGCTTCACGCGCTCTCCGCCCAGTCTTCGCGCGCCGACACCGGGTGGCACGACCCCTCTCCGCACACGGGGCGATCGGTCGTGGTCGCGCCGGGGGTGCAGCTCGAGGTGCTCGACTGGGGCGGGACGGGGACGCCGATGATCTTTCTCCCGGGGCTCGGCAACACCGCGCATTCCTTCGACGTCTTCGCGCCGCGGTTCCGCGACGCGTATCACGTGTACGCGATCACCCCGCGCGGCTTCGGAGCGTCGAGCCATCCCGACAGCGGCTACGACTCGCCGAGTCGCGCGCGCGACGTTGTCGCGGTGCTCGACAGCCTTGGGCTTTCGCGCGCGATCCTCGTCGGCCACTCCATCGCCGGGGACGAGCTGACCCGCGTCGCCGGCGAGCACCCGGAGCGGGTGCGCGCGCTCGTTTATCTCGACGCGTACTCCTATGGTGGCGGAGGCGCGGACCTGCAGCTCGAGGGGGAGCCGGAGCTGCCGCCGCAGACGCTGCCTCCGCCGGCGATGACCTCCGCCGACTCGGCGTCGCCGGCGGCGATGACCGCGTACTGGACGAAGCGCTACGGCGTCCCGGCGATCGAGGCGGAGGTGCGCGCCGTGGAGCGCTTCGGTCCGACGGGAAAGCTCGAGCTCTTTCAGGCGCCTAACGCGAGCGAGCAGGTCTATCTGGGTTCCACGCGGTCGGAGTACGCGCGCGTGCGCGCGCCGGCGCTGGCGATCTACGCCGTACGCGATCGCATGCCGGACATCTTCCCCGAGTACGCGACCTTCGACTCGACCAACCGCCGGCTGGCACGCGCCTACGTCGCCTGGTCGAAGCGCTACTCCGCGGCGCAGATCGGCCGCTTCCGCACGGAGATGCGCTGCGGGATGGTGCGCGAGATCGCCGGCGCGAACCACTACGTGCACTACCAGCACGCCGACCGGGTCGAGCGGATGATGCGCGCGTTCCTGACGAACCGGCTCGGCAGGGCGAAGGCGGGGTGTCGCGTCGGGTGAGGGGCGGTCGTCGCGCTACTTCACCCGCCCGCGCACCGCATTCGCCCGCGCGCTGAGAGCGAACGGCCCGCGCGTGTCCCCGATGCCCAACCGCTCGCGTAGCAGCTTCTGGAACCGCTCGCGCTCCTCCGGAGAAAACGCGCGCAGGAACTGTCCCGCGCTCGGACCGCCGAGGATGATCTCCCAGTACTCGTCGAAGCTCGGGTAGGTGCGCTCGACGGTGATCTCGCGCGTCTCGACGTCGTGCAGCCCCGCGCCAGTCCAGAGCTCCTGCATCCGGTCGAGCCGCGACGCGTCGGGGTTCGCCTCCTTCGGCGACTGGATCCCCGTCGCGCGCAGGACGTCGTTCACCGCCGCGTAGGGGAAGCCGCGGCCGGGCATGTCCCACGCATACGCGGCGACGATCCCGCCGGCGCGGACGACGCGCGCCATCTCGGCGACCCCCACAGCCGGGTCAGGAACGAAAAAAATGACCAGCGGCATCACTGCCGCGTCCATGCTGTCGTCGCCGAAGGGGAGCGCCATCGCGTCGGCCTTCTCGAAGCGCGCGATGGCCGGCGGGAGCTGGGTGCGGGCGAAGGCGAGCTGTCCCTCCGACGGATCGATCCCGTGGATCATCGCCGGCGCGCAGCGTTCGGCGATCATCCTGGTGAAGGCGCCGTTGCCGCAGCCGACGTCGAGCCAGGTCCAGCCTTTCGGCGGGGCGAGCCACTCGAGGAAGCTGGAGCCGACCGTGCGGGACCAGACGCCCATGTAGCGGTCGTAGGCGGCGCCGTCGTCGAAGCGGAATTCTGCTGGCATCCGTTGAATGTGTTGCGCCGTGTCGCGCGCGGCAACATGATCGCATCCCCGAACCGCCAGCATGCTCCCGGACCTGCGCTCCGTTCTCTTCCTCACCTACGTCGCTCTCCTCCTCTGGCGCATCTTCTCGGGGAGAGGGCTCGATGATTGGTGGCGGTACGTGCTCGTCTTCGGACTGCTCAACTACGCGCTCTACTTCGCCGAGCGCGTGTACCTCTGGCGGCAGCGTCGCCGGCTCGTGCATGCCGTGCGCGCGATGGACCCGCGCGACGCGGAAGCGCTGCTCGGCAGGCACTGGCTGGCCGGCCAGCGGCGCGTCCTCGCCGACGAGGTCGCGGCCGAAGGAGTGGTGGAGACGGACGGTTGGGTCGAGCGCTATCCGTTCGCCCGCGGCGCACGGCGCGCGATTCACGCGAGCTTCTGGGCCTCCGTCGGCATCGGACTCGCGCTCTGCGCCGTCCTCGTGCTCGACGCGCATCGCGTGACACCCGCCGTCGCGTGGAGCATCTGGGGGCTGGCGACCGCGTCGGGGTTCGTCGCAGCGTTCGCGCGCCGAATGATCCGGCGCACGGAGACCGTGCTCGAGCTCAGCCGGTTCTCGATCGCGGAGGTCGCGCCCGACGGCTCGCGTCGCGTGATCAGGTGGGGCGCGCCGCTCGTGCTGCGCGCGAGGCGGGGGCTGCGCCGGCTCGAGCTCAGCGTCGCGGGACGTCCGGGCTGCATCGCGCTGGACTTCGACCGGGTGGGGATCGATCGCGCGGTGCGGCTGGTGCTGCGGTACGGCGGCTTCGACTTCTGACTCGTGGGGCCGGCAACGCCTGCCGGTGCGGCGCGCGGATTGACAACCCGCCCATGACGCGCCAAGATCGCTCGCGCCGAACGACGACCCGTTAGGCGGCGATCCCTCCACAAGCTCGAGCTCACATCATGACCTCTCCCGCGCCGAAGTCGGAGAACGAGAAGTACTGCCCCGAATGCGGTGGCGTCATCCCGAAGGCCGCCGCGGTCTGTCCGATCTGCGCCGCGCGACAGCCGGACGCGCCGAAATCGACGGGGAAGAAGGTGCTCTTCGGCTGCGTGATCGCCGCGGTGGTGTTCGTGCTCGCCATCCCCGCGATCGGGATCATCGCCGCGATCGCGATCCCGAAGTTCGCGAACACGAAGCAGAAGGCATACGTCGCCGCGATGAAGGCGGACCTGCGGAACCTGGTGACGGCTGAAGAGGCGTTCCGCACGGACTCGGGCCATTACACGAGCAACGTCGCGAGCCTGGAGTTCCACCCGATGCCCGGAGTGTCGACGCCTTCGATCACGGCCGACAAGGATCGCTGGACCGCCACGATCACCCACGCGCAGCTTCCGGGAAAGATCTGCGGGATCGCCGTGAACGCCGACAACCCGGTCGACGCAAATGTCGGGGAGGGGGAGCCGGCGTGCGTGAGCGAAAGGGGACGAGGCCCATGACCATCAAGCGACTCGACCACGTCAGCGTGGTCGTCGAGGACCTGCCGGCGGCGATCGCGTTCTTCACCGCGCTCGGGATGACGCGCGCCGGTGAGGCGTCGGTCGGGGGCGAGTGGGTGGATCGGATCAACGGCATGAAGGGCATCCAGGTCGACATCGTCATGATGAGGACCCCCGACGGCCACGGGCAGCTCGAGCTGACGAAGTTCCGCAGCCCGCCACTCGTCGCGGTCGAGCCCGCGGTCGCGCCGCCTAACGCGCCGGGGCTGCGGAGCGTGATGTTCGCCGTCGACGACATCGACGAGACGGTCGCCCGGATGCGCGCGCACGGGGGCGAGCTGCTCGGCGATGTGGTGCAGTACGAGAGCCAGTACCGGCTCTGCTACATGCGCGGGCCGGCGGGGATCATCGTGTCGCTGGCGGAGGAGCTGGCCTGAGGCGCTCAGCGCGCCGCGCCACCCGCGGCGGGACAGCGCTCCTCCCAGTGCTCGATGCTGTAGAGCGAGCGCAGGCTCTCCCCGTCGTCGACACGCCCACCAGCCCAGCACGCGCTTCCCGTCGTCGAGCAGCCACCAGCGCTCTCCCGGCTGCGAGCGGGCCACGGCCTGCGACGTGTCGTGGGTGACGACCCTAACGCTTCCTCATCGTTCGCCACGCCCCAGAACTGTCCGCCGTCGCGCGTCTTTCCCTTCCACCAGTAGACCCACCAGCCGAGCTGCGCGTACCGCAGCAGAAGGACGGTGTCGCCCGTGGCGATGCGCAGCGTGTCGGCGCGCGGCATCGGATGGTCGTCGTCCACGCTCGCCTCGTAGGGGCGGATGATCGGCCGCTTCACGACGACGATTCCCGGACGGACGACGTGCAGGTCGATGCGCGTGACGTGGATCGAGTCGCCAAGCGCGACACGAGCCACGACCGGCGCCGCACTGTCCACGGACGCGCGCAGCTCAACGGGCGCGCAGGCGAGCCCCTTGAACGACGTCTGGCAGTCCTCCCCATCGCACGACGCGGCAAAGACGATGAGGAATCGCGGCCGGCCGTCCGGGCCGACGCGCACGCCGGTGTCCGCGGGCCAGGTGGTGACACTGTCGTGTGACAGTGAAAGGGTCATCGTGCTCGGCGCCGCGATCGGTGAGGACGCGAGCGCCGAGTCGCGCTCGTCCGCGGCGGGACGGTCGTGCGCGCATGCGGCGACGAGCAGCAGCGCGGCGAGCAGGAACGAGACTCGTGGCTACATGCAGGTCTGACGAACGACCCGATACCTCTGTTGCGAGACCGGTCGTATGAGCAGGGGATGCTTAGAGCAAGACGCCGACTCGCCTCCATGCGTCGCCACCTCTCCCAAGTGCGACCGGCACAAGCGTCGTTAGGAACCTCTAAGAAGTGCGGCGCGCACGCGCATTAGAAATGCCTAACGTGTTGTGAGCTATTGACAGGTGACGTCCGGGTCCGGCATCGTACCGCCCGGCAAGCCCAACGTCCTCCAGCACCAGCGCAACAGTGATTCCTCGACGAGCTACGATCGGAATTGTGGGCGTAGTATTGGTCGCTGCCTGTGGGCGCGCGGACATCATTGCGCCCAGCACAGCAAAGGGAGACGCGTTGCGGCCCATGATGACGGCCTTCGACGATCCGTTTGCTGTAGCGCTGCCTGTACCCCAATACAATGCGCCAAACAACGGTGAGGTAGGGCCGCTTGCTGCAGGTTTCTCAGTCGACAGTGGTGGCTTCTTCCGAGTGGCAATTCCTTCCCCCGCCGACATCGAGCTCACGTATAGTGGTTTGTGCCCCAATCCCCTCGAAACGCGGCCGGACCTTACAGTCGAGGGGCCGAACGGAACCTACGAAACTGTTTGGGGCACACCCGAACTCGATGTTTGGGCGACCGTTGGTAGTGATCCACACCGATATCGCCAAGCGTGGAAGCAGGATAGTACTGGTACGTGGGTAACGATCTTCCAGGTGACTCATTCAGGCGGCGCCGTTTCGTTGGGGCGCGATGGCTACCTTGACGCTTGCGCGAACAACGAGGGGCCGGCACGCGCGATGAGTGGGAATCAGACGGCAACGTGACCTTCCCCCCGTGCTGAGGAACAGAGATTATGGGTCCTGACCGCCTGAGGCGGAGGATCCAATGCGACGGAGTCGATTCACCGACGAGCAGATCGTAGCAATCGTGCGAGAGGCCGAGAGCGGGACGCGGCCGAGCGAGCTCGCGCGGCGCCATGGGGTCTCGAAGAACACGATCGGCCGGTGGCGGGCGAAGTACCACGGACTTGAGGTCCAGGAGGCGCGGCGGCTCAAGGCGCTCGAGGAGGAAAACCGCCGCTTGAAGAAGCTCGTCGCCGAGCAGGCGCTCGACCTCTCGCTGATGACAGATCTCGTGGGGCGAAAGTGGTGACGGCGGCGCAGCGGCGGGAGGCCGTCACCTGGTTGCGAACGACCCGCCACGTCAGCGAGCGCCGGGCGCGGCGTGTCGCTGGGATCAGCGCCTCGAGTTACCGCTACGTCTCGCAGCGCGGGATCGAAGACGAGCCGGTGCGGCTGCGGCTGCGGGTCTTGGCCGAGCAGCGGCCGCGCTGGGGGAGTCCGCGCTTGCACTGGCTGCTCGTGCGGGAGGGCTGGGTGATCAATCACAAGCGCACGGAGCGGCTGTACCGCGACGAGCGACTCGCCGTCGCCCGCCGGCGTCGGCAGAAGCGCGTCAGCGTCCCGCGCGTACTTCCGCCGGCGCCGGTCCAGCCGACCGAGCGCTGGTCGATGGACTTCGTCCGCGATACGCTCGCCGACGGCCGCGCCTTTCGCGCGTTCACAGTCGTCGATGATTTCACGCGCGAGTGCCCCGTGATCGCCGTCGACACGCATCTCTCCAGCGAGCGCGTGATCGCCGTGTTGGAGCAGCTCGCGGGGCGACGCGGCTTACCGCAGGCCCTGGTCTGCGACAACGGGCCCGAGTTCACCAGTCGCGCGTTCGATGCGTGGGCCTATCGCCGTGGGATCAAGCTGCTCTACATCCGACCGGGGAAGCCCGTGGAGAACGCGTTCATCGAAAGCTTCAACGGCAAGTTTCGCGACGAGTGTCTCTCAGCGAGTTGGTTCCTCGACCTCGCGGATGCTCGGGCACAGATCGAACAGTGGCGCCGGGACTACAACGGCGCTCGCCCGCACAGCGGGCTCGCCGGCCTGACCCCCAGCAAGTTTGCCAGAGACTTCGCTCTGGCGACTGCTTCAACCGACCCATAACTCCTGTACCTCAAGCGGGGGGAAGGTCAAACGCTGCGTCCAGTGGGTGCCAAGTTTCCGCAAGACGAATACACAGTATTGGAAAGAGACTCAGTTCCAGTCTATGTGAACCTGGTCAACCTCGACTCGGCCGGCGTCACTGTCGTCTCGTGGTCGTTCTATCCCGATACCGCACCCTACTCTACGCCGAAGTCAACCAACTGCACGTCGGGTTCGAGGACATGTGCATTCAAGCCGACCGAAGACGGGTACCTGGTCGCAGATATCGGCCTGTTCGAGGGAGGCGTTAGGGCCCGGGCTCATATCCAAGTCATAAAATGCCCCATCCAGGATCCGCGTGATGCCTTTCTGAACGACCCAGGCGTGCGCTCAACGCTCCGCGCGGCACTTGATGTTTCGGGAGCCTTTACCCAGCCGGACACCGCGCGCCGGGAGAACGGAGGTTTCATTGTGCGATCAAAATCTACCGGAGCCCTGAGGACGATCGCCGCATTCATAACGTCGGCAACCCCCTGTACGTGGGCGGGAAGTGCCAGCTGGGACACGGCGAGTTTCGCTCTGGTGGCGATGTATCATGTCCATCCCTTCGATCCTGGAGGGCGCGTCGGTGGTGCCGACATCCTGCCATCGAATTGCGGTGCATTGGCAGGTCAGCGTTACGTGTCAGCCCCCAGCAGCCAGCCCGCTGGTGACCCAGGGACGGATTGGGCGCAAGCGGTTCTGAAGCAGGTTCCCTATTACTACATCGACAAGAAGCGCGTTGGCGTGGCTGATGGCCGTGATCCCGCCGCGGCGGACCAGAGCAAATGGCGAAGCTTGGCACGTCGCTATGATTGGAACACTTCGAGCTGTCGCTGGTAGAATCACGCCACAGGAGATGAGGTCGTTATGAAAAATGTCGTTCTCTTGGCGATCATAATCGCGTTTCCGGCGCTCTCGCTAGAGGCGCAGGTCTGCAAACCTGCCGATGCATCAAGCGCGAACATGATCGAGGCGGTGCGCCAGTTCGTGACGGCCACCGATCCGGACGATATGGCTATACGTGACACCCTCAAACTTCCCGCGGCGACAGCCGCATCCGTGGTGCTGGTCACGAATGAGCGTTCCTGCTCGAGCGCACGCGATGCCTACAATGCGGTAAGGGCGCCTGGCGCACCCGCCGCAACAAGCGTTTATGTCGCGCAATCAGGATCAGGCAGCAGCCTGCGCTACGTCGTAATGAAGGGACGGAACGCGGGCGATGCACAATCCGAATTCGCAGGCGTAGTTGTACTCGATTCGAAATTTCGTTACTTGAGCGCGTTCAGCCTGTGATGAGATCGGCGGTGGTGTAATCCGCGCGATCGTCCGCCCGTCACGCCGGCTGCGCGCTCCGCCTCAGCCTCACCGCGCCGAACACGAACACCGCCGCGACCACGAGGCCGAGCCAGAACGCTGGTGCGGCGATCAACCCGGCGAGCGTCGGATCCATCAGCCGCATCATCCCGCCGCTGCCGGATGCCGCCGTCGCCGTCGACGGCGCACCGCCCCCACCCAACCGCCCGACCACGAGCCCTGCGAAGCGCGTCGTGCCTAACGCCACCTTCTCTAGCACCCCGATCGCCACCGGGGGGAGGATCGCCCACGCGAGGGGAGCGCGCGGCGCCCTCGCGGAGACGAGCAGGATCCACGCGTAGATGGGTGACGTCGCGATCCCGTGTAGCGCGACGAGATGGTAAAGCAGGGGACCCGCGTCGGCGAGGACGCGCGAGCTCGACCAGACCACCGCCGCGCCCTGGCCGTGCGCCGCGAGTACCGCGGTGCTCACGAGCAACATCGCGAGCTGCAGCGCGACGGTGGTCACCCAGACGATCGCCGGCAGCACAACGGTCGGGATGGAGAGCTTGGCGAGCACGGTCTCGAGGTCGCTCACGGGGAGCGACTTCCAAAGCAGCACGCTGCGGTCGCGCCGCTCGCCATAAAGCGCGTCCACGCAGTAGATCACCGCGAGCAGGAGCCCGATCCCCATCATCACCCCGGAGACGATCTCGTACGGCTCGCGGAGGTGGTTGTTGGAGTGCGCGGTGAGAACCGACGCCAGGGCGGCGACCTGCGTGGGGAGCTTGCCAGGCGCCCAGGCGACGAAGCCGACGAGGACCACCGCCGCGATGCCCGCAGGCGCGCGCCAAACCCAGGGGTTCTCCCACAGCTCGCGCTTCAACGACCAGACGAAGCGTCTCATGAACCGGATCTCCTCGCGCCGTCGCCGACGCGCGCGATGAACAGGTCGGCCACGCTCGGCGTGCGCACGTCGCCTAACGGCGCCAGGCGCTCAGTGGCGACGTCCTCGAAGAGCATGATCCGCTGGCCGAGCGCCTCGCGCTCGTGGATCGGGACGAGCTCGCGCGCCGCCCCGAGCTGCGCGGGGTGGACGCGCACCTCGCGGTAGCGCTGCTCGACCTCGTCCATCGTCGCCTGCAGCGCGATGCGGCCGCGGTCGAGGAAGACGACGTCGGTGACCACGTGCTCGATCTCCTCCACCTGGTGCGTGGCGAGGACGATGGTGCGCGCGCGCTCGTGGTAGTCGTCGAGCAGCGCGTCGAAGAGCTGCTTGCGATAGATGATGTCGAGGCCCAGCGTCGGCTCGTCGAGCACGAGAAGCTGCGCGTCGATCGCCATCACGACGGCGAGATGGAGCTGGGCGACCATCCCCTTCGACAGCTCCTTCACCTTCGCCTTCGCGCGGATGGTGGTGCGCTCGAGGAACGACTCGGCGCGGGCGCGGACGAAGCGCGGGTGCACCGCCTCCACATAGTCGAGGAGCTGCGAGACGCGGATCCAGCGCGGGAGGACGGCGACGTCGGCGATGAAGGCGACGTCGTGCATGAGCGCGGCGCGCTCGCGCCAGGGATCGCGGCCGAGCACCTGCAGCTCGCCCTCGTACGCGGTGAGGCCAAGGATGGCGTTGAGGAGGGTCGTCTTCCCGGCGCCGTTAGGCCCGATGATGCCGACGATGCGTCCCGCGTCGACGCGGAGGTCGAGACTGTCGAGGGCGACGGTGTCGCCGTACGTCTTGCGGAGGCCGCGCGCGTCGATGACCGGCGTCGTCGTCATGGCTTCTTCCCCCTGCGTGCGCGGAGGAGATCATCGGGAGTGAGGCCGAGGCGCTCGATGGTCTCGCGGATCTTCGGCCACTCCTCCTCGAGGAAGCGCTGTTTCTCTCCCTCGAGGAGCCTGGCGCGGGCGCCGGCATTGATGAACATGCCGAGCCCGCGCCGGGCCTCGACGAGCCCCTCGTCGACCAGGGACTCGTACGCCTTCATGACCGTGAGCGGATTCACCCGGTACTCGGCGGCGACGTTGCGCACCGAGGGCAGGGGATCGCCTTCCTTGAGGATGCCGTCGAGCATCATCGCGACCACGCGGTCGCGCAGCTGGCGGTAGATGGGGAGACCATCGCTCCACTCACGGTCGACTTTCAACGGCGGGTGCTCACTTCGCGGGCAGGGATGCGACGGTCTCGACGCGCCGGAGCTCCAGGGGGAAGCTCACGGCCTTGCCGTTGGGCTGGAGGTACGTCCACTCCTCGACGTGGTGGGTGCTGTCGATGATGGTGAAGCGGGCGTGCTGCATGTGACCGCGCGTCGCCGGCCCGGAGAGGTCGATGAAGTCGAAGTCGACCTGCTTCCCGTCGGGGGACAGGTGGGCGACCATCCGCGGCCGGTTGCCGGCGTCGCAGTAATGGGTGAGCAGGAGGTCGGCGCCATCGAGGTAGATCATGGTGACAGGATGATCGTCCTTGGGCGCCTCGTCCGCATCCCCCGCCCCCTTCATCTCGTGGACGACGGAGTTTCCGCTGGAGGTGACGCGGATCCAGGTCTGCATCTCGACGGTCTTCTGGGTGCCGGGAAGGGTGAAGGACGCCTGCCACCGTCCGGCGAGGGTCTTCATGAGGGCGAAGGCGCGGACCGCCTCGGCCGAGGGCGCGGCGGCGGTCGTCGTGGCGGCGGGGTGGTCGTGGGTCTGGGCCGCGAGCGTCGACGAGACCGTCGTCGCGGCGAGGAGGGCGAGGGCGAGGCGGGGGGTGATCGTGGTGCGCATGGAAGGTCTCCGGTGGATCGAGGGTGAGCTGCGATCGGCCCCGGGACCCTCGCTGGCCAGTCGAGGGTAGCTGGGCGTTGTAGTGTTATATACGACTATAACACCACGGAGGTTTCGTCAAGAGAAATGTTTGGGGGGCCGGGGCTCGCGGGGTGGCATCGGAACGTTCCGTGTCCCGGGAGGGCTCCTCAGCGCGACGAGCCGGGGGCCAGGTAACTGCACTGGCGGTGAACTACTGACGCGGATCGAGGCGGATCGTGCGGATCGACGCGGATCCTTTTGACTGTTGTTCGGCTGTGAATGACAGGGAGCCGGGGACGGAGGCTCGGTGCGTGGCCGCGGCCTCTGTCGCGGGTCGCGTCGGGGGGGCGTCGTGCATCCGGCCATCGCGCGGTTCGGGCAGGAAGGACGGCGGAAGAACTGCCCTCGTCAAGAACTGCGGAAGGGTTCCTCTCGGGGCCATGATCGACGTGCTACGAGCCCGAAAGCTTTGTTGGGGCATGCAGGGCGAGACCATCTTCGCCATGCATGCCCCAAAATCAGATCCGGGCTCGTGCCGGTAGAATCTTCCGCCCTTCTTCCGCCGTGCTTGCGTAGTTCTTCCCACCAGAACCGCGCGATCCCCCCGCCGAGACAGACCACCACACGACCCGCGAGAATGCCCACCGAGAATGCCCGCGATCACCGCGGAATCTTTCAACTGCTGCTCGGCGGTGAATGACAGGGAGCCGTGGAGCTACGGGAGGTGCTTTTCTCGTGAGCCCTTGCTCCTGCGAACGCCTCCCCCGGCCTCCCCGGCTCCCTGTTACAAACAGCCAAGGCCTCGAATGATCCTGCTGCGCGCCGGGCGACGCGGTATTGCGAGGCAGGGCCGGTGAGCAGAGAATCGGGATCGAGATTTCCGCCTGCTGCGCACCTTCGCTCCCCCGCCCATGCCTCCCACACTCGCCAACGGCAAGATCTGCTACCTCGAGATCCCGGCCACCGACATCCCGCGCTCGATCCGCTTCTATGAGTCCGTCTTCGGGTGGAAGACGCGCACGCGCGGCGACGGAAAGACCGCGTTCGACGACGGCGTCGGCGAGGTGAGCGGCGCGTGGGTGAGCGGGCGCCCGCCGTCGACGACGCCGGGGCTGATGCTCTACGTGATGGTCGACAGCGTGGCCGAGACGCTGGAGAAGGTCGCGGCGAGCGGGGGACGCGTCGTGCAGCCGATCGGCGGGGACGCGCCGGAGATCACGGCGCGGTTCGCGGATCCGGACGGGAACGTGCTCGGGTTGTACCAGGAGCCGGGGTAAACGGGGACGAGCGCGCGTCGCGTTCGAACGCGACGGCGCGCCCCGCCTCACTCCGTGTGAATCCCGGTACCGCCGCGGAGCAGCGTGATGTGCCTGCCCTCTCCGCTGAGCTCCGTGGACGTTCCTCCAGTGACCGTCGCGCCCACGGAGATCCGTCCCGGGCCAACGATCCGGAGCTGGACGTCGCCGTCCGTGACGTCGAGCGTCATCCCTGGCAGGTGGTCGAGGCGCAGCGTATCGGTCAGCGCCTTCGGCGAGTCGAGCCCCAAGCCGACGCGCCCGCCGCCGCTCGTGTAGACCAGGATCTTTATCGGCAGCTCGACCTTCACGAGGCCGACCGAGGTGATGTGAACGAGCGCGCGCTCGGTCGTGGCCGTTTCGCGCGCCGCGGCACGTCGTGGCGCGGGCAGGATCGCCGTGGCAGCGGCGAGAATCGATGCTGCACAGACGAGGAGCGCGACGCGGCGACGCGAGCGCTTGGTACGGGAATCTGTCATGGCGACGATCCTCCGGGCGAGATGTGAAGGGTGTGGTTGCATGGGAGCGACGACCGTCATCAGCGTCCGCTCGGCGCGCGTCGCGGCGAGCGCACGCTGGGCGGTAAGGAGGAGGACCTGCGCGTAGCGCCGGACATCCGGATACGCGCGCAACACCCGCGCGTCACAGTCCATCTCGACGGCGAGCCGAAGTCGACGCCAGCACCACCACAGCGGGATGTCCCACGGCAGCAGCACCAGCGCCGCGAGCGCGCCGAGCAGGAGGAGTGGATCCCGCGCCGCCAGGTGCTCGTGCTCGTGCCGGACGACCAGGCGGACGAGCGCGTCGTCCAGGTCGAGCGCCCATCGCGGGAGGAGGATCGCGCCGCGCCGGACTCCGATCGCTGATGGGCCGATCCGGTCGGTCACGAGAACACGAGTGCCGGCGATCTTCCGCTCGTCGAGACCACGCCGCGCCCGATTTCCCTCGTACGCGGCGGACACCGCGATCGTCGCCAGAACGAGGGTCGCTACCGTCCAGAGCGCGACAAGCGGGCGATCCCACCCGGACAACCGACTGCCCGCGGCGGAGATCTCCCGCTCGGCGGCGCCGCGGACCGTCGCGACGCGCGAGCGCAGGGCGACGTATCGCGCGCGCCATCCCGAAGACGCTTCGACGCGATCGCTCACGGCTTCCGAGATGGCGACACTTCCCGCGGCCGACGGTGCGCTCGTCGCGAGCAGCGTCGTGGTGGCCCCGGGGCGGGCGGCCAGTGCGCCGATCAGGAGCATCGCGAGGATGCCCGCGCTCCAGACGATGCGCGACGGGCGACCTGCGAGGCGGGCGACGTGCTCGCCAAGGTGGCACGTGAGAGCGACGATGGCTCCCGTGGCCAGCATGTACGCCATCCAGAGCGCGATCACGGACGCCTCCCTCCGCGCGGCTTCGCCTTGCGCTGCGGGCGGGGCGTGCGCTCGCTCTCCTTCTCGTCGCGGCGCCCCTTCTTCGCGAGGCGTCGGTCGAGCAGCTGATGCAGCTCGCGCAGGTCGGCGCGCGAGAGCGCGTTGCCCTCGACCATGTGCGCGATGACGTGCAGCGGCGAGCCGCGGAAGAGCTTCTCGACCAGCCGCGCGAGCGCGCTTCCGCGGACATCCTGTTCGGAAATCAGCGGGTGATAGCGGAACAGCCGCCCCTCGGCCGTGTGTCCGACGAACCCCTTGGCCTCGAGGTTCCGGAGAATGGTGAGGACGGTGTTGTACGCGAGCGGGACGTCGAGATGCTCCCGGACTTCGGTCACCGTGCCGTGGCTTTCGCGCCAGAGCACGGACATGACATCGAGCTCACGTTCGCCGAGTGTGCCGTCCATGTGCGTCTCCGTCAACTATGGTCGTAGTTGACGATGGGCGATCGGTGGCTGTTTGTCAACTACCAGGATAGTTGTCAGGGTGCGGCAGGCGCGCGGAACGCCGTGCTAGGACGAAAAACATGAGCCACGAAGGACACGGAGATGCTTCTGGGAGGACAGCGACTCACCAGACATCGATCCGTGCCCTCCGTGGCTCCCTGTTGCAATCAGCGAAGCCTCAAAGGATTCGTGGGCCCTGTGTGGCGCGAGGACCGCGGCGACGCGGTCCCGCCGGGCCCAGCAACGCCTGCTACTCCTTCTTCACCTCCACCTGCACCGCCGGCCCATCGGTGGTCACCTCGACCTTCTGCCCGTCGCGCGAGCGGCCGACGTGGACCTCGATCCTCTCGGGGCCGGTGCCCGTCGTGCGATTCAACGTCGCCGTCACGTTCTCCGGGACGAGACCGTACCACGAGCCCGTCGCGCCGTCGACGATGACGCCGACGAGTCCCGTGAGCAGCACGTCGGCGATCACGGTGCCGGTGCCGATGTTCGGGTGCAGATTCACCGTCGCCGGCGAATAGCCGGGGCTCGTGAAGGTGAGCTGGTAGGAGTGCTTCCGCTCCAGGTCGAGGGTGCCCGGCGTGGTGACGGTACCCCCCTCCGCCGCGGGCGTCGTCTGGACGGTCGCGCCCGCAGGATTCGAGTTGACGGGGACCGCCTGGCGAGGTCCGTGGAGGATGGTGCCGCACCCGGTGAGGGCGCATGCAGCGGTGACCGCGAGAGCGCGAGCGAGCGTCATGACGATATCCTTTGGATTGGGGGGAAGATTCAGCACGACCGATCTTACGGTTCCCGGTCGCGGATCGTAAGAACCTCGCGAGCCCGCACCCGCGTCACCGCCTCACGCGCATGATCGACATCGTCCACGCCGACATCACCTGCCTGACGGTCGACGCGATCGTCAACGCCGCGAACTCCTCGCTCCGCGGCGGGGGCGGCGTCGACGGGGCGATCCATCGGGCCGCGGGGCCGGAGCTGGCGCGAGCCGCGACGAAGCTCGCGCCCTGTCCGACCGGCGACGCGGTGATCACCCCCGGCTTCCGCCTCACGGCGAGCTTCGTCATCCACGCCGTCGGACCGGTCTGGCGCGGAGGCGCCCGCGGAGAGGCGGCGCTCCTCCGCCGCGCGTACGAGCGCTCCTTCGCCCTCGCGGCCGGCGGGGACGACATCGCATCGATCGCCTTCCCGGCGATCTCGACCGGCATCTACGGCTACCCGAAGCGCGACGCGGCGGAGATCGCGCTCGAGGTCATGCGCGCCAACGAGGGTCGCTTCGACCGGATCGTCGCCTGTCTCTTCGACGAGGAGAGCGCGCGGATCTACCGCGAGCTGAGCGGCGCGAGGGAGTGACCGGTCGCACGGTCGCGTGACGTCGCGTTACGCGTGGGCCGATGCGTCGTCGATTCGCTCCAGACCTTCGACACGCTCGCCCGCTCCCGCCCGATGCGCACCACTCGACGTTCCCGCTCCGCGCTCCTCGCCTCGCTCCTCTTCGCCACCGCCTGCGTCGCCGTCCGCGAGCTGAGCGCGCGCGAGCGGGGCGACCCGGTGGAGGTGCGCCATGCGCGGACGCTCGAGCGGCGCGCGGCGCGCGTCCCGACGGACTCCCTCGCACGGCTCTACATGGTCGCGCTCGACGCGCCCGAGGAACAGGGTGGCGCGCTCCTCGACGCGGTGAGCTGCCAGCGCCTGCGCCTCGACTGGGCGTACGGCCGCGGCCCGGCGCGGATCGCCGTCGCGCGGATGACCGACTCCCTCTTCGCGACGCCGGCGCTCCGCGAGCGGTGGGAGCAGGCCCAGGGACGCTGGCCGATCGCCGGCGGGGTGGACTTCTCCTGCGTGCGCGGCCTGGTTCCGGCGCCGGACAGCCTGAGCGAATAACCGGTTCGCGACTCCACGGCTCGGCGGTTGTGGCATCGGAACGCTCCGTTCGCGTATCCGGGCTCCTCTCGCCGAGGCTCCGATCATCTTGGTAAAACCCGTTGAACACGAAGGACACGAAGGTTCACGAAGACAGGTACCCTTCGTGAACCTCCGTGTCCTTCGTGTTTCAAAAGCGACAGCCAGAGCCGGCTCGTCGCGATGACGAGCTCTCGCGCCTAGGGGAGCGTTCCGATGCCAACGCAGGGTGAGCTCGCGGAGCTCATCCTGATTGCCAACCTCGCGTGCCCGCGGTAGCGTAGCCGCGAGACGACCGCGCCCTCCGCGCCGGATCGTCGATCCCGCCGCAAGGTCCGCAATGCGCAAGGCCGCACGCAGCACGGTGTTTCTCCTCGCGCTCGGCGCGCTCGTCGCTCACCGCGCGCCCGCGCAGTCGTCGCCGACGGCGCCCGCATCCGCGTCGCGAACCAGGCTCGTGATGCTCGGCACCGGCACCCCCGCGGCCGACCCCGATCGCTTCGGCTCCGCGGTCGTCGTCCTCGTCGACAGCACGCCGTATCTGTTCGACGCCGGCGTCGGCGTGGTGCGACGCTGGGCGCAGGCGCTGCGCGGCGGGGTCGCGCCGCTCGCGCCGGCGTCGCTGCACCGCGCCTTCATCACGCACCTGCACAGCGATCACACGCTCGGGCTCCCGGACCTCATCTTCACCACGTGGACGTTAGGCAGCGACGTGCGTCCCCCGCTCGAGGTCTACGGTCCCCCGGGACTGAGCGCGATGACGACGCACCTCCTCGCCGCCTGGGCGGAGGACGTCGCCATCCGGACCGGTCCCGAGGGGGAGGGCGCGGGGGAGGCGCCGCCGGCGGTTCATGCGCACGAGATCGCGCCGGGGGTGGTGTATCGCGACTCGCTGGTCACGGTGACCGCCTTCGTCGCGCACCACGGCAGCGTGCCGCACGCCTTCGGCTACCGGATCCAGACCCCCGACAAGGTGATCGTGCTCTCCGGCGACGCCGGGCCGCCGTCGACGGTCGCGGAGCAGTGCCGCGGCTGCGACATCCTGGTGCACGAGGGAGGATCGGTGCTCGCGTCGGAGGCGACCCCGTACTTCCGCCGCTTTCACACGACGGTCGAAGCGATGGCCGAGATCGCGACCGCGGCGCGGCCGAAGCTTCTCGTGCTCTATCACCAGCGCCCCGCCAGCCCCGCGGTCGAGCGAGCCTACGCGCGCCTGCGACAGCTTTACGCCGGTCCATTCGTCGTCGCGCGCGACCTCGACGTGTATCGCTGAGCCGAACTTTTCTCCCGGACACACCGTGATGCGGCCGTTCTCCTCGCGAACGGTCCGCACGCTCCCGCTGCTCGCCGTGATGGCGATGGCGAGCGCGGTTCCCGGGCTTCGGGTCGCGTCTGGGTTCGTCGGCCGTTCCAGCATCGCGCGGCTTTTGGTCAGGAAGCACGGCGGAAGAACTGCCCTCCTCAAGAACTACGGAAGGGCGCCTCTCGGGGCCATGATCGACGTGCTACGAGCCACGAAAGCCTTGTTGGGGCATGCGGGGTGAGATGGTCTCGCCCCGCATGCCCCAAATCAGATCCGGGCTCGTGCGAGTAGAATCTTCCGCCGTTCTTCCGCCGTGCTTGCGTAGTTCTTCCCGGAAACACCGCGCGATCTCCCCGCCGAGACAGACCACCACGCGACCCGCGAGAATGCCGGTCGAGAAGGCCCGCGATCGGCGCGGATCTTCTTCACCTGCTGCTCGGCGGTGAATAACAGGGAGCCGTGGAGCTACGGGAGGTATTCTTGTGGTGAGCTATAGCCCCTGCGAACTCCTCCCCCGGCCTCCCCGGCTCCCTGTTACATCACGCCAAGGCAGAGAACGATTCTGGGGCGCGCCGGGCGAAACCACCTCGCCATGCGATGCGACCCGCACCGATCTCAGCTCTTCCGCTTCGCCGGCTTCGCCGCGTTCAACGCCACCGCCTCACGAATCAGTGCCTTGAACGCGCTCGCGTCGATCTCCTCGCCTTCGTGGATGTCGATCGCGCGCCTCACGTTTCCCTCGAGGCTCGAGTTGAAGAGCTTCGTCGGATCCTTCAGCGAGGCGCCCTTGGGGAAGGTGAGCTTCACGGCCTTCCTGTAGGACTCGCCGGTGCAGATGATCCCGCCGTGCGACCAGACGGGGTTCTCCCACTTCCACTCCTCGACGACGTCGGGGTCGGCCTCGCGGATGAGGCGGCGCATCCTGCCTAACGTCTCGCCGCGCCAGTCGCCGAGCTCGGCGATGCGGCGGGTGATGAGCTCGGAGGCCGGCTGCTCCTGCTTCGTGGCTGCCCTCTTCATGCGCCGCCCCATGGCGCCGCGGGCTCGACGCCGAACTGCTTCGAGTACTCCGCGTTCAACCGCTGCCAGCCGCCGAACTTCATCGCGTCCGGGCCGACGATCCGCCCGACGGGATGCCCATCCAGCGCGCGCTGCATGACGTCGAGGCAGATGTGCCAGCCCGCCGCGCCCATCGCGATGTAGCGCCGGTCGATGTTGTGCCAGAGGGTGAGGCGCGTGCCCTTCGCGCCGAGCGGCTTCAGCTCCCAGCGGATGTCCTGGCCGCCCCAGTTGAACTCGAGCACGCTCGGCGCGTCGGCGCGGGTGATGCGCGCCTCGGTGACGTGCGGCTGCGGCGCGCCGACGGTGGTGAGCGTCGCCGTGCCGACCTTGCCGAGGCTGCGGTCGGAGTCGTAGGGGGCCCACTCGCGGAGATGCGCGGGGTCGGTGAGCGCCTCCCAGACGACCGCGGGCGGGTGGGCGAGGTCGCGGACGAGGACGAGCGTCCAACTCTCGCCGTCCTTTTTCACCTCGGCGCCGGCGGGGGAGCCGGGGAGGTACTGCTCGCGGGTGCTCATCTCTTCTTCTTCCTGGGTTTGGAGGGCGAGGTCTTCGCCTTCTGCTTCATCGCGTCGAGGTGCCGCTCGAGCGCGTCGACGTGCTTCGACCAGTACGCGCGGAAGGGGGCGAGCCATTGGTCGAGCTCCATGAGCGGCTCCGGACGCAGGCGATAGACGCGATGCTGTGCCTCCACGCGCGCCTCGACGAACCCCGCGTCGCGGAGGACGCGGAGGTGCTTGGAGACCGCGGGCTGGGAGAGGCGAAGCGCGCGCTCGATCTCACCCACGGATCGCTCGGATGAGACGAGCAGGCCGAGGATGGCCCGCCGGCTGGGCTCGGCGACGACTTCGAAGGAGGAGGTCACCGGAGCATATTACGGACTTAGTATATACCTGTCAAGACATATAACATCGCTGCATGAGGATGCACGGGCCGCGTGCATCGCTGGCTCGCCTGCGCGTGCATCACGTCGTCATTGCCGAGCGAATCGCCTACCCGAGAGCCGCTCCTCAGAACACCAGCGTCTGGATCGAGTGCGGCAGCGCTTCCACCTCGGCGGCGTTGCCGTGCACCCAGAGGTTGTACGTCACCTTCTGGTCGCCGCGGTTCATCACCACCACCGCGACGCTCCCGTCGGGGTTCACGAAGCCCGTCGCGAGCAGCGCGCTGCGGCTCGGCGAGACGGCGATCCGTCTCGCCCCCGGGTGCACGAACTTCGAGAAGTGGCCGATGTACCAGTACGAGCTCGTGTAGGTGAGCGCTCCGGTCTTCGTGTCGGCGTGGATTGGCGCGAAGCAGAAGTTGCCCACGTGATTCGGGCCGCCCTGCTCGTCGAGGAGGACGTTCCAGTCCGTCCAGCCCACCGCGCCGTCGTTGAAGTCGTTGATCATCGAGCGGCCGTAGTACTCGCCGAGTCGCCAGGCGGTGATGTTCTCGGGCTTGAAGTTCTCGGCCGTTCCCTCAGTGAAGATCAGCTTCTTGTCGGGGTACGTCTCGTGGACGAGGCGGACGTTGTCGAACATCATGTCGCCCCCGCTCCACGGCTCGTACCAGTGGTAGCCGATCCCCCACACGTACTTCGCCGCCGCGGGATCGGCGAGGATGGTGCTGACGCGCTGCCAGATGAGGTCGCGGTTGTGGTCCCAGCAGATGATCTTCAGGTCGTTCAGCCCCGCGCGCCTGACGGTGGGGCCGAGGAAGCTCTTGAGGAAGTCGCGCTCGTCCTCCGCCGAGTAGATGCAGGATTCCCAGGTCTGCGTCGCCATCGGCTCGTTCTGCACCGAGATCCCCCAGATCGGGATCCCCTCCTTCTCGTACGCGCGGATGAACTTCACGTAGTAGTTCGCCCACGCCTGGCGCATCTCCGGCTTGAGCTTCCCGCCGTGCAGCATGCTGCCGTTCGTCTTCATGAACGCGGGCGGGCTCCACGGGCTGGCGAAGATGGTGAGCTTCCCGCCCGCCGTGGCGATCGCCTGCTTCGTGAAGGGGATGCGGTACCGCCGGTCGTGCTCGACGCTGAACGACTTCAGCGCGGCGTCGCCCTCGTCGACGTAGGTGTAGCTCGCCGAGGAGAAGTCGCAGCTGTGGATGGTCGTCCTGCCTAACGTGTAGCCGATCCCCTTGTCGCGGGTGTAGTAGGCGTCGAGCAGCTCGCGCTGCTTCGCCTGCGGAAGCTTCGCGAAGGTTTCGGCCGAGGCGTCGGTGAGCGCGCCGCCGATCCCGACGATCGTCTGCGCCCGCTTCGACGGATCGGCGAAGACGCAGAGCTGCGTCTCGAGGGGCTGCCCCATCGGCTTGAAGGAGAGCGTGCCCGTCTTCGAGAGGCGGTGCTCGGTCTGGTCCGCGGTGGTGTAGACGGCGATCGAGTCGCTCGCGATGCGGCGCTCGGGGATCGCGGGCTCCGCGGCGTCGGCCGTCTGCTCGCCGGAGCCGAAGACGCGGTCGAGCTGCGAGAGGAGCAGCGAGGCGGATGACCCTGCGAGGAAGCCGCGGCGATCGATGGTCATGGGCTGATCGGACGGTGTGAAGGGACGAGCTATCGTCTGAGAACTACAATCGCGCGCGGCGGAGGGCCAGCGTCAACGAGCCGGCTCGGCAACTACGCTGGCTGTGAACTACGGAGGCGGATCGGGCGGATCGACGCGGATCTTTTGGACTGTCGACCGGCGGTGAATGACAGCGAGCCGGGGAGGAGCGGAGGCTCGGTGCGTGGCTGCAGACTCTGTCGCGGGTCGCGTCGGGGCTCGTCGCGAGGACTGGCATCGCGCGGTTTGGGCAGGAAGCACGGCGGAAGCACTGCCCTCGTCAAGAACTGCGGAAGGGGTCCTCTTCGAGCGACCCTCACAATGCTACGAGCCCGAAAGCTGTGTTGGGGCATGCGGGGCGAGACCATCTCACCCCGCATGCCCCACAAAAGATCCGGGCTCGTGCGAGTAGAATCTTCCGCCGTTCTTCCGCCGTGCTTGCGTAGTTCTTCCCGAAAAAACCGCGCGATCTCCCCGCCGAGACAGACCACCACGCGACCCGCGAGAAGCCTTCTACGATTGCTCGGCAGTGAATAACAGGGAGCCGTGGAGCTACGAGAGGTGCTATGGTGCCGAGCCCCCCAGCCCCTGCGAACGTCTCCCCCGGCCTCCCCGGCTCCCTGTTACATCCAGCCAAGGCCATGAACTTTCCTGGGGCGCCCCACGCGAGATCCTCTCGCCCGGCGCGCGGAGCGTTCCGATGCCAACAGATTAAGTCCGAGCGATCGTCAGAGCTGCTTCACCAGCCGCTCGATCTGCCGCGAGTGGCGTGTCACGTGAACGACGTGGATCCGAAAGCCATCCCCGACGTTCATCGACGGAGCCCAGCGGGGAAGAGCCGGGGACTTGATGCGCAGCGCGCGCCAGTCGAAAGCGGCGGCGTCGTCCATCGCCTGCACGAAGCGCAGCTCGCGGCCGAGAAGCGTCTCGACGACACCGTCGCGCGGAGTCGGGCCTGGGCGGAAGGCGCGGGGACCCTTCAGCGGGCGCGGGCTGAGCAGCGACCCGGCGATCAGGCCGCCGATGAACGAGGATTTCCACTCGCGTGCGGCAGCGCCGGCGTCGGGACGCGCGGTGCGCATGAGCTTCGCGAACGATTCGTCGTACAGCTCGTCGGCCCGGCAGAGATGCTCGAGCACCTGGCCGATGCTCCATCCCTCCGGCTCCGGATGCTCGGCGAGCCGCGCCGGGTCGAGGGGACGCAGCAGCGCGGCGATGCGCTCGCGCGTCGCGATGGCTTCGTCGTGCAACTGGCGATGCAGCTCCTTCTGGATGAGACGCATGGCGAAACGTTATGACGGGAGTGGATGAACCGGCCACTCGAGCACGAGCCGCTCGCCTTCGGCGAGCGCGAGCCATCGCGCGTACATCGTGTCGAGCGACGCGCGGATCGGCGTCCGACCACCGCCCTTCCAGGCGAGATAATGGGTTCCCGCGGTCACCTCGATCGCGGCGAGCGCCGGCTCGTGCCGCCGGGTGAGCGCGCGGCCGGAGCGCGTGGGCCGTCGTCCGGGGACGCTGCGGAAGGACGCGCCGTGCGCGAGCAGTGCCCAGAAGCCGTCGCGGATGTCGAGGGCACGCTCGACGGTGAACTGGGCGAGGTCGTGCGGGAGGTCGCGGCCCGCGGCCATCGTCGTGCCCTGGAAGGTGCGGCGGTGCGGTGGTGTCGCGATCCAGCCGCACAGCCGGCCGTCGCCGCCCTTGTAGAACTCGACGCGCATGAGCATCTAGCCACTCCCGGTTGGTCGGGCGGCGGCGCGCGCGGCGTCGAGGTCGATGCCGCGGCGGCGCAGCCAGCGCCAGTGAAATACGAAGAGCCCCGTCGCGAGGATGAGCGAGATCAGATTCTCGACGATCTCGTTGTGCGTGCGGAACTCCGCCTGGTGGACGCGGTCGGCGCGCAGCGCCTCGTAGCGTCGGCGCAGCTCGGCCTCGGGGATCGAGTCGGCGGGCGGCTGCCTCGCCGCGTCGGGGCCGAAGCGGCGGCCGCGATCGTACGTCGCGCGGAACGCCTCGAACGAGGTGATCGAAGGCTCGTCGAAGACGAATGGCGACCCGCCGGCGAGCGTCGGGTCGCTGCGCTGCAGCACATGGTTGACCAGCGACACCGCGCTGGAAAGCGCCCAGAGAAGTCCGATGAGGCAGGCCGTGTAGCCGTAGAGCTGCGGGACACGCTCGGGTCGTTCCACGATGCCTCCCTGGATGAATCGGCTCGCCGCGAGAACGACCCACGCGGCGATGATGATGAGAGCGAGTACGAGGATCATCGCCCCGCCGAACGGGTTTTCGGTTGCGAAGGCGAAGTCGGTGCTGACCATTGAACCGGACCTTGATCGAAGCCGGGCACGGCCGAGCTCGGGAGCGACAGGGACATTATGAAAGCTCGGGGGCTCGGTCGCCAGAGTGCTTACCGCCTCCGCTGGACCACGAGTTGCGAGTCTCGCCGGTGGATCCACTCACCGCGAACGGAGCATACCCGACCATGCCGATCAACTTCCGTCACGACGTCGACGCCGCCATCGCCGACGCGGAGCGCCAGCACAAACCCATTCTCCTCGACTTCAGCGCCGCGCCGATGTGAGGTGGCTGTGCTCGGCTGGATGCCGAGGTGTGGCCGGACCCGCGCGTCGTGAAGTTCGTCGAGGAGAGCTTCCTTCCCGCGCGCGTGCACGTGAGGGACGATTCCGCCCTCTTCCAGAAGTACGGGGAGAAGTACGGCGCGCAGTGGACGCCGACGATCCTCGAGCTCGACTCGAAGGGCGTGGAGCGTCATCGCATCGAGGGCTTCCTCCCGACCGAGGATTTCCTTCCCCAACTCATGCTCGGCCGGGCGCAGATCGCCTTCGCCGAGGAGCAGTGGGACGACGCCGAGCGTCGCTTCCGCGAGGTCGTGGACAAGTTCCCGGACAGCGACGCGGCGCCGGAAGCGCTCTACTGGGCGGGCGTGTCCCCCTACAAGAAGACCGGCAACCCCGCATCGTTAGGCGCGACGGCGAAGGCGTTCACGGAGCGCTATCAGAGCACGCCCTGGGCGAAGAAGTCGTCGGTGTGGGGGTAAGGGCTGGAGTCGGGGGTCGGCGCTGACGGCTGACCCCCGACCCCTGGTTACCGCGCGCTGTCACTGGCCATGCACGCCGCGTACGCCGCGAACGCCGCGGCGTTCTTCGCCGCGGCATCGGCGTCTGCCTGGGCGCGCGCCATCGCCGCCGCGGCCGCGGACGTGTCGATCGGCGTTGGGAAGGGATCGGCGACCGCGGGGATGGGCGGCGCACAGAAGCCGTGATGGCGGTCGGCGTCCGTCGTCTGCGCGCCATGGCGTGCTCCGGCGGCGGCATGGCGATCGACCTCCGTGCGCTGGACGTCGGTGAGCACGCTGTCGCGAAAGACGAGTCGCACGGTGCGCAGCGAGCCGCCGAACGTCGACGGACGCGCAGTCACATAGCTCCAGCGCTCCTCGTTGCCACGGCTCGTCGCGACGACCGGGCGATGGAGGCAGGCACGCACGTCGGCGCTCCGTGTCTCGCCCACCTTCATGCGCGCGATCGCGCGCTCCCAGAACTTCTCGCGGGGATGCGCGCTCCTCGCCAGAACGAGCCCGACGAGAGCCACGGGCGAAGTCGCGGCGACGAACTGGAAGTGGCTCCGCGCCGTGCCGAAGCCGTCCGGGTTCCGCGGAATCGTGAGCATCGCGACGAGGTCGGCGACGGCGGTGCCGACGAACATCGCGTCTCCCGCGTCGCGCAACCGCTCGGCGCGACGGATCTCGGAGCCGTCGCAGAGGGCGGAGGACGGCGCGCCCTGCGCGAGGGCGAGGGTGGAAGGGGCGACGACCACCAACCCGAGCGCGAGACGAGCGAGCATTGGGCCTCCACGGTGCGGCATGCGACGGGAGCGCGCATCGACGCTCCGCCACTCCCATGGGCTACGAAGACCGCCGCGAAAACGTTCGGGTCACCACAAGGCCGCGCCTCAGGGAACGGGAATGCACCCTTCCCGCCGGATGATGTCGACGCGCACCGCCCAGAAGGGTGCGCCGTTCAGCGTGCCGCGCAGGTGGCCGCTGGCGGAGTCGTAGCGCAGCACGTAGCGCGAGTCGGGCAGTCCGATGACCGCGTCGGTCCCCGATACCCAACCACTGGCGGGCACCGACGACGTGGGGGAGCCGGAGGGAGTTCCCTTCGACTCGCTTTCGGCGATCGTCCACGCGCGAAGCGTGTCGCCACTCTGCTCGAGAAGCCAGTAGCCGGGATTGCTGTTGCACTGCGGGTGCAGCGAGATCCGCGCTGCCGCCGGCTCCCCCTCGCTGCCGGTGATCCATGTGCCGCTGAGGTCCACGGCTGCGTGTCCGCCGCGGACCGGCTCGGGCGTCGCCGTTACGTCGATCGGGGGCGAGCCGGCGCTGGAGCGCGCCGGCGCCGCGCAGGCCGCGCAGGCGGCGAGCGTGAGACAGAGCTCTCGAAGGAACGCCATGGGTCGGTATCGCATCGTCGATAGCGCGAGTCGCGACTAGTGCCGCGCGCGCGTCGCGAACACGTCGCTCCCGAAGCTCGCGAGCCCCTCCTGCGCCGCGTAGCCGAGGTGGGCGAGGCCGAAGATGTCCTCGATGCTGCGGAGGAGCGAGTAGTGGTTGTACGGAACATCCGACACCGTGCCGGGCGCGATGCTCGGCGAGAGGAGCACCGCGCCGGTGCGTCCGCCGCCGGGACCGCGGACCCCGGCGAGGGTGACGTTGGGTCCTGGGCGCTCGTTGCAGCAGGCCGCGCTGTCGGCGCCCGTCGCCTCGTCGAAGGTGATGATCAGCAGCCCGCCCTCGCGGTAGGCGGGCGACCGAGTGATCAGCGGCACCCAGTGCTGGAGGAAGCGATCGGCGGAGACGAGGCCGCCCGGCTCGCCGTCGATGCATGGCGTGTCGTGCCCGTCGTGGCAGAGACCCGGTGAGATGAAGACGAAGTTCGGCGTGCGCTTCTTCGCTTGGAGATCGGCCTCGAGCCCGGTGAGGGGGACGACGTTCGCCTCGCAGTACGCCGCCGAGTCGATGATCGAGTGGAAGTACACGAACGGGTCGTGCTTGGTCGCGTATTCGTCGGCGAGCGTCGCTCCCTCGGTGCGATCGGGCTCCCCGACGACGGGATGGCCGCATCGTGCCGCCTCGCGCGCCGGGTCGGCGCCCATGTCCTCCATGTACGCGTGCCAGGTGAGGCCGCGCGCCGAGAGCTGGTTGGCGACCGTCTGCACGTGCGCGGGATAGACGCAGCCATGGCCGATGGGCTGGCCGTCGGGGGCGGTGCCGGTCTCGACGAAGTTCTCGAAGCGGCCGCAGTCGGCCTGCGTCTCCGGCGTCGGCGCCATCCCGGAGATCATCGCGATGTAGTTGTCGAGGCTGTAGTGGCCGATGCCGTGGTACTGGCGGAGGAAGGCGCCCTGGCGGGCGAGGGTGTCGGCGAGGTAGGCCGCGGGCGAGGAGTCGCCGAAGGTGGTGGCGAAGTTCTTGTTCTCGAGCACGATCACGAAGACGTGATCGATGCGGCGCTCGTGGCGCGCGCATCCGCCGGCGACGAGGACGGCGAAGGCGCAGGCGGTCGTGGCGAGCGCGCGGCGGGTGGGGGTGTCCATGCCGGGAAGCTAGCGCGGGGCGGGCGGCGCGGCGAAGGAGCGACGGACGGCGGGATTCACGACGGGCCGCGAGTTGCGTATATCAGAGCACCATGGACAAGCCACGTTCCGAGGGCCTCGTCTTCTACGGCGCGACCGGGGACCTCGCCTACAAGAAGATCTTCCCCGCCTTCCAGCGGATGGTGAAGGCGGGAGTGCTCGACGGCCCCGTCGTCGGCGTCGCGCGCAGCGAGTGGACGCTCGACCAGCTCAAGGCGCGAGCGAAGGAGAGCATCGAGAAGCACGGCGGCGGCCTCGACCCGGAGGCATTCCCGAAGCTCCTCTCGATGCTCCGCTACGTCCACGGCCCGTACACCGATCCGCGGACCTTCTACGAGATCGATCGCGCGCTCGGCGGGGCGAAGTGGCCGCTGCACTACCTGGCGATCCCGCAGGAGGCGTTCGAGACGGTGATCGAGCAGCTCAGCCGCGGCGGGCACGGTCGCGGGGCGCGGCTCGTCCTCGAGAAGCCCTTCGGCACCGATCTCGAGTCGGCGCGGCGGCTGAACGACATCCTCCATCGCTGCTTCGACGAGCGCTCGATCTTCCGGATCGACCACTACCTCGGCAAGGAGGCGGTGCAGAACCTCGTCTTCTTCCGCTTCGCGAACACCTTCCTCGAGCCGATCTGGAACCGGCAGTACGTGGAGAACGTCCAGATCACGATGGCCGAGACGCTGGGCATCGATGGGCGCGGCCCGTTCTACGACGCGACGGGGGCGATCCGCGACGTCGTGCAGAACCACCTGATGCAGGTGCTGTCGAACATCGCGATGGAGCCGCCGCCGCGCAGCCACGACGCGGAGACGTTGCGCGACGAGAAGGTGCGCGTGCTGAAGGCGATCCGGCCGCTGTCGAGCGATCGCGTGGTGCGCGGGCAGTTCCGCGGCTACCGCGACGAGAAGGGAGTGAAGCCCGACTCGACGACGGAGACCTTCGCCGCGCTCGAGCTGGAGGTGGACTCGTGGCGGTGGTCGGGGGTGCCCTTCTACATCCGCGCCGGGAAGCGGATGCCGCTGGCGCGCACCGAGGTGATCGTGAAGCTGCGGCGTCCGCCGCCGATCGCTGGGGTGCCGCTGGTATCCAACCACCTGCGCTTCCAGCTCGGCCCGGACTTCCAGATCGGGCTCGGCGCGACGGTGCGCGAGATCGGGCGGCCGGAAGGGCATCCGCTGGAGCTGATGGCGAGCCACGATCACGAGGGGGGCGAGACCGACCCGTACGCTGCGCTGCTCTCGGACGCGATGCGCGGGGAGACCTTCCGCTTCGCGCGCGAGGACTACGTGGAGGAGGCGTGGCGGATCGTCGACCCGGTGCTCGACGACGGCGCTCCGAGCATCTACGAGCCGGGAAGCTGGGGACCGGCGGAGGCGGAGAAGCTGGTGCCCGGCGGGTGGGCGGAGGCCGACGACCGTTAGGCTGGGATCACAGCTCCAGGCAGGACCCCAGCGTCGCGGACCGCCAGCGCGTGCGATCGCGGACGACGAAGAATCCGGTTCCCCCGCCGATGACCGCGCCGGCGATGGTCGCGTTCCGCCGCCTCCGGCGCTCGTGCTCGAGCTCCCATGGAGTCGGAGCGCCGTAGTAGTAGTTCTTGCTGGGATCGCGCGTGAGCAGGCGGCTGGCGACGACTCCGAGCGCCGCGAGCCCGGCGATCGTGAATCCCTTCTGCCAGCGGGAGATTTGCCGCTCGCTGGCGACGTCGATGTTGCGGATGATGGAGCAGGGCACGCTCCGGTCCCCGCTCGCGGTTCCCACGGTGACGGTCCACGGCCGGGCGACGGAGTCTATTCCCGCGTACACGCCCTCGAGCTTTCCCTCCGCCAGGGGCAGGGCGGGCATGAAGACCCGCACGCGCGCCCCGGGGTGGAGCACGACGGAGCCCGTGTCCGGGCGTGGCGACCGCGCCTGCGCGTGCGCGGGCCGCGGGCTGCCTAACGTCGGGCCGCTCAGCGCGATCAGCAGCGCGACGAGGGTAGTCGGGTGACGGGACGTGGATCGCACTGGAGATGAGATGGGTTGACGCGGAGCTTCGCGCCGGCCGGCGGTGCCGTCCTACTGCAGCAGGACCGCCATGTCGCGGAAGTTCACCACGAGCTCGGCGAACTGGTCGAAGACGTCGTGGCCGAGGTTGCAGTCGAGGTAGTTCTCCTTCTCGTCGCGCACGAGGGAGATCGTGACGACGTCGAGCGACGTCAGCGTCACCGTCGTGTCACCGACGGCGAGCTGCGCGCGCGGCGCCACGCGCACGGGAAGGAGCTGGATCCCGCCGGCGCCGCCGATCCGGCGCTGCGCGGTGGTCGTGGTCGAATCGATGAGCGGCCGGTACTTCCGGTAGAAGCGGTCGTAGACCTCGGACGAGCCGGCGCCGGTATCGAGGCGGCAGAGGAGGGGACGCCCCTCCCACTTGACCGGCGTGAGAAGGGTGAGCTCGTCGAGGGCGAGGTTCCCCTGCGTGCGCACGGGGATGGTGGCCGGCACGGCGAGCGACTTCCGCCCCGTCAGGCGAATCTCCCCCATCCGCTCGATCACCGGGAAGCCGATGATCCCGGGGATGCGGAATCCGCCGGGAAAGGTGAGCATCGCGTCATCCATCACGAGAAAGACGACGTCGTGGAACTCCATCCGCCCGATGCGCAGCCGCGGCGCGACGGCGAGGTCGGCGGTCACCCGGTGCGCGGTCGAGGAGCCGACGTCGATCCCCGCGGGGATGACGCGCAGGCCTAACGCGGCGGCCTCGGAGCGCATGAGCACTGAGAGATTGGCCCCGGTGTCGAACCCGTAGGCGCGCGCCGAGTCGCCGACGTGAACCGGGATGTCTCCGCCGACGAGGGTGACGAGGCTCGCTCCGCTCGACGTCGCCGTCGTCGGCGGGATGCCGGCGAGCGCGTGGAAGATGCGCTGGGTGTTCCGCGCGTCGAGCTCGCGCAGCGAGTCGAGCGCGAAGCGGCCGGAGAGCAGGCTGTCGGCGATCGCGGCGCCGTGCGCGTAGGCGCCGAGCCGGAGGTCGTTCGACATCGTGAGCTCCCAGGCGTCGGCGACGAGGGAGTCGCTGATGCCGCCGGTCCGCCGGAGCCGCGCGAGCGCATCGTTCGACTCGGCGGGATGGTTCATCCCGTGCTCGACGACGCCGCGGGCGTAGAGCGCGGCGGCGCTCGTGGTGTCGCGGGCGATGGTGAGGCGGTCGCGGAGGGTGAAGAAGTCGCGGGCCTGCCGCAGGCTCCAGACCTCGTCGAGGGTGAGCCGCGTCGCCGCCTGCTCGGCGGGCGCGGGCGCGTTCTGCCGCGAGCAGGAGATCGCGGCGGCGAGAACGGCGAGGGTGAGGAGGCGGAGCGCGCGGCGCATGCGCTTCCACGATGCACGGCGGGCAGGCGTGTGGGAAGGGCGCTCCTCTCCTCCCGACCGCGGCGCCGCGCTATAGTAGGCCATCCAGCGGTACCAGGCACTCCGGAGGAGCCATGACCACTCGCACCCATCGCTTCGCGGCGGGCGCGCTCGCGACGCTCGCGTCATGCGTGTCACTCGCGGCGGTCGCGTCATGCGCGTCGAGTCCCCCGCGCCCGCCCGCGCCGGCCGGCGTCGTCGACAGCGCGGGCACGCTGGAGAGCGCGCTCGCCCGCTTTCCCGGCGTGATCGTGAAGCCGCTCGCCGAGGGCGGGGTGCAGATCCTGATGATGCGCGGCGGCGGGAGCACCTTCTACGGATCGGACGCGCCGCTCTACGTGGTCGACGGCTCGCCGCTCCCCGACGGGACCAACGGCTTGATCATGGTGAACCCGCACGACATCCAGAAGATCGAAGTGCTGAAGGATCCGGCGGACATCGCGATCTACGGAATGCGCGGGCGCAACGGCGTGATCAAGATCACGACGAAGGCGAGCCACTGAGCAGACCCCCCACTGCACGCGCGGCGCGGGATGAGTGATCTTCACTGTCGGATCACTTCGAGGAGAGACCAGCATGGCGGACACAGCTCACGCCGCGACAGGGCATGACCAGGATCGCGTGCGTGAAGTACCACGCGCCGGAGTGCACGGCGAGATCGCGCGCGTCCTCTACTGCGCGGAGAGTGTGCTCGATGTAGGCCCCGGCATCAATCCACAGTGGTACTTCAAGCCGCGGACGCACGTCTGCGTCGAGGCGCATCCGCCGTACGTCGCGCAGCTCCAGGCGAGCCACGGACACGACCCGCGCTTCCTGTTTCTCTGCGGCCGCTGGCAGGACATCCTTCCCCGCTTCCCCGACGCGTCGATCGACACGGCGACGGCGATCGACGTGATCGAGCATCTCGAGCGCGAGGACGGCTTCGCGTTGCTCGCGGAGCTCATGCGCATCGTGCGCCACCAGATCGTGATCTCCACCCCGCTCGGCTTCTATCCGCAGCACTACGAGCCGGATGAGCGCGACCGGTGGGGAATGGACGGCGGGCACTGGCAGACGCACCGCTCGGGGTGGACCCCCGACGACATGCTCGCGCTCGACCCGCGGTGGCGCGCCGTCGTCTCGCCCGACTACCACAACGTCGACCAGCACGACCAGCCGCTGGCCGAGCCGTGGCCGGCGTTCTGGGGGATCTTCACGAAGGCCGTGCCCTCGCATGCTCGGACGCTGCACGAGGAGCGTCAGCGCGGGGGGCGGCTCGGCAGATTCCCAGCGCCGATCCGCGACACCATCCGGGCGGTGCGACGCCTGCTGAGCTGAGCGCGGCGCTCGCCGCGCCGGCCTCCTTGCGGGGCGCCTCCGATCGGGACATGTTGGGCGCCTAACGCAAGCGGCGAGGGCGGCGATGTGGCGGTCGGAAGTGCGACATACGATGACTCTACTCCTCGGCGCGCTCGCCGCGGCGATCTTCACGCTCGCGGCGCCGGCTCGGGCCCAGGGAGCGGCGCGCGCGTTCAGCGTCTACCTCGATTGCAGCGATTTCTACTGCGATCCGGACTTCTACCGCACCGACATCACCTTCGTCGATCACGTTCGCGAGCGGACGGCGGCGGACGTGCACGTGCTGATCACGCACCAGCAGACCGGCGGCGGCGGGCGCCTGTACACGCTCGCGTTCTACGGCCAGCACCGCTTCGACGGCGTGAACGACACCCTCTCGGTGACGACCGGCCAGGGGGCGACGGAGGACGAGCAGCGGCAGGCGCTCTCGCGGACGATCAAGCTGGGACTGGCGCGCTATCTCGCGCGGACACCGGACGCCACGCGCGCGACGCTCTCCGTCGCGGCGGCGGCGGACACGGGGAAGAAGGCGCCCACGCGCGATCCGTGGAAGGCGTGGGTGTTCCGCGTCGGGGCGAACATCAACGCGTCGCGTGAGCGGGACTTCAAGAGCGACTACATCTACGGCAGCCTGAACGCGTCGCGGCTCACCGACCAATGGAAGACCAACATCCGGGTGAACGAGAACTACAACGGCCAGGCGTTCCGGATCGGCCAGGACCGGGTGGCGAGCGTGCGCCGCGACTACGGTGGCGCGGTGCAGCAGGTGAAGACCATCGCGAAGCGCTGGGCGGCGGGGATCGTGGCGGGTGCCGGCTCGTCGACGTTCCTCAACGAGCACCTCGTGGCGACGGTCGCGCCGGCGGTGGAGTTCAACGCCTATCCGTACTCGGAGTACACGCGCCGCGCCCTGATCCTGCAGTACCGCGTCGGCGGGCGGTACCTGCTCTACGACGACACGACCGTCTACTTCAAGACCTCCGAGACGCGGCCGCTCGAGTCGCTCACCCTCTCGCTGCTCCAGAAGCAGAAGTGGGGCTCGCTCGAGCTCGACGTCAACGGATACCACTACCTCGACGACATCACGCAGAGCCGGCTGACGTACTACCTGGAGGCGGACGTCCGGCTGTACAAGGGGCTGAGCCTGAACCTCTTCGGCAACTACATCGTGATGCACGACCAGATCTACCTGGCGAAGGGAGACCTGACGCGCGACCAGGTGCTGCTGAGGCGCTCGCAGCTGGCCAGCCCGTACAACGCGTTCGTCTTCGCGGGGCTGAACTACACCTTCGGCTCGGTCTTCAACAACATCGTGAACCCGCGGTTCTCGAACGCGATGAGCGAGTTCTAGGGGCGCGCCGCCGACGAGAGGCACGCCCCCGGAACAGTGGGTCGGTCAGGGCGTGTAGCGCCGCACCTCACCCTCGCCCTTGAAGTTGGCGCCGGGCACCATCGAGACGTAGACGTCGCCGTCGGGGCCGGCGACGACGCCCCCCGGACGCTGGAGCCCCGCGACGACGGTGCGACGGCTGCCGTCGGGTGCGACCTGGATGAGCGAGCCGCCGCTGTTCGTGAGCGGTCCGTCGCTGTGCTGCAGCACGTAGAGGTTGCCGTTCGGATCGAAGGCGAGCGAGATGATCCACGTGAAGCCCGAGCGGAACACCTCCGGCGTCCCGCCGCGCTCCATCCGCCACACGCTCGAGCTCCCGGCGGCGATGGGGAGGCCGTTGAGATGGCCGATGTAGTACGCGCCATCGGGGCCGACGACGATCGAGGTCGGCACGAAGTCGCGTGACGCGGTCGGCGGACAGCCCGGGCCGGGGACCGTGGTGTTGTTCCAGAAGACCGCGAAGTCGGAGAGCCCGCCGCTCGCGTCGAGCCGCGCGAGATAGTTGCCCCCCGCGTCGGTCACGATGACGCCCCCCGGCTCGGCGAGCACGCCGAACGGGTTGCTGTCGATGTCCCCGCAATCGGGGTTCCGGTCCAGCTCGTACTGCCCGAGGTCCGCGGCGAACTCCCACGCCGGCCGCGAGTCCGGCGGTCCCTCGCCGCGCGACAACGCCGAGGGCGCGATGTGGACGAGCCGCCCGAACTGCGCCCACTCCGGCGCGCGGGCGCGCACCACGGCGGGATTGTTCTCCAGACCGATGGTGACGTACGCGCCGCCGCGCCCGTGGATCGAGATGCCGTTAGGCCCCTCCGCGCGGCCGCTGTTCAGCTGCGCGTAGGACGGAAGATCGTCGATCACCCGCTCCTGCCTGCCGTGCCAGAGACGGCTCACTCCTCCAGTTGCCCCGTAGCACACCGTGCCGGCGAACTCGAAGCATGGGCCGGGCGTGGCCCGGCCACCGCGCCCGGCTTCCGCGACGTAGAGCGCCCCCTCCGGACCCCACGCGAGCCCTCGCGGATTGGCAAGGTGAGTCATGACGAGCGTTCCGCTGCCGGGGTCGAGCGGCGCAGATGCAGCGGCGAGGTCGCGCGAGGTCGCCACGACCTGCGGAGCGGCGGGGTCATCGCGTTCGCCCGCGCACGCGCAGAGCGCGAGCACGACGGCTGACGCGAGGTAGCTGGAGCGTTTCATGATGAAGCTCCGGAAAGGGGGAGCGACACGATCACGCCCGCCGACGATTGGCGCAACGTCTGGCATTATTCGCAGGTGCGCCGTATTCTCGCAGGCTGCGCAGATGCGGTCCCGGAACCCGGGAGGTCCGCGCCGTCCTCGACGTGTCGAACGCGCGGTGGCGCCGCCCTTGCGCCATCCTCTCGGTGGGCGGCGCGACACCCGCATCGCCGAGCGACTTCAACAGGAGCACCAGATGGCAGACCGCGAGAAGAACCGAGCGGAGAGCGACCGCACCGGGAACGACCAGCTCGACGAGCAGGTGCAGGAAGAGCTCCGCCGCGAGGCGCAGGAGGGACGCAAGGACGTCGGCCAGGTCGGCGAGAACCGCAACGTCACCGGGTCGTCCACGTGGGAGACGCTGAAGGACGAGGAGTAACGCCGGGAGTACGGGAGTACGGGAGTGCGGGAGTACGGCACTGCCATGTCGCAGTGGCGTACCCCGTACTCCCGTACCCCCATGCTCTCTGTATACTTGACTGCCCGCCGCTCCGGGTGCTACAACAGGGCGCGACCATAACGGTCGCGCCCTTCACCGTTCCGGGAGATCCGATGCCGACGCTCGCGCCGCGCGCGCTCCTGCTCGCCCTTCTCGCGGGCACCACCCTCGGCACCGCCGCTCGCGCGCAGGTCGGGAAGCCGCTGCCGAACGCCGACCGCGACGATGCGCCGGCGAAGCCGAAGCCGAAGCCCGCGCAGCCGGCGCCCGTCTATCCGCCGGGGAAGTATCGCGTCTCGATCACCGGCTTCACGGTGAACCACGAGACCGAAGACGACATGCTGCAGCGCGACGGGAAGGGAGACGAGGTCTACTTCTCGGTCCAGGTGCTGCGCACGAAGGCCGACGGGACGCTCGACACCTATCCGTTGACGAGCCGGCTGGTCGAGAGCGCCGTCTACGGCGATCGCAACGGCTTTCCGAATCGCGTCGCGGCCGGCTCGCGGAGCGATCAGGGCGGGCTCCAGACCGGCGACCGCGTCACGCTCCCGTCGCCGATCGTGCTCTTCGAGGGCGCGCTCTCCGGCGGGCTTCTCGTGACGCCGACGATCTGGGAGTGGGACGGGCAGTCGCTCGACGACCGGCGCCTCGAGCTCGCGTGGAAGGATCTCATGAAGGTGCCCGGCGGGCGGATCCTCAACCAGTTCAGCCCCACCGGCGGCCCGAGGTCGTTCGGGAACTATCCGACGATCCGCGGCGCCGGGTATCAGGAGCTCACGGTGTACCCGTGCCCGGGATGCTTCCTCAGCGAGTTCACCAACACGCCCGCATGCGGGATCGTCTGCCCCGACCCGCTGAACGTGAATCGGCCGATCGGTATCAACATGTCCTCCGGCTTCCGCCCGACCGCGGTGCGCATCGGTACCGGAAACCTCGAATCCTTCCTCGCCGGCAAGAACGTCGGCGACTTCCCCATCGAGTACAAGGACGAAAGAAAGGGCGGGGGAGACTACACGCTCACGTTGCGATTGGAGCGGATACCGTAACTACCCTGCGATGGGTGAGGTGTCACTACCCTGCGATGGGTGAGGTGTGAGGACGAGTGTAGAGTGACTCGTGACGGGCGTTGACAGCAGTTGCCGCCCGTCACGAGTCACTCAATACGAAACCTCACACCTCACCGCCCGCCCGGTCGTTTCCCTCCCCGAACTTCCGTTTCACGAGTCACTCATCGACATGAAGCTCGCTCTCATACTCTCCGGGGCGGTGTCGTTGGGCAGCTTCGAGGCGGGGGTGCTGACCGAGGTGCTGTACGTCCTCGATCTCCTCGCCGAGCGCGGGACGCCCTGCACGCTCGACGTGATCACCGGGGCGAGCGCGGGGTCGATGACGGCAGCGCTCGTCGCCCGCGCCGTGATGAACGACTTCGCCGACCGCGCGCTCCTCCACGACGCCTGGGTGGAACGCATCGACATCCGCGCGCTCGCCAGCGCGATCCCGCCTAACGCCTTCCTCTCCAGGGCGCCCATCGAGCGCACCGCCGCCGATTTTCTCACCGGCCGGCCGCTCGGCTCCGCGGCCCGCGCGCGCTTCGCGCCGGAGGAGCTCCGGCTCGGCTTCACGCTCTCGAACATCACCGGCGTCGACTACGCGATCCCCGACCGGCTGAGCCAGGGCGCGGCGTTCACCTCGACCTTCTACGCGGAACGGCGCCGGTTCACCATCGATCGTGCGTCGGCGGAAGACCGCGAAACCTGGGAGGCGGTGAAGCGCGCGGCGGTCGCGTCCGGAAACTTTCCGCTCGCCTTCCCTCCGACGATGCTCGCGTCCGCGAAGGAGTCCTGGCCCAACGCGGCGACCGATCCGTTGCCGGGCGAGTTCTGCTACGTCGACGGGGGCATCTTCAACAACGAGCCGATCAAGGAGGCGGTGCAGCTCTCGCTCGCCGCCGATGGCGGTGAGATCGACGACGAGCGGAAGTTCCTGCTCGTCGACGCCAACCTCGATCGCTCGGCGGTGCAGGAGTTCACGAGCGAGAAGTCGCTCCTCGCCACCGCGGCGCGTCTGGCGGCGATCATCGAGGGAGAATCGGCCGCGAACGACTGGCTGCGGGCGCGGCGCGTGAATCAGGAGATCGCCTGGCGTGACGAGCTGCTCCCCCGGCTGCGCGGGATGGTCGAGTCGAACGGCGTCGCCGATCCCAGGGCGTTCAACGACGAGCTGCGCCGGAGCGCCGAGTCGATCGTCGCGAGGAAGCAGGAGCTCTTCCCCGGGCGGTACCCCGCGGACTACCTCGACCAGTCGCTGATCCGCACCGCGCGCAAGCACGCCGAGGTGATCGCCGGGCTCGGTCCCGAGCGCACGGCGATGCTGACGACGATGATCTTCGTGCTGAACAGCATCGCGGGGCTCGACAAAAAGGACGAGCTGGACATCGACGTCATCTACGCCGACCCCGGGCAGACCGCGGGCGACCGGCTGATGAGCTTCGGCGGCTTCTTCAACCGCGAGTGGCGCGAGTTCGACTTCCGGCTCGGACGGCAGAAGGCGTACGCTCTGCTGCCGCGAATACTCGGCGTCGAGAAGGACTATCCGCGCGAGCGGGGGCCTCAGGGGATGGACCTCTACGTCAACCCCGTGGACTACAGCGGCGTGACCATGCGCGACGCCGACGAGGCGCAGCGGCGCGTGCTCCGCGATTCGGCCGTCGCGAGGGTGAAGGCGATGGCGACCGACTACGTGCCCGGTCCGCGCTGGCTGCGCTTCGCCATGGGGCCGATCGCGCGCTGGGCGGTGGGGCGGGTGATCGGCAAGAAGATCGACGAGCTGCTCGAGCTGTGATCCGCGCCGGTCGCGGCCTCAGCCCCGTCGCGCCGCTGGCGCCTTGAGCTCCTTCGCGAAGACGCCCTTGTAGCGACTGACCTCACTGCGCTCGCGGTCGAGCTCGGGGATGTCCATGCGCGCGAAGCCGAAGCGCGCGAAGAACGCCTCGTCGTTGCTCACCGCGAAGAGCAGCGTGTACTCGCGCTTCGTGGCGAGGTCGATCGTCGCCTGGACGAGCTCGCGCCCGAGGCCGAGCCCCTGCGCCGACTGCGCGACGGCGAGTGAGCGCAGCTCGGCGATGCTCGGCGAGTACTCGTCGAGGTGCACGCAGCCGATCACGCGGTCCTCGTCGTCGGTGGCGACGATGAACTCGTGGCAGTAGGTGGTGACGAAATCGACCGAGCGGGGGAGGAGCGTCCCGCTCGAAGTATAGGTCTCGATCAGCGCGCTGATCGCGGCGGCGTCGAACTCGGTGGCGCGGCGGACGGGCATCGGTGCTGCGCGTGCGGGGGGAAACAGGTCGGCCGCCTGAGCGGCGAGGGTGTGACAATAATACACCGGCGCGCGCAGGCCGCGCGCGACGCCATTCGGCCCGCGGCGATCACTTCGGCCGCGTGTAGCTCCCAGGCGGGGTGCGGAAGGTGACCGAAAGCCGATTCCACCCGTTGATCACGATGACCGCCATCGTCAGGTTCGCGAGCTCGGCGTCCGCGAAGTGCGCGCGCGCCTCGTCGTAGACGTCGTCGGGGACGCCGGCGTGGCCGATCGCGGTGACGGCCTCGGTGAACGCGAGCGCGGCACGCTCGCGCGGCGTGAAGAAGGGCGTCTCGCGCCAGACGGGGATGGCGTAGATGCGCTGCTCCGTCTCGCCCTCGGCGCGCGCGTCCTTGCTGTGCATGTCGACGCAGTAGGCACAGCCGTTCATGTACGACGCGCGGAGCTTCACGAGCTCGAGCAGCGAGTGCTCGAGCCCGCACCCGCGGACGTAGCGCTCCATCGCGAGCTGCGCCTGCGCCGCGCCGGGGGCGGCCTTGGAGAAGTCGAGCCGCCGCTCGCCGTGCGTCGTCGCGGAAGCGGTGGCGGAAGAGGGGCTCGCCGTGGTCGTCATGCAGTCCTCACTGGCTGGTGGTGTCCCATGGTGTAATGTACGAGAGACGCGGCTCGACCGCCGCTGTGCCACCTCCAGAGGGATCCGACACGAGATGAACGAGCCGGCGCCGTACACGCTGCGCGCGCACCGCCCCGGCGACATGGGCTGGGTGGTGCACCGCCAGGCGATCCTCTACCACCGCGAGTTCGGGTGGAACGAGCAATACGAGGCGCTGACCTCGCGCATCGTCGCCGACTTCCTCGAGCACTACGACCCCGCGCGCGAGCGCTGCTGGATCGCCGAGCGTGAGGGGGAGATCGTCGGATCGGTATTCGTCGTGAAGCACCCGGAGCGTGCCGGGGTCGCGAAGCTGCGGATGCTCTACGTCGAATCGTCGGCGCGCGGGCTCGGCATCGGGCGCCGGCTGGTGCGCGAGGTGACCGACTTCGCGCGCGCCGCCGGTTATCACACGCTGACCCTCTGGACGAACAGCGTCCTCGTCTCGGCGCGACGGATCTACGAAGCGGAAGGATACCGGCTGGTGAGCGAGGAGCGCGGCGAGATCTTCGGGAAGGTGCTGACGAGCCAGAACTGGGAGATGGAGCTGTGAATCTTGCTGGGCTGGATGTAACAGGGAGCCGGGGAGGCCGTGGGAGGCGTACGCAGGGGCTGGGGGGCTCGGCACCATGGCACCTCCCGTAACTCCACGGCTCCCTGTCATTCACCGCCGAGCAGCAGGTGAAAGATTCCGCCAGCGATCGCGGGCATTCTCGCGGGTCGCGTGGTGGTCTATCTCGGCGGAGAGATCGCGCGGTTTTTCCGGGAAGCACTACGCAAGAACTGCGGAAGAACCACGGAAGGTTCTACTCGCACGAGCTGGGATCTGATTTGGGCAGGCGCCAAACGAGCGCTCTCGACCGTTACTGCCGCCGACCGGACTCGTCTTCATTGTATCCGGACGCACGTCGCGCCGGTGATCTCCCGGAACCTGAAACGGCAATGCGGATCCTAGTCCTCGTGTCGGCGCTGGTGCTGCCTCCGCGTCACGCGAATCCCGTGATCGACAGCGTTCGCGCGCAGAACGATAGCATCAACGCGGTGAGCTTCCTCAACGATCTGACGGTCGCCATCGGCGAGGTCGCCCGCCGGAACGGCTTCGATCCGGCGGTGGCTCCCGACGGGTGGCTCGAGCCGGCGTACATCGCGTCGGCGCGGACGCGCCCCGACATCCAGATGTACTTCAAGCGGAAGGCGGCGTACGCCGCCGATCTCGCCGCGCACATGGACTCGATCGCGGCGGCGGTGGTCGACCGCCAGCTCGACGACGCCGGCTATCCGGCGGACGAGCGTGGGGAGATGAAGGCCGCCTTCCTCCGCGGCTTCGACCGGGCGAGCGACAGGCAGCGCGTCATCCTCCAGACGATGCGGCGCCAGTCACGGATGGCGCTCACCCTGCACGCCTTCCTCGTGAAGGCCGACCCGTACGTGAAGATGGACCCGAAGACGCATCACGTCCTCTTCACGCGGCCGCGCGACCACCGTCGCTACAACGAGCTCGCGTACGCGATCGACGCGGCGAACGGGCTGCTCGCCCAGGCGGCCGGGGTCGGCGCGAAGCCCGCCAGCGCGGGGAACGGCCAGCCCTGATCGCGGCGCGGGGACCGGTAGCTCCACGCGGGGCCGCGACCATCGCGGCCCCGCTTCGTCATCGGTGCTAGCTTCGAGGGACACGCCCACCGCGAGCACGCGATGTCCCGCACCGAAACTGCCTTCCTCTTCGACCTCGACGGAACGCTCGTCGACAGCGTCTACCAGCACGTGCTCGCCTGGCGGCAGGCGCTCGACGCGGAGGGGATCCCGCTCTCCGTCTGGCGGATCCATCGCAAGATCGGGATGAGCGGCGGGCTGTTCGCGAACATGCTCTTTCGCGAGACGGGGCTCGCGCCCGAGGAGGGGCAGCTCGAGCGGCTGCGCCGGCTTCACGCCGAGAACTACAGGCGTCTCTCGGTCGACGTCCGTCCGCTGCCCGGCGCGCGCGAGCTCCTCGCCTGGCTCACGGAGTCGGAGATCCCCTGGGCGATCGCGACGAGCGGGCGGATCGAGACCGCCGGGCCGGTGATCGACGCGTTAGGCGTCGACCGCGGCCGCGTCCCGGTGATCACGCGCGATCTCGTGAAGTACGCGAAGCCCGACCCCGACCTCTTCCTCGCCGCCGCCGAGGCGCTGGGCGTGCCGATCGAGATGTCGACGGTGGTCGGCGATGCCGTGTGGGACATGCTCGCCGCCCGCCGCGCCCGATCGTTAGGCATCGGGCTGCTGAGCGGGGGATACGGCCAGGAGGAGCTCGAACGAGCGGGCGCCTACCGCGTCTTCGAGGATCCCGCCGAGCTGCTGGCCCACATCGACGAGGTGGGCGGGCGGAGATAGGGACCAGAGGCCAGGTGGAAGGAACCGCGTCAACTGCCGTCAACGCCGTTCCTTACGCCTGGCCCCTGGCCCCCGGCCCCCGGCCCCCGGCCCCCGCCGTTCAGTCGAGCTGCTTCTTCAGGTCCTGCGCCTTCGTCAGGTGCTCCTGCACCTTGCCGGAGGCCTTGGTGAGCATCGCCTTGAGCGTCGAGTCGGTGGTGTTCTGCTCGAGCTCCTGGAGCTTGTCGAGGGTCTTCTGGTGGCCGTCGACCTGCTTGTCGATGAACTCCTTGTCCCAGTCCTTGCCGGCCTTCTTGTCGGCGAGGTCCTTGTACTCGTCGCTCGCGTCCTTGAGGGCGTCGCGGACGTCGTCGCGCGTGGTGTCGGGGACGACGTTGTTCTTCGACGCGTACTGCGTTCCTTCGTCGAGCATCTTCTGGTGGTCCGCCTCGAGCTGGCGGGCGAAGGCCTTCACCTGGGGATTCGTCGCCTTCTGCGAGGCGAGCTTCCCTTCGTGGATCTCCGAGGTGTTGGCGACGGCGGTGAAGCCGAGCACCTGCGGCGCGGTCCAGGCGTAATCGTTGTGGGCGCGCGCGGCCGAGTCGTGGGTCGTGGCGACGGAGCCGGCGGCGGTGTCGGTGCGAGTGTTGTCGGTCTTCGCGCAGGCGGCGAAGGTGAGCGCGGCGACGGCGAGCGTGCCGTACCGGCCGAGGGTGATGGACATGACGACCTCCATTCGGCTGGCCGCGATCGATCGGGCGGCGAGCGGTGGTTTGACAGCTGCGTCGGCGCGCCGATCGCCGCGCCAACGTCCGCCCTCGCGTTCGTCAGGAGCCGTGCCGCGGGACGCGGAGACGCGCGACTGGCGGGGCGGTCGCGGCGAGTGTGAGCGGGCGCACGTGGCGGCGGCTCGGCGACGGCGGCTCGGCGACGGCGGCTCGGCGACGGTGGCTCGGCAAACAGCCAGGGCTTTAATGGGATAACTGCAACCACTCAGTGGTACGCCGAGCCGGGGAGTTCCGGGAGCACTGCAGGAGCCGTTGCGTTTGCAACCGCAACAGCTCCCCACGGCAGTTCTCCCCGGCCTCCCCGGCTCGGGCACTCCTTGATGTGGTTGCAGTTACCAAATGAAGCCCCTGCAGTTGGAAGAGCCCCTGCTGTTGGAGGAGCCACTGCAGTTGGCAGAGCCACTGCAGTCGGAAGCGACGCGTCCCCTCGATGCTCTCGCTCGTCATCCCGCCCGCGTGATGGTCGCCGCGCTGGGCGGCCATGAACGCATCGATCGCCGTGCGTTGCATCCGGGTTTCTCCATGACGAAAACCTGTCCGTGCGTTGCTCGTGCAATAGGCGCGGGTCGCGTGGGGGGCCTGTCGTGCATTCGTGCACCGCGCGGTTTGGGCAGGAAGCACGGCGGAAGAACTGCCCTCTTCAAGAACAGCGGAAGGGCTCGTCTCGAGGCCCCCATCGCAACGCTGCGCGCCCGAAATCAGATCCCGGCTCGTGCGAGTAGAATCTTCCGCCCTTCTTCCGCCGTGCTCGTGTAGTTCTTCCCGGAAGAACCGCGCGATCTCCCCGCCAGGACAGACCACCACGCGACCCGAGCAGGAGTCGAGCACGGCTCACTGCAACGGCCGCAGCAGCTCCTGGGCGAAGGTGCGGCTCACCCTCAGCTGCCGCCGGTCGCGGAGCAGGGCGACGTAGTCGCCGCTGAACCAGGGCTGCACCTCTCGCACGTGATCGAGGTTCACGATGATCGAGCGGTGGATGCGGCGGAAGCGGTCGGGGTCGAGTACTTCCTCCAGTGCGCGAAGGCTCATGCGAATGCGGTACACCTGCGTGCCGACGTGGACCTTCACGTAGTTCCGCGATCCCTCGAACCACTCGACGTCCTCCGTCCGCACGAAGAGGATGCGCTCGTCGACGCGGACGGTGATCCGCTTCGGGAAACGGATCCCGCCGGCGGGGACGACACGCGCGATCTCCTCTCCGCCGACACCGTCCTGCTCGATCGACTCGATACTCGACATCGAAACCTCCGGAGCGTTCGCGACGAACCATTCGACATTCAGATATCCCGCCACGGCGCGCACGGCTACGGATTTTCACGACAGCGATTGGTCAACTCTCGACGCGGCCGGGCGCGCGGCGCGGCTCGTCCCGCACCCGTGCGGCCCGTCCCCGCGCCGGGCGGCGCGTCCCATCCGGATGGGCGTCGCTTACGGCGCTCCGACAACTTCGCCGTCCCTGGATAATCGCCCACCTACACCTGGGAGGGATCGTCGGAGCGATGAATCGTCAGAGCAGAACGATCGGGATGCTGATGGCGCTGGCCGTCGCATCGATGGCGGGACGCGCGGGCGCGCAAGGCGCGCCGGCGGCGTCCATCGCCGGACGCGTCACCGACGCGCAGAGCGGGCAGCCCATTCCCGGCGCGCAGGTCCGCGTCGTCGGCACCAACCTCGGCGCGCTCTCCGGTGAGGACGGGCAGTACGCGATCCGCGCCGTGCCGGTGGGGAGCTTCGAGCTTCGCGTCACGCGTATCGGCTTCGCGGAAGAGAAGCGCACCGTCGCCACCTCCACCGGCGCGTCGACGCCGGCCGACTTCGGGCTCGCCCGCGTCGCGGTGCAGCTCTCGGAGGTCGTGACCACCGCGACCGGCGAGCAGCGCCGCGTCGAGATCGCGAACGCGGTCACCACCGTCAACGCCGCGGACGCCGTCGCGAACGGCGGGGTGACGACCATCGGCGACGTGTTGGCCACGCGTTCCCCGAGCGTCAACATCCTGCAAAGCGGGATGATCGGATCGGGGGGCGCGGGTGCGCATCCGCGGCACCAGCTCGCTCTCCCTGTCGAACGATCCGATCTACATCGTCGACGGGGTGCGGCTGAACAACGACAGCACGACGCTCTCCCCGAACCTGAACATCGGCGGGACGAAGCCGAGCGCGATCAACGAGCTGAACCCCGACGAGATCGAGACGGTGGACGTGATCCGCGGCCCGTCGGCGGCGACGCTCTACGGCACCGACGCGGCGAACGGCGTCATCGTCATCACGACGAAGCGCGGGCGCACCGGACGCCCCCAGCTCAACGTCTTCACCGAGCAGGGGTTGATCGAGGACAACAACGACTATCCCACCAACTACTCCGCGTACGGCCACCGCGCCGGCGCGGCGACGACGACCTGCTACCTGCGCGAGGTCGCGACCGGCGGCTGCACGATCGACAGCGTCGTCTCGTTCAACGTGCTGAAGAACGGCACGGCGACCCCGCTGACCACCGGCTACCGCCGGCAGTACGGCGCGCAGGTGTCGGGCGGCAGCGCCGCCGTGCGCTACTTCGTCTCCGGCGAGTACGAGGGACAGGACGGCGTCTACCGGATCCCCGACTTCGACAAGCAGCGGCTGCAGGCGGCGAACATCAAGGTGCTCCCCGAGTGGAGCAACCCGAACATGTCGCGCCGCGCCTCGGGCCGCGTCAACCTCGACTTCTCGCCGAGCGACAGGGTCGACGTGGGAGTGAGCGCGGGATACACGCAGAACGAGACGCGCTTCCCGCAGAACGACAACAACATCACGGGGCTGTTCGGGAACATCTACACGGCGAGCGGACGGAGCGACATCACCGACTTCACCGGGCAGCGGCTCTGGGGATACGCGAACTTCCTCCCCGGCGACATCTTCCAGCAGACGGTCACGCAGAACGTCAACCGATTCATCGGCAGCGTGAACCCGCAGTTCCGGCCCACCACCTGGCTCACTCTCGTCGGTGACGCGGGGCTCGACTTCACCAGCCGCACCGACGCGCAGCTCTGCCGCTTCTCGCAGTGCCCGGACTTCGGCACGAACCGCGAGGGCTTCAAGGAGAACGACCGCACCTCCGTCCTCCTCTACACGGCGAACGGACGCGGCACGGCGAGCTTCCCCCTCACCGAGAGCCTCTCGTCGCGGACGAGCGTCGGGGTGCAGTTCACCGGGATCAACAACAACCGCAACGGCTCGGGCGCGTCGAACCTCCCCGTGGGCACGACGACGACCACCGCGGGGGCGATTCCCTTCGCCGACGAGGCGACGATCCTGAGCCGGACGATCGGCGCGTACGGCGAGGAGCAGATCTCCTTCGCCGACCGGCTGTTCGTCACGGGGGGCGCGCGGATCGACCGCAGCAGCGCCTTCGGCGTCGACTTCGGCAACGTCGTCTACCCGAAGGCGAGCATCTCGTACGTGGTCAGCGACGAGCCGGTGTTCCCGAAGCTCTCCTGGCTGAACCAGCTGCGCCTGCGCAGCGCGATCGGCTCGTCGGGGGTGCGCCCGGGGACCAACGACGCGCTGCAGTACTTCATCCCCACCGCGGTCACGCTCAGCGGCTCCGACGCGCCGGGCGTCGTCGTGGCGACGATCGGCAACCGCGACCTCAGGCCCGAGCGCTCGACGGAGTTCGAGGGGGGCATCGACGCGATGCTCTTCGACCGGCGCTACGACATCGAGCTCACGTACTACGACAAGACGTCGAAGGACGCCCTCGTCGCGCGCATCCTGCCCCCGTCGCTCGGCCCCGAGCTGCCTAACGGCGCGACGACGGCCGGCCAGTTCGAGAACCTCGGCCGGATCAACAACAGGGGGTTCGAGTATCTGGTCCGCGGCACGCCCGTCCAGCGCCGCGCGGTGACATGGGACGTCGCCTTCAACGGATCGTTCAACAAGAACCGGATCGTCACCCTCGGCGCGGGGATCCCCCCAATCGTCGGGACGACGATCCGGCAGGTCGCCGACTATCCGGTGAACTCATACTGGGCGCGCGCCTACCGCTACAACGACGCCAACGGCGACGGCCTGATCTCGGCGAGCGAGGTCACCGTCGACGCAAACCCGAGCTACCAGGGCTACTCCCTGCCGACGCGCGAATTCGCGCTGACCAACGGTGTCGAGCTCTTCGACCACATGGTCCGCCTGCAGGCGGTGCTCGATCACAAGGGCGGGAACAAGCTGTACAACAACACCGATCGCATCCGCTGCCAGAGCTTCAACAACTGCGCGGACCTCGTCCTCCGCGGCACCCCGCTCGAGGATCAGGCGCGCGTGATCGCGCTCCGCTACAAGAGCCCGACCAACACCCTCGCCGGCTTCTTCCAGAAGGCCGACTTCACCCGGCTGCGCGAGGCGAGCATCACCTGGAACGCCCCCGATCGCTACGCGGCGATGCTGCGCGGCCGGTCGCTCGGCGTGACGCTGTCGGGGCGCAATCTGGCGCTGTGGACGAAGTACAGGGGCGTCGATCCGGAAGCGTCGTACGGGAACGGGAACCTGCCGCTGGATTTCCTCACGCAGCCGCCGCTCACGTACTACACGCTCCGGCTCCGCGTCGGATTCTGACCACCACTCGTCCACCATTCACTGGAGCATGACACCGTGAGCATCAGCATGAGCAGGACGGGCGGGGGCTCGTGGCGTGGAACCGTCGCGCTCGCGCTGGCGGTCGCGTCGCTGGCGGGGTGCAACATGGACAAGTTCCTCAACCTCACCGATCCCGACATCATCAATCCCTCCGACCTCCAGTCGCCGGCGGGGGCGGAGGCGGAGCGCATCGGCGCGCTCTCTCGCCTGAACGCCGCGACGTCGGGCACCAACGCCGGCGTCGAGGCCACCTTCTTCCTCTACGGGGGGCTCCTCGGCGACGAGTACCGCTCGGGCGACACCTTCATCGAGCGGAACGCCACCGACCAGCGCGACGTCCAGACGAACAACGCGAACATCCAGCAGGCGATCGGCATCCTGCACGGCGCGCGCGTCTCCGCCTTCCAGGCGCACGAGGCGCTGAAGAAGTACGCGCCCGACGCGCCCGCCTGGGAGATCGCGGAGATGTACGTCGCCGAGGGATTCACCGAGACGATGCTCGCCGACAACCTCTGCAACGGCATCCCGCTCAGCTATACGCTCGAGGGCGGCGTGAAGGTGCTCGGCACCCCGCTCACCGACGCGGAGGTCTACGAGAAGGCGCCCGCGCACTACGACACCGCGCTCTCCATCCTCGGCAACACGACCGGCGAGATGGAGGACACCACCCGCTGGAAGGCGATGGTCGGACGCGGCCGGACGCTGCTCGACCTCGGACGCTTCGCCGATGCGTCGGCCGCGGTGGCGAGCGTGCCGACCGACTACCTCTGGCAGATGGAGCACGCACAGACCACCCGCAGCAACGTGATCTGGTCGCTGAACATCTCCGGCCGCCGGTACACGATCCCGGAGAGCGAGGGGCCGATGGGCCTCAACTGGCAGACGGCGAAGGATCCGCGCGTTCCGGTGTGCATGGGAGGAACGGCGGGCTGCCCGACGACGAACCCCGCGGTGTTCGATCCCGGGGCGACCTTTCCACTCTGGGTACAGAAGCTCTGGCCGACCCCCGACGCGCCGGTGACGATCTCCAGCGGCGTGGAGGCGCGGCTGATCCAGGCGGAGGCGCTGCTGCAGGCGGGGAACGCGAGCTGGCTCGACACGCTGAACATGCTGCGCGCGCGCGTCTCCGGGCTCGCGCCGCTCGCCGACCCGGGCACCGCGGCGGCGCGGGTGGATCTGCTCTTCCGCGAGCGCGCGTTCTGGCTCTTCTCGACGGGGCATCGTCTCCCGGACATGCGCCGCCTGCTGCGCGCGCCGTACGACCGAACGGAGGCGCAGGTCTTCCCGACCGGCCCCTTCATCAAGGGCGGCAACTACGGCAGCGACGTCAACTTTCCGGTGACGCAGGCCGAGGAGAACAACCAGAACTTCCACGGGTGCATCGATCGTAATCCGTGAACGGCAGGGGTCAGGTGCCAGGTGGGAGGAACGGCGTCGACCGCAGTCGACGCAGTGCCTAACGCCTGGCTCCTGGCCCCTTCTGTTCGAGTATGACGCGAAACCCCCGATCATGCACCGTGATGATCAGCGTCGGGTGCGAGGGGTCGTCCTCGAGCTTCTGGCGCAGCTCGAAGATGTGCGCGTCCACGGTGCGCGACTTCGCGGCGAGCTGGCGGCGCCAGACCACCTCGACGATCTGCCGGCGCGAGAGCACGGCACCGCGCGCCGCGACGAGCGCGGCGAGCAGGTCGAACTCCTTGGGCGTGAGGTGCACCGCTCGGCCGTCCTTGTAGACCGCGTGCTGGCGGAGGTCGAGCTCGACGCGTGAGCCGACGCGGAGTCGCGCGCCCGGCGCGGCGGTGGCATCCGAGGCGGTCGCCCGCCGGCGGAGCAGCGCGCCGATGCGCGCGAGCAGCTCCATGAGCGAGAAGGGCTTCGTCACGTAATCGTCGGCGCCCGCCTGGAAGCTGACGATCTTGTCCACCTCGTCCGCGCAGGCGCTGAGGATCATCACGGGGATACGCGGGGCGACGGTGCGCAGCGTCTGCACCGCCTCCGTCCCGTGCATGTCGGGGAGGATCAGGTCGAGGATGACGAGGTCCGGCGGGGTCACGCTGGCGAAGGCGATCCCCTGCGTCGCGGTGCCGTGGACGTGCACGATGTAGCCCTCCAGCTCGAGCACCGCCTTGATGCCGGCGGCGAACTCGGCGCGGTCCTCGATGATCTGGATGACGAATGGCTTCACCATGGCGCACCAATGTCGCCATGCGTGCTGAAAGAGATGTCAGCGCAGGGACGAGCCGGGATTCCGCGGGCCGGGGCGCGCGGAGGGGTGCCCGACAGCGGCAGACGCGTCCAGCGTTAGGCGCCGCGTGTGCGCGGCGTCACGCCGAACCTCCCGCGCCGCGGCGGGTAGATTCCCCCCATGCACCGCCACCGCCGCCTCGCGCTCGCCGCCCTGACCGCCGCCCTCGCCGCCTGCACCGACGCGGGCGGGATCCTCGGACCCGCGCCGGTGCGCTACACCCACCCCGGCTTCGACACGGCGATCTATCCCGGCGACGCGGCGATGGTCGCCTGGCGCGCGGGGTCGCCATACGAGTGGGTGGGGTATTACCTCGCCGCGCCCTGCCATCGCGACCCCAGCTGGACGGGCAAGCGCGCGCTCCTCACGACGATGGGGTGGGGGACCGCGGTGCTCTACGTCGGCCAGCAGACGTGGGAGGGGGTCGCGGCCGGGCCGAGTCCCGCCCCGGCGATGCAGCGGGCGACGCAGTCGGTGACCTGCTCGCGCACCCTGCTCGGCGGCGCGCAGGGAACGATCGAGGGGATCGACGCCGCCGCGAAGACGGCGAACGAAGGCTTTCCCGCGGGGACGACCATCTACCTCGACGTCGAGTACATGACGACGATCCCGCAGTCGATGCGCGACTACTATCGGTCGTGGGTCGCCGGCGTGCTCGCCGACGGACGCTACGTCCCCGGGGTGTACGTCCACCGCTCCAACGCGGCGGCCGTGCACGACGACGTCCTCGCCGAGCTGGCGGCGCAGCACAGCACGCACAGGCCGCGCTTCTGGATCGCCGGAGGCAGCGGCTTCACCCTCGACCGCGCGCCGACCGACGTGGGCCACGCCTTCGCGAACATGTGGCAGGGGAAGCTCGACTCGAGCGAGGCGTGGAACGGGGTGACGCTGCTGGTGGACGAGAGCGTGTCGGATGGGACGCCGTAGGGCGGGCACCGGCGCTCGACGAGCGCCAGCATGGCATGAGAACGGGAAGTCAGGGGTCAGCCGTTAAACACGGCGGCAACCGCGGTCACCGCATTCCCTTCCGCCCGGCTCCTGGCCCCTGGCAGCGGTCGAGCCACCCCACCACCCGGCGCGCCAGCGCGATCCGGCGGTCGGAGAAGGAGTGGTCGGTGGTCCAGACCTCCGCGGTGAGATGCCTGGCGCCGGCCGCGCCTAACGCGCGGACGAGCACGGCGTGGTCGGTGTTGTGGTCGTTGTCGAGGAGGAGCAGAGTGTGGCCGGCGAGCTCCTTCCCGCGCGTCGTCAGGTCCCAGCGCTCCGCGTTCGCATCGAGGCTCGCCTCGAGGGCGCGCGCGTCGGCGTGGAGCGGACCGCCGGGCTGCGTCAGCCAGTCGTCGTAGCCCATCCGCTCCTTCAGCGCGGTCGAGTCGGCGCGCGCGCTCTTCATCCGGCGCGCCATGTCGGCGAGCTCGATCGCGCCGGCGCAGCGCACCCCGCTGTCGGCGGCCGCGCCGAGGAGCGCCAGCCACGCGCCCATGCTGTGGCCGACGAGGGCGATGCGCGCCGGGTCGATGTGATAGCGCTGCACGAGCTCCGGCGACCGCAGCCAGCGCACCGCGGTGGCGACGTCCTCCTGCGCGTTGGCGAAGCTGAACTCCCCGCCGCTCCCCCACGAGCCGCGATAGTCGAAGAAGAGCACGTTCATCCCCGCGCGGCGCATCGCCTGCGCCAGGTCGAGATTGCGCTCGTTGCCGGGATAGCCGTGGAGCAGCACCACCGTCGGATGCGGCTCGGCACCCTGCGCGAGATAGATGAAGCCGTTGATCCGCGAGCCTCCGCTCTCGAACGCCAGCTCGTCCATCGCCGGCGGATGCGCGCGATCGCGGACGACGGGGTCGCTGACGACGGGATCGCGACTCTGCGCGGCGAGTGGAAGCGCGGTGAGGACTGACGCGAACAGGTACGAAAGTCGGCGCATCATGGCGGCGGTTGTTCGAGAGGGGCTGCTGCTCCGACACCATCTTACCGTCGCCGCCCCTGCGCAGCGACCCGATTCGTGCTCGTCGGACAGCAGGCCTTATAAACAGCAGGCCCTATCAACAGCAGGGGCTTCATAGGGTAACTGCAACCGCTTCAAGGAGTGCCCGAGCCGAGGAGGCCGGGGAGAACAGCTTCGGGGAGCCATCGCTCGTGCAACGGCAGACTCCTGCAGTTCTCCCCGAGCTCCCCGGCCTCGGCGTACCAAAGTGTGGTTGCAGTTACCCGATTAAAGCCCTGCTGTTTGCCGAGCCAGCAGTTGTCGAGCCGCCTCAGTCCACTTTCCCGATCCGCATCGCCTTCCGTCCGAACTTCTCGCGCACCGAGTCCAGCGCCGCGGCCAGCTCGCGCTGCTTCGCGGTCTCGCGTGCCGCGCGCTCGTCCGCGAACAGCGCGAGCTGGCCCTCTACCGCGCCGCGCACGAGATGCGACGCCGAGACGCCGATCAGGCGCGCGGCGACGCGCCGCTTCTTGCGGAGCTGCTTCAGCAGCTCCTTCGCCACCGGCGCCATCGCGTGGTACGTCGTGATGGCCTCATCGAGCGTCCGCGCCGCCGAGCGCAGGGTGAAGTCGCTGTCCTTGAGCTTCACCGTCACCGTGCGCGCCGCGTAGCCCTCCTCGCGCAGGTCCGACGTCACCCGGTCGACGAGCTGCAGCAGCTCGCGCTCCAGCTCCGCGTCGCTCATGATGTCGCGCGCGAAGGTCTCCTCGCGGCCCATCGACTTCGGCTCTTCACGCTGGTGCACCGGCGAGTCGTCGATCCCGTGCGCGACGTCGTGGAGCCACGCCGCGGTGCGCTCGCCTAACGCGCGCTCCAGCTCCTCGCGCGGCACGGCGACGACGTCGCGCACCTCGAACCACCCGCGGCGCGCGAGCTGCTCCTGGAACTTCGGGCCGATCCCCGGGATCTCGGCGAGCTTGAGCCGCGCGACGAACGCCGCCTCCTCGCCCGGTGCGACGACGTAGACGCCGTCGCCGCCGCTTCCGTCGCGCGGCTTCGCCGGCTCGACGGCGAGCTTCGCCACCAGCTTGTTGGTCCCGCCTCCCATCGATACCCTGATCCCGGTCTCGCGCTCGACCGCCGCTCGCACGACGCGCGCGACGTCGGCGAGGGTGCGGCCCCGGTAGACGGTGTCCATCGTCGTCGTGAGATCCATGTAGGCCTCATCCGGCGACGCGCTCTCCACTTCGGGGGCGAAGCGGTGCAACACCTCGACGATCTCCTCGCTCTT
>JABFXC010000105.1 GCA_013361935.1 Gemmatimonadaceae bacterium
CTTCCGATCTGTGGGAAGTGACTCGTGACCGGCGGCAACTGCGGTCAACCGCTGTTGACGCGTGTCACGAGTCACGTGACACTCCCCCACACACTTCACCCCCCGCACTTCCGTTTCACGAAGCACGAGTCACGAAACATCACACCTCACCCCCCGCAGTTCCGTTTCACGAAGCACGAGTCACGAGTCGCCCTTCCAACTGCTCGGCGGTGATCGACTCCAGCTCCCGCTTGTGCGTCTCCCGGCCGAAGACCGCGACGGCGAGCGCGGCGAGGGCCATCGGGATGGCGCCGATGAGTGCCGTGCCGGCGATCGACGGGGGGGCGACGGCGAGGGCGACGAGGGCGATGATGAGGAGCCCGCCGGCCTTGCTCAGCCCCGCGGCGAGCCCGGTGCCCCGCGAGCGGAGCGCGGTCGGGAAGATCTCCGCGCTGTAGGCCGAGAGCACCGCGACGACGGAGCTGATCCCCCAGATCGGCATCACGAGCAGCGCGTAGAGCAGCGCGCGGTTCGCGACGACGCCGTCGCCGACCATCACGAAGCCGAAGAGCGAGAGCGCGGTCAGCGCGCTGAGGGCCATGAGGGTGCGCTTGCTGCTCACGAAGCCGTAGAGCCAAGCGACGAGGAAGTTCAGGGGAAATCCTATGAGCGCGGAGTTGCGGAGCATCCGGCTCGCGTCGGCCTGCGTCATCCCGAGCTTCTGGAGGTTCGACGGGATCCAGAGCTGGAACCCGAAGGAGACGAGCCCGATGCCGAGGCCCAGGAGGACGACGAGGATCGTCGGGCCGAGGAAGGGGGGGCGCGTCAGGCGAAGGTCGGCGGCGGGGAGCGGGCGCGGCGCCTCGTCGTGAACCACAGCGGCTCCGTAGCGGCGCATGATCGCCGAGGCCTCCTCGCTTCGTCCGTGCGCGAGAAGGAAGCGCGGGGACTCGGGGATCCACCGGTTGAGGAGGATCAGCAGCACTCCCGTCGGCAGCCCGATGAGCCAGAGGATCCGCCAGCTGTACGTCGGCACGAGCGACGCGGCGAGCCAGCTCGTGATGATGTACGCGCCCGCAACGTCGCCGCCGATGAGGACCAGCAGCCAGCCGCGATGCCGCGCCGGGATCGTCTCGGCCATGATCGTGAACATGATCGGCAGCATCCCGCCGACGCCGAGCCCCATGACGAAGCACATCAGCATGTTCAGCGCGTACGACGGCATCGAGCCGCAGATGCTCGTCGCGATGAAGGTCATCGCTGCGATGAGGATCGAGGGGCGGCGGCCGAGCCGGTCGCCCATCCAGCCCCAGAGAAACGAGCCGATGACGGTGCCGAGGATCCCGGAAAGCGGAAGCAGCGCGGCGGGGATGTGCCCCGTCGGATGGAGGGGCGACTTGAGGCCGTACTCCTGCGTCATCCCCGGGAGCACGAAGGAGAGCGTCGCCGGCTTCATCACGTCGATGGTCACCGCGGCGGCCATCACGAGCATGAGCGCGACGTGCGCGCCGCGGATGGGCACCTCGTCGAGCGCGCGGACGCGGAGCGGCGTGCCCGATGACGGCGAGCGGTGGTGGTCGCGGGGGATCAGTCCCCACACCGACGCCACGAGCCCGACGAGGATGAGCACCATCCCGAGCGACATCGTCAGGTCGATCGGCATCCCGACCATGCGATAGCCCATCGCCCGCGCCTCGGCGTACATCGGCAGGTGGAGAACGACGCCGGCGGTGACGGCGACGACTCCAGCCCAGAAGAGGCGACGATCGCCGAAGGTGCTCACGCGAGCCTAACGCGCTGGGGCGGCGCGGCGGGCCCGCAGGTCGAGCCACTTCGCGACGGGGCCGATGATGAACAGCGCGAAGAGCGGCGGTCCCGCGTAGAGCCCGGTCGGCATCGGCCATCCCCGATCGGAGCCGTAGCGGATCACCAGCTCGGCGAGGGCGATGATCACCGCGACGACGATCTGCCTCCCCCGGCCGCGCACGACGGTGCGCGGATCGGTGATCATGAAGAAGACGAAGAGCTGGTACATCGGCCCGGTGAGCGGCGCGATCTCGGGGAGCACCGGCTGGCCGAGGAGCAGCGCGCGCGCGCCGTTGAGAGCGAGGAAGCTCAGGACGTAGGCGAGGGTGATGTGCAGGACGCCCACCCGCGCGGCGATGATGAGGCCGAAGATCCAGATGACCACGTTCGTGACGACGTCGTTCCCGAACTGGTGGCTGAGGACGGAGACGTGATCGGGCGCGGCGAGGAGAAGTGCGCAGATCGCGAAGTTGGTCGGATTGAAGAGGTGGTTGTCGCGGTAGCGCACCACGTACTTCGAGGAGATCGCGAGAAAGGCGCCGATCGCGAAGGGCCAGAGCGCGTAGCCCTGCGGCTTGAGGAGCAGGGAGAGGCTGATGCCGCTGATGTACGCGCTCTGCAGGTTGACGACGCGGCCGCGGTCGAACCAGGAGAGCGCGGCCTCGGTCGCGACGCAGACGCCGAGCGCCACCGCGATGCGCTCGTAGCCGCCGAACATCTGGTAGCGGAGCTGCGCCGCGATGAGGACGAGGGTGATGAGGAAGGTGACGAGGTAGCGCGGGTCGATGCGGCTGCCGCGCTCCCACAGGCGGGCGAGCGGGTTTCTCGTGAGGACGGTCGCGCCGGTCGCGTCGCTCATCGTCAGCGCTCCGGCTCGGTGATGGTGACGAAGCGGTCGATCGCCGGACGCGAGACGATCTGCCGCGCGCCCGACGGCCACTGGATCACGACGCGATCGACCCACTCGCGCGTCCCGAGCCCGAAGTGCAGGCGGCGATCGTTCTGGCTCGCGAAGCCGGATCCGCCGTCGACGACGCGCCGCTGCACGAGGTCGCCCGACTGGAGCACCACCTCGGCGCCGATCGCGCTGCGATTGCTCCGCGTGCCGACGAGCTTGAGCGCGATCCAGTGGTTCGCGGAGTCGGGGATGTCGCGGTAGACGACGGCCGGCTGGTTCTGGTTGGCGACGATCACGTCGACGGCGCCGCGGTTGGCGAGGTCGGCGAGGGCGACGGCGCGTCCGTCGTAGAGATCGGTCGCGCCCACCTTGCCTGCGACGTCCACCCAGCCGGCGACGCCGCGATTGAGGTAGACGCGCGACGGCTCGTAGCCGGAGAGGCTCGCGTTGCCGAACGCGGGCCAGGTGGCGGCGTCCTCGAAGAGGCGGCTGTTCGCTCCGGCGATCTTGGACATCGCGTACCAGTAGCTGCGATCGCGGTCGGCGGAGATGAAGCCGTTGGCGACGAAGAGCTCGTTCGCGCCGTCGTTGTTGAAGTCGCCGAACTGCGCGCCCCACGCCCAGCCCGCGTCGGCGAGGGCGCCCTCCGCCACGTTTCGGAAGCGGCCGCCGCGCGCCATCTCGTTCACGCGCAGGTTGTTGTTCTGGAAGATGTAGCCGCGCTCGGAGATGTTCGTGACGAAGGCGTCGATGCGGCCGCGGTTGAAGGCGTCGCCCAACGCGACGGCCATCCCGCTCTTCGACTCGGCGTCGAGCCCCGCCTTCGCGAGCGTGAAGCCGCGGCCACGATCGTTGAGGTAGAGCTCCTCGGGGCCGTAGTCGTTGGCGAGATAGATGTCCGGCCAGCCGTCGCCGTTGAAGTCCGCCGACGCGGCGGCGAGCGTCCAGCGCGTGCTGCCGACGCCCATGCGGTCGGTGACGTCCTCGAACTTGCCGCCGCCGAGGTTGTGGAAGAGCAGGTTCTTTCCGCCGTTGGTCGCGTACTCGAAGCTGTTGTGCATGATCCGCGTCGTCGCGAGGTGCGACAGGTCGATGTCGCCGCGGAAGTAGGCGGTCACGTAGAGATCGAGCAGTCCGTCGCGATCGTAGTCCAGCCAGATCGCGCCGTTGCTGTTGATCCAGCGGTGCAGGCCGGCGCGCTCGGTGACGTCCTCGAAGTGCCTGCCGTCGACGTTGCGGAAGAGCGAGAGATAGCCGTAGCGGTAGACGAGCAGGTCCTCGCGCCCGTCGTTGTCGACGTCGCCCCAGACGGCGCCCATCGACGCGCCCTCGCCCGCGCGATTGAGGTCGGCGACACCCGCGCTCGCCGCGACCTCCTCGAAGGTGCCGTCGCCGCGGTTGTGGTAAAGCGCGTTGGGCGCGCCCGTCGCGCTGTTCGTGAAGTAGAGGTCCGGCCACCCGTCGCCGTCGAAGTCGGTGACGGAGACCGACGCGCCCACCGCGGCGACGTGAGGCTCAATGTTGGCGATCTTCGCGTCGAAGGTCGCGCGGCGATGGACGAAGTCGATCCCGACGGCCTTGGTCTCGTCGCGGAGGACGAAGCCGGGGTGCGCGGCATCCGCCGCGGACCGGCCGGGGCCGCGGTCGAGCCGCATCGCGAGCAGGATGGCCGCGTGGAAGGGGAGGGCCATGATGGCCCGCCGGACCGGGGGGCGGGGGCGGGAGGGCACGGGGCGAATCTACCCCCCGGTCAGCGCCTCCGCGAGACTTTTTCCCCCACCCGCCGGGTGTTGAACTCCCGCTGCCAGCGCTCGTGCGCCGGGTCCGCCGGAAAGGCCTCTCCGGGCGCGTACGGGTACGACTTCACCGCGTGGAAGGGCAGCGGCCCGACCGTCGTCCCGAAGGCGGTGTTGAGGTCGGAGTCCTTGATCCAGCCGTCGGTGTAGAGGAGGAAGTCGCGCTTCCAGCCGCGCGGGATCGAATCTGCCGAGCTCGCGTCGAAGTGGATGGTCGCTTCGTCGCCGGGGGCCATGATCACGTACATGTCGTCCGACCCACCGAGGAGCGAGCGGACGTCCCCGAAGCGGGTGAAGTCCCCGGTGATCGGGCGCCAGGGCGAGTCCTTCGTCACCTCGCCGTAGTCGAACCAGTAGGGGCCGTAGCGCCCGCCCTTGCGGTACATCCGCGAGAAGCCGCGGTAGTGCAGGTCCGCCGCCTGGGGCTCGAGCGTCGTGACGCGCGCCGGGCCCTTCGCGATCTCGCGCGCGACGAAGGCCTGATCCCAGTAGATCTGCATCGTCGTGCGCAGGCGGACGTGGTGATCGGCGGAGAGGAACTTTCCCGCGAGATCGATCACCATCGTCTTGTCCTTGCCCGATGGGAAGCCGATGCTCGGGATCACGACGTGCCACACGCCCTTCGCGTCGCGCACCTCGACCGACGGCGGCGCGGGGGCGATCGCCGACTGCTGGCCGAGCGCGACGTTGATGCTCGCGTCGGTAGGATAGATCCAGCCGCGGAGGAAGAGCTGCGTGCCGGGCGCACCGGCATCGGGGCCGAGGTCGAGCACGAGGTCGTGCCGTTCGACGACGCCCTGATATGTCGTCGGGACGAGGTTCGAGACGTAGACGTCGTCGCTCGCGCGCAGCGCGTCGAGGACGTCATTGCCGTGGTCGTCCACCGCCGAGAGTGGAAGCCGGCGCCGCGCGATCTGGTAGAGGCGCAGCGAGACCGGCCCCGGCGGAACGAAGCGCTCGTCGACGAAGACGTCGATCGAGTCGGGATGGTCGACGGCGAGGAGCTTCACCTGGTCGGCGTAGGCGGTCTCCCAGAGCTCCTCGGTGAGCTGCAGCGTGTAGCGCCCATCGCGCGGGACGAGCGCGTCGCCGGGAATGCGAACGTACTCCTGCGACGCGCCGGCGGGCGCGAAGGCGCTCGTGCTTCCCATCAGGCCCAGGGGCATGCCTAACGCGCTGCGCCACATCGCGTCGGTCACGAAGCGGAAGCGTGTCCCGTCCCAGGTGTAGACGAAGCCGCAGGAGCCCTTGAGCATCTCGCGCTCGACGACGTCCTGGTCGGTGCCCGGCAGGTAGACCGTCTGCGGCACGCCGTTAGGCCACTCGACGCGGAGGACATCAGCCTTGAGGTGCGGCCCCAGCCCGAAGTGCGTGCGGGGCGCGGCGGCGGTACGCGTCTGGTAGATGTCGCCGGCGCGCAACTCCAGCCGCGACCCGATGCCGAAGGTGTTGTTCTTTCCGCTGCCGGTGCGCAGCGCCTTCAGCGCGACGTTGACGCCGAGGTTGTCGTTGCCGTGATCGTTGCGGAGGAGGCGCGCCGCCCCGCTGGCGTCGACGAGGAGGATGTCCTCGTCGCCGTCGCCGTCGACGTCGGTGATCGCGAGCGCGGTCGCTCCCGCGGCGCGCGCCGCCTGCGGAACGATCGTCGAGCGGTCGACGAAGCGGCCGGTGCCGTCGTTGCGGAAGAGGAAGATCGCCGGGCCGCCCGCGGCCTTCGCCGTGCCGGCGACCGCGAGATCGACCCAGCCGTCGTTGTCGTAGTCGACGAACGCGGCGCCGCGCGCTTCCACACCGCGCAACGCCTGCAGCGCGCCGCTCGACCGCGTGTCGCGCGCGAAGGTGCCGTCCCCCTCGTTGCGCCACAGCGTCGGCTCGCCCCCGTTCGCTCCCGCGACGAGGATGTCGAGGAAGCCGTCGTTGTCGTAGTCGGTGGAGGCGACGACCCCCGACTCGACGCTCCCCGCCAAGTCGCCCGCGAGCGCTGTGCTCGTGAATCGCGCGGCGCCGTGATTGAGGAGGAGCGTGGTGCCCCCGCGCGCCGAGCCGACCACGAGATCGGTGCGTCCGTCGCCGTCGAAGTCGCCGAAGGCGGCGCTCCCGCCCGTGCCCGCGAGACCGTACGCCGCGGTCGCGTCGCCGAACGTTCCGTCGAGATTGTTGCGGTACACCGTGCGCTGCTCGCCGAGCAGGAGCAGGTCGAGATCACCGTCGTGATCCACGTCGACGAACAGCGCTTTCTCCGCGCCGTGGACGTCGCCCACGCCGGCCTTCGCCGTGGTCTCCTCGAAGGTGCCGTCGCCACGGTTGTGGAAGAGATGACCGCGCCCCTCGCCGCCGATCGCGAACAGGTCGAGCCACCCGTCGTTGTCGTAGTCGGCGAAGATCGCCGCGCGCGCTCCCTGCGGCAGCGCGATTCCCGAGCGCTCGGTGGCGTCGCGCGCGAAGCCGCCTTGCACGCGGAAGAGCTGCGCCGCGGGCTTCCCGCCGACCGGAGCTCGCGAGATGAAGATGTCCTCCGTCCCGTCGCCGTCGACGTCGCCCACGGCGAGCGCGATCGCCTTCATCGTGTCGGGTCCGGGCGCGGTCGCGCGCGCGAGCCCCGCCTCGTCGGTGGCGTCGACGAAGCGCACGAGATCGGCCTTCGCCTGCTGACGCGAGCCATGCAGCGAGATGAAATCCTTCGGCGCGAAGGTGAGCACCGGCTCTCCGGCGATCGGCCCCTCCGCCCAGCGCACCTCGGCGAGCGACGCCTGATAGGGCGCGGTGCCCTTCATCAGGTCGGCGAGCCGGTCGAAGGTCTTCCGCGACTCGTCGATCTTTCCCGCGCGAAGGAGCTGGATGGTGCTGTCGAGCGCGATGCGCGCCTCCTTCGGCGGCTCGGGCGGGATGCGGCGCACCTCCTCGAGATGCCTGACGACGCTGTCCGCTTCACCGCGCCGCTCGAGCGCGCCGGCGAGCTTCAGCCGCGCGACGAGATTCGCCGGCGCGATCGCGAGGATGTCGCGCAGGCGGTCCATGTAGCTCCGTGCCGTCGTGCTGTCGCCCTGGAGCGAGTCCAGCTCGGCGAGCGCGAAGAGCACGTGCGTATCGCGCGTTCCCTCGCTCCGCATCTTCTCGAGGACGTCGCGCGCCTCCTTGGGCCGCTTCGTGAGCGCATAGACCTTCGCCAGCGCGAGCCCCGACTCGGTGCCGGCCGGATCGATCTTCCGCGCGCGCTCGAGCTGCTTCTCCGCGTCGTCGTAGCGCGCCCACTGCAGGTAGGTCAGCCCGAGGTTGGTGTAGCCGAGCGGGTCATCCGGGGCCAGCTTCGTGAGCTTGCGGAACGCGGACTCGGCCTCGGCGAGCTGATTGCGCTCGAGGTAGCCGAGGCCGAGCATGCGCGTGGTGTAGAGCTCCTCGACGGGAGCCTGCTCGCGAGGGCAGGCGGCGAGCGCGAGGAGAAAGGGGACGAGAACCGCGAGGCGTCGCATGGCGCCGAAGCTAGGGCGCCGCCGCGACGACGGCAACGATCACCCCGTCCAGTGCCAGTCGCGGATCTCCGGCATGTCCTCGCCGTGCTCGCGCACGTATCGCTCGTGCTCGGCGAGCTTCGCCCGGCAGAGCGCGCCGAGAGAGCCGGCGTCGGCGTCGTCGCGCAGGCGCGCCACGCGGGCGAGGACGTCGAGCACCAGGTGAAAACGGTCGATGTCGTTGCGGACCGTCATGTCGAAGGGCGTGGTCGTGCTCCCCTCCTCCTTGTAGCCGCGCACGTGCAGGTTGCCGTGGTTGGTGCGTCGGTAGGTGAGGCGATGGATCAGCCACGGATAGCCGTGATAGGCGAAGACGATCGGCTTGTCCGCGGTGAACATCGCGTCGAGCTCAGGGTCGGGGAGGCCATGCGGATGCTCGGTCACCGGCTGCAGCGCCATGAGATCGACGACGTTGACGACGCGCACGCGGAGCCGCGGGAGATGCGTGCGGAGCAGCTGCGCCGCGGCGAGCGTCTCGAGCGTCGGCACGTCGCCCGCGCAGGCCATCACGACGTCGGGGTCGCCGTCGGCGCCATTCTCGTTGCCGGCCCAGTGCCAGATGCCGAGCCCGCGCGCGCAGTGCTCGACGGCGGAATCCATGTCGAGCCACTGCGGCGCCGGCTGCTTGCCGGCGATGATGACATTGACGTAGTCGCGGCTGCGCAGGCAGTGGTCGGCGACGGAGAGCAGGGTGTTCGCGTCGGGAGGGAGATAGACGCGCACGACCTCCGCCTTCTTGTTCACGACGTGGTCGATGAAGCCGGGATCCTGGTGCGAGAAGCCGTTGTGGTCCTGCCGCCAGACGTGCGAGGTGAGGAGATAGTTCAGCGACGCGATCGACGCGCGCCAGGGAATCTCGCGGCACGCCTTGAGCCACTTCGCCTGCTGGTTGAACATCGAGTCCACCACGTGGACGAACGCCTCGTAGCAGGAGAAGAAGCCGTGGCGGCCGGTGAGCAGGTAGCCTTCGAGCCATCCCTGGCACAGCTGCTCGCTGAGCACCTCCATCACGCGGCCGTCGCGCGCGACGTGGTCGTCGCTCTGGAGGATGATCGCCTCCAGCGTGCGATCGGTGACCTCGAAGAGCGCATCGAGCCGGTTGGACGAGGTCTCGTCGGGGCCCATGACGCGGAAGTTCCGCGTGCTCTCGTTGGCGCTCATGATGTCGCGGAGCAGCCCGCCGAGCACGCGCGTCGCTTCGGCCTCCACCGCGCCGGGACGCGGCACGTCGACGGCGTAGCGGCGGAAGTCGGGAACGACGAGATCGTGCAGCAGCCGTCCGCCGTTCGCGTGCGGGTTGCTCCCCATCCGGCGCTCGCCGCGCGGCGCGAGCGCGGCGAGCTCGGGAAGGAGCGCGCCGTCCGCGTCGAACAGCTCGTCGGGGCGGTAGCTGCGCAGCCACTGCTCGAGCATCGCGAGATGCTCGGGGTTCTCGGCAAGCCCCGAGAGCGGTACCTGGTGCGAGCGCCACGATCCCTCGACCTGCTTGCCGTCGACGACCTTCGGCCCCGTCCATCCCTTCGGCGAGCGGAGGACGATCATCGGCCATCGCGGGCGCGAGCAGTCACGCCCGTCGCGCGCCGCGCGCTGGATCTCCCGGATGCGCGCGATCACCGCGTCGCACACGCCGGCCATGCGCTGGTGCATCGCCAGCGGCTTGTCGCCGCTGACGTACGTGGGCTCGTAGCCGTAGCCGCGGAGCAGCGCGGTCAGCTCCTCTTCCGGAATCCGCGCGAGGATCGTCGGGCCAGCGATCTTGTAGCCGTTCAGATGGAGCACCGGCAGCACGGCGCCGTCGGTGACCGGGTTGAGGAACTTGTTCGAGTGCCAGCTCGCGGCGAGCGCCCCCGTCTCCGCCTCGCCGTCGCCGACGACGACGCAGGCGATGAGATCCGGATTGTCGAACACCGCCCCGAAGCCGTGCAGCAGCGAGTAGCCGAGCTCACCGCCCTCGTTGATCGATCCCGGCGTCTCCGGAGATGCGTGGCTCGGGATCCCTCCCGGCCAGGAGAACTGCGTCACGAGCCGGGTGAGCCCGGCGAGATCGCGGCTCACCGCGGGATAGAGCTCGCTGTACGTCCCCTCGAGATACGTGTTCGCGACGACGCCCGGCCCGCCATGCCCCGGGCCCGCGACGAAGATCGCGTCCAGGTCGTGGTTCCGGATGAGCCGGTTCATGTGGACGTACACGAAGTTCAACCCCGGCGTCGTTCCCCAGTGCCCGAGGAGCCGCGGCTTGACGTGGTCCAGCGTGAGCGGCTCGCGCACGAGCGGATTCGCGCGCAGGTAGATCTGCCCCACCGAGAGGAAGTTCGCGGCGCGCCAGTAGGCGTCGATCGCCGCGAGCTCGGCGTCGGCGAGCGGCGCGGCGCTCGCCGTCGAATCGCCGGCGGTGAGCACGGTCGGGGGATTCATGGCCGCTCCAGGAGGTGGGTGACGAGCCGCACACCGCCGCATCTCCCGCACCATCGAGCCCGGTCGCGCCGGGCGAGGCGCCGGTCGCTCTCCGGCATCGCACTTGCCTTATCGACGGTGCGGCCGACATGGCGGCTGCTACAAACCCTGGGAGGAACCAATGGCGGACGATCGGAATCTCACCGAGAAGGGAGTCGACCACTCTGTCGAAGGGAAGGCGGACAACCTCAAGGGCCACGTCAAGGACGCCGTCGGCGGGCTGACGGGCGACTCGTCGCTGCAGGCCGAGGGCAAGGCCGACCAGCTCAAGGGCAAGGTGAAGGACACCTTCGGCAAGGCCGAGCGCAGCATCGATCGCAACACCTGATCGACGCGCGGGCACGCCGAGAAGCGACGGGGCCGGCTTTCGCCGGCCCCGTCGTCGTTCGCTCAACCATCGCCCTCCGCGCCGCCCGGCGCGAGCCAGGCGAGCGCTTCGCCCTCGTCGCGGAAGACGCGCGAGCGCACCCTCCCTCCGGCCTGCACCCACACCTCACCCATGCGCATGAGCCCGTAGACGACGTCGGTCTGCGCGAGCAGCGCGAGGCGGCCGCCGAAGCGGTCGGCCTGACTCGCGACGTTCTCGGCGATCGCGCGGATCTCCAGCGAGGAGCGCCTCGCCGCCGTCGTCGATCCGCGGGCATCGAGCAGGAGTCCGCGCAGCGCCGGGCACGCATCGTCCGCGATCGCGGCGTCCATCGCCGCCGCGACGTCGGCGGGCGCGGAGGCGCCCTCCGTCGTCAGGCGGAGCACCCCATTGGTGAAATCGTAGGCGACGGGCATGGTGCGGGATGGCGGGTCGCGGCCGCTGGCGCGGCGTCGGGTTGCACTCTCCACCCACTTACTAGCGCGCCGCGCGCCGCTCGGCAAGGAAAACAGCTGGCGCGGGTCGCGTTAGGCCTGACGCACGAAGCCCCCGGCCGCCGTCGGCGGCTGGGGGCTTCGCTCGAGCGAGCACGGCCTCAGCCGTTGGTGCTCGCGATCACTCGCTGGGTGTAATCGACGATCGGAGCAGCCGCCGACTCGCTGACCCGGCCCGACCGCACCATCGCGCCGAGCTCGTTGATGAACGCGCCGAGCGAGCCCGCCGCCGGAGTCGCGTCGCCGCGACGCAGCGCGGCCGACGCCGCATTCACCTTCGCGCGCAGCGAGTTGAGCTCACCGTTGTTCGCCGCCGCGGGCGAGCCGCGCACGGTGGCGGCATCCATCCCGCCGAGGCCGAGCGAGGAGAGCATGTTCGCGATGTTCTGCACGCCCTCGAGCGGCGTCTGCACGACGACCGCCGCGGTGCTCGTGGCGACGCCGCCGTCGTCGTCGGCGACGCGCACGGTCACCGTGAAGCTGCCCGCCGCGTCGTAGTCGTGGCCGAGGGCGAAGCTCTTCCCGGCGAGCGACAGGCCGTTCGCGCCGCTCCCGTCGCCGTAGTCCACCGTGGCCGACCAGCGGTCGGCGCCAGGATCGGCGAAGCTGCCCGTCGCGGTGTAGCGCTCCCCGCGGAGGAGCACCGCGCCGGCGAAGCCGCCGAGGGCCGGCGGGACGTTCGCGATCGACACGGCGGCGGACGTGGTGTCTGCCGCGCCGCTCGGGTCGGTGACGACGAGGCGGACCGTCCAGGTCCCGTCGTCGGGGAAGGCGTAGCTCAGCGCGGGCCCACTGCCGACGGTGGCGCCGCCGACCGTCCACTCGTAGGAGAGCGCGTCGCCTTCCGGATCGCTCGACGCCGCGGCGGTGAAGCTCAGCGCTTCGCCCTCGTCGCCGCCGGCGAGCCCGCCGCCGCCGATCCGCGCCGTGGGGGCGCAGTTCCGCGACTCGATGCGGCACTGCACGTTCTCGGCGACCGCCGCGAGCAGGTCGTAGCCCGTCGAGCGCTGGATCGACTCGACGGTGGTGACGTAGCGGTCGTAGCTGCCGCCCGCGGTCGAATCGTTAGGCATCTTCACCGCGATCACCTGCACGTCGCTCGCGCTGGTGATGCCGCTCGCCGGACGGCCGTCCGGGACGACGATCGCCACCTTCCAGACCGAATCGGGCACCGCGATTCGGCCCGTGCTGTTCATGAAGCCGAAGCCGTCCACGCCCGGTCCCGAGCGATCCTTCGTGAAGATCCCGCCGGCGACGATGTAGATCTCCGTGCTGCCGGTCGCGAGGACGCGCAGCTTGTTCTCGAGATCGCCCCACGCGCCCGCGTTCATCGTCTGGTTCTGCGGGAGCATGTTGGAGAGGAAATACGTCGGCGCGTTGTCGCCGTCGGAGTCCGCCCAGTCCGCGGAGGGCGACATGTGACCGCGCGACCAGGTGCCGCCGTTCACCCACTCGGCGGTGTTCCAGGCGCGGAAGCCGAGGCGCGTGACCGCGGTGTCGGCCGTGAAGCAGTTGCAGCGCGCGGCGCTGCCCTTGTGCGTCGCGTCGAGGTTCCAGCTCACCCAGTTCGGGCCGCCGCGGTCAGGGTTGTAGGAGAGCGTGTACTGCCGGCGGGCGATGATGTGATCGTCGCTCGGGTCCGCGTCGCGCGGGGCGCCGAGCTCGGTGTTGTGGCCGACGCGCGCGTTGGGCGAGAGCGCGGGGATCGCCGACCTGATCACCGTCGACGCGCTCGAGATCCCGTCCGAGGTCGCCAGCGCGGTGATGATCGCGCTGCCCGCCTTCTTCGCCGTGACGACGCCCGTCGTCGCCTCCACGGAGACGATTTCGTCGTTGGAGCTCGACCAGGTGACGCCGGCGTTGCCGACGGCGTTGCCGTTGCGGTCGACGTTCTTGCGGCTCTGGAGAAAGAGCTGCGTCTGGAAGCCGACGGGGAGCGCGTCGGGACGCGCCTGCACGATGATGTCGCTGCCGTCGACGCGGGCGGTGTCGGCGATCCCGTTCGCGGTGCGCGCGACGATGAAGGCGTAGCCGTACGACACGCCGGTCACGCGGCCGGTCGCGTCGACCGTCGCCACGGAGGGATTGGTGCTCGTCCAGCTCACCAGGCTGGTCGTCGGGTTGCCGCTCGCGTCGGCGAGCGTCGCGCTGAACTGGCGCGTGTCACCGGGCTTGAGCGACCAGGTGAGCGGCGCGATCGCGATCGACGCTGGCGCGGCGGCCACGGAGAGCGTCGTCGTCGCGCTCACCGTGCCCTGCGCGGTCGTCACGGTCACGCCGATCGTCGTCGACCCGGTGCCGACCGTCGTCGCCGCGCCGCTCGCGGCATCGATGGTCGCGACGCGCGCGTCGCTGCTCGTCCACGCCGCGCCCGTCACCGGCACGTCCGCGCCGCTCTTCGTCGCCGACGCGGTGAAGGCGATGGCCTGCCCGACCACCGCGACCGGCGCCGCCGGGGAGATCACCGCCGCGAGCACGCTCTTCGGCGGAAGCGCCGGCGAGCTGGTGTTGCGCGGCATCGCCGCGCGGGGCGCGGTGAAATCGACCGCGTTGTCGTTGGAGTCCTGACGCCCGCTGTCGGCGCGGAAGGTCGCCGTCGCGTTGGCGATCGTCGGCGTGGGCGCGCCGCCCTCGAAGCAGTTCGCCGAGCTGCCGAAGCCGACGAAGTCGACGATCGCGCTGTTGACGTTCAGCGGGCAGGCGCCGGAGAGCGCGGTGCCGTTGGAGACGAGGGCGACCTTGCCGGAGGTGGCGCTCATGGTGATTCCGCCGGCCGCGTCGGGGGTCGGGAGCGCCGTGGTGCCGCCGGTGCCCGCGCTTTCCTGCACGAGATAGTAGCGCCCCGAGCCAATCGTGCCGTGGAGCGTCGTAGCCGACCACGACGTCCCCGCGGAGCTCGTGTACTGCACCGTCCACCCTTCGACGCTGACGTCGGACGCGGTTCCGTTGTACAGCTCGACGAAGTCGTTCTTGTACGTCGATCCGCTGTTTCCTCCGCCACCGTAGACCTGGCTGATCACGACGCCGCTCGACGGCGCGCTCACGACCACGAGCGACGGCGCGTCGGCGACGGAGCCGGGGCCGACCATCCTGTCCACACCAGCGGTGCATGCGCCGGCGACGACGAGCGCGGCGACCCAGGCAGCCGCGCGGCGGCGCACATACGAGCTTCTCGACATGAGCGAATCAGTAAAGGGCAACAGTGATGCGCCCGCGGCGAGTAGTCGCGGGTGCGGCGCGAGAAAGGTAGGGCGCGAGCATCGCCGCGCGACAGAGCCGCGCGCGCGGGATCTTCGCGCGTACTGATCGTTCGGGCAGATCGACGCGGCGTGCGTGCGACGACCGCCGCGAACGAGCCCGATGGTCCAGTATTCAGCCAGTTCGCGGTGGCGCGTTCCTGCGCGGAAGGGTGAAGCGGAAGGTGCTCCCCTCGCCGACGGTGCTCTCGACCCAGATCCGCCCGCCGTGCGCGGCGACGATCCCGCGCGCGATCGCCAGCCCGAGCCCCGAGCCGCGCGTGCGGCTCGCGCCGCGCATGTGCCAGAAGCGGTCGAACAGGTGCGGGAGATGCTGCGCCGCGATCCCGGCGCCCGTGTCGCGCACCCACAGCAGCACCTCGTCCCCCTGCGGCTCCGCGCCCGCGGTGATCGTCCCCCCGGCCGGCGTGTACTTCAGCGCGTTCCCGAGCAGATTGCCGAGCACCTGGAGGATGCGCGCGCCGTCGGCGTCGACGTCGGGGGTGTCCGGTGCGACCGCGAGGGAGAGACGCACCCCCGCTTCGGCTGCCCGCGCCTCGAACATCTGCACGCTCCGCTCGACGAGCGGGCCGACCGGCTGCGGTTCCTTCTCCACCGAGAGTCGACCCGACTCGATGCTCGCCGCGTCGAGCAGGTCCTGCATGAGCCGGTGCATCCAGGCCGCGGCGTCGAGCACCGATCGATAGAGCGCGCGCCGCTCGCTCACCTCCGCAGGCGGATGGTCGAGGAGGACGCGCGCGTACATCGTCACCGCGCTGAGCGGGTTGCGCAGGTCGTGCGAGACGACGCTGAGCACCTCGTCGCGCGCGGCGGTGGCGCGCCGGGCGAGCTGGAAGTTGCGCGCGTTCTCGATGGCCAGCCCCACCCGCGAGGCGAGGGCGCCGGCGAGGGCGAGATCGGTGGCGTCGAGCGGCGGCCGCGCGGGGCCCGTCCCGATGGAGAGCACGCCCATCGTGCGCGCGCCGCTCACCAGCGGAACCATCAGGAGCGAGCGCGTCGCGAGCGGCCGCACCGCCGCGATCTGATCGTCCTCCGTGTGCGCTTCGATCCAGTCATCGGAGACGTCGGCGACCAGCTCCTGCATCCCGGTGCGCAGCACGTCGAGCACGCGCGATGGTGAGTCCTCGTGCAGCCCGTGCGCCTCGATCGCGCGCAGCGCGCGCTCGACCTCCGGCTCCTGGTGCCGGCTGGCGACGCGCCGGATGGAGATCCGCTCGTCGGCCGCGCGCTCGACGACGTCGACGATGCACCAGTCGCCGAGCTGCGGCACCGGGAGCTGCGCGGCGACGCGGAGCACCTCGTCGTAGTCGAGAGTCGCGACGAGCCGGCGGCCCGCCTCGGAGAGCAGCTGCTCGTTGCGCTCCAGCCGCGTCTGCTCCGTGACGTCGCGGAGTACGACGGTGAAGAGGATCCCGCGCGGCGTCGTGAGCTTGGAGATGGACGCCTCCGCGGGAAACTCCTCGCCGTTGCTGCGTACCCCGCTCACCTGACGGCGGTGGCCCATCCGGCGCGACATCTCCGGCGAGCGCGCGAAGTCGTCGACGTAGCCGCGGTGCACGGCGGCGAACCGCGCCGGGATCAGGCGGTCGAGCGGCTGGCCGACGATCTCGTGTTCGGGGTAGCCGAAGATCTGCTCGGCACCCTGGTTGAAGTGCACGATCCGCTGTGCGGCGTCGACCGTTATGATCGCGTCGGCGGCGATGGCGAGGATCCCGGCGAACTTCGCCTCCGACTCGCGGAGCGCCTCCTCGGCGCTCGTGCGGCGCGCGAGGTCGCCGCGGATCGAGCGGTACATCGCCCCCGCGAGGCCGACGCCGAGCACGGCGAGCGCGATGACGACCATGCGCACCGCGACCTCGGTCTCGTGCTCCGCCGCCGTCCGGCGAAGGAGGAGGGCGCGCTCGACGCTGTCCAGCGTGCCGATCGACGCCGTCACGCGCTGAGAGAGCCGCTCGCCAACGGCGAGTCGGCCGGGGAGTCTCGGGGGAAGCCGTCCCTCCGACACCGGTCCCTCCGCCGCGGTCATCGACAGGCTGCGGATCCGCTCCTCGAGCAGGGGGTGCAGGCTGTCGAGCCGCGACTGCTGACCGGCGTTGTCCGCGGTGAGCGCGCGGAGCGCGCGGTACTCCGTCTCCGCCGAGTCGGCGGTGTCGAGGTAGCGCACGACGTAGCTGCTGTCTCCCGTGAGCAGGAAGCTGCGCACGTTCGACTTGGCCTCGCGCAGCTCCGTGTCGAGCACCCGCAGCCTGGCACGCACCTCGAAGCTGTGCCGCACCCGCTCGCCGTCGCCCGCCAGCCGCGCCATCCCGGCGAACGCGCCCACTGCCGTGATCGCGAGCGCGGCGAGCCCGCCGGCGAACGCCAGGTTGATCTTGCGATCGGTGCTGGTCGGCATGCGGGAAGACTAACGCGTGTCGCCGGCGAAGACGCGCCGGATCGCGACCGCGCGCCGCAGCTCGTCGGCGCTCTGGAGCACCTTCGCGCGCAGGTCGGCGGGAAGGTCGGGATGCTCGGCGAGGAACCGGTCGATGACCCCGCCCGCCGCCGCGGACGTCTGCGCGCCGAGGAAGGCGCCGAGCCACGAGCCAAGGAAGAAGATGCGCCGGTTCTTCTGGATCCAGGGAAGGGAATCGAGCGCGGGGCGGAGATACAGGAGCGTCATCGCCTCCTGGCCGGACGCGTTGAAGGCGTCCAGGCTCGCGGTCGCCCAGTCCTCGTTCAGCGTCGAGTCCGCGAACCAGCGACGAAAGTACTCCGCCTTGCTGGCCGCCGAAGGACGCGCCGCGCCGGCGACGAATGCGCGGCGGCGCCCCTCGCTCGTCGAATCGCGCCTGGACTCGGCGGCCAGGCGTGCCTCGGCGTCCGCGGCTCCGCGGGCGACGAGCGTCGTCACGATCGCCCAGCGTGTCGGCGCGCGCAGCGGGAGGCCGGGCAGCGAGTCGTCGAGCAACTGCTCGAGGCGCTGGAGCTCGCGCGGCGCGCGCGCCACGGCGATGAAGGCGTCGAGATGCGACTTACGGATTCCGTACGAGCGCGTGGTGTCGGCGAAGACGCGCGAGAGCTCCTCGCTCACGATCGGCAGGAGCGAATCGGCCTGCGCGTCGCTCATGTAGCGGTTCGTCGCCCGCACGAGACGACCGAGCACGCTGCTGGCGATCTGCTCGTCGGACTCGCGCGGCAGCTCGCGCGCGGCCAGCGCGACGTACTCGGTCGGGGCGAAGCGCGACTCGCGCACCAGGTCCCAGAGCGATCCCCAGAGCATCGCGCGGAGAAAGGGATCCTTCACGCCGCCGATGCGGGTCGTCACCCAGCGCACGCTCGACGAATCGAGGAGGGTCACCGCGTACGCATGGTCGCCGGCGTTGGGAAAGAGCAGCGCGGGCGCGGCGACCGGGGTCGGGAGCGGGATGACCGTCTCGCGGCCGCGGAGCTCGATGGCGACGCGCGAGCTCACGGACGTATCGGCGCCGACGGCGAGGAGCTCGGTGCGGATGGGCCACGCGCGCTCGCCGGAGAGCGACCTCGCGGGACGCTGGGTCAGTCGCACGCGCGCCACGCGCCCTCCCGACGCGCCGGCCCCGATCCCGAGCGCCCGCGCCTCGAGCACCGGGACGCCGCGCCGCAGGATGTAGTCGCGTCCCCACGGCTGCAGGTCGCGGTGCGCGGCGCGGCCGACGGATGCGAGGAGATCGCGCCAGGTCGCGTTCCCGTAGGGGTGCGCGGCCAGGTAGTCGCGCAGCCCCGAGCGGAACGCGCTGTCGCCGACGAGATAGTCGAGCTGCTTGAGCACCCCCGGCGCCTTGTTGTAGACGATCGGACCGTAGTTGCTCTTCGCCTGATCGAGATTGCCCAGCGCCTGCCACACGGAGGTCGTCCCCTCGGTGACGTCGACGCCATAGGCGACCGGCTTGTTGCGCAGATAGAAGGTCTTCCACGCCTGCGCGGACGGGTCGAGCGCGTCCTGCATCTTCGCCGCCATGTAGGTCGCGAAGCCTTCCTTGAGCCAGAGGTCGTCGAACCACCGCATCGTCACGTAGTCGCCGAACCACTGGTGCGCGACCTCGTGGTAGATCGTCGCCGTGCGGCCGAGCCGTTGCACGAGCGTCGGACGCTCGCGGTAGATGAAGCTCTCCTCGTTGTAGAAGACCGCGCCCGGGTGCTCCATCCCGCCGAAGGGAAACGCCGGCGCGAGGACGAAGGCGAACTTCGCGAACGGGTAGGGACGCGCGAAGTATCCCTCCAGCCAGCCTAACGCGCGCGCGTTCGCGTCGATGAGGGAGTCGGCCTCCGCCTCGGCGATGCGCGAGGCGCGCGCGTACATCGTGATGGTCCGGCCGCCGATGGTCTTCGACACGCTCTTCCACGGTCCGGCGGCGAAGGCGACGAGGTACGTGCTGATGGGCGCCGTCCACTGGAAGCGGAAGGTCTTCGCCGAATCCGCGGCCGTCGAGTCGGCCACCGCGCCGTTGGCGACGGCGGTCCACCCGCGCGGGACACGGAGCGCCAGCGTCACCCGCGCCTTGAGGTCCGGCTGGTCGAAGCAGGGAAAGAGCGCGTTCGCGTCCGCGGGGACGAGCAGCGTGTACAGGTAGTCCGCTCCGTCGGTCGAATCGTGGAAGCGGATGACGCTCGCGCCGGCGGGGGCGATCGCGCTGGCGAAATCGAAGTCGACGGTATTCGTGCCGCGCGCGAGCGCCGCCGCGGGGATGCGGATGTGCGCGCCGTTCGCGGCGACGCCGACCGCGTCGCGCCCGTTGATGCGCGCCGCGCCGAGCGCGAGGCCGCGCCAGTCGAGGATGACGTCCCCGCCTCCGCGCCGCGTGACTCGGATCGTGACGTGTCCGCGCGCGGTGTCTCGCGCGGTGACATCGAGGGCGAGGTCGTAGCGGACGTCGCTCACCCGCTGCGCGCGGTAGACGGCGAGCGCGTGCGAGACGCCGGGTCCGGTGAGGGAGTCGGGGCCGGCGACGGCCTGAGCCAGAGCGATGGAGAGCGCGAGGGCGAGCATGAGGCAAACGTTAGCGCGCTCGACGGGGGACCGGGAGGGAATGCGGCCCGGATAAGAGACAGGTAAGGGCGGGAGAGCACTTTCACGCGCTCGTACGGAGAGCGCACCATCGAAAGGAGGGCGGGAGCGACTCTGCTCCGTCGTGCTCTGGCAGAACCGTAGCGCACCGCGCGTTTCCACGCTCACCGGGAGTACCGAACCATGAGCATCGTGTTGAGGTACGCCGCGGCCGTTGGCGCTCTCGCGCTGGCCGCCGCGTGCGCCGGAAGCTCACCCGCCGGCACCGACGCTGCCCCGTCAGACTCGGCGAGGCTCGTCCTGATCGTCCCGCCGCCGGCGAGCGCGCACAGCGGAGTGCCCTTCGCAGCGGCGCCCGTTGTCGAGCTGCGCGACGAGATGGGACATGTCGAGGCTCGCGCGGGGGTCATGGTGTTCGTCTCGATCGAGAACTCGACGGGCATGGCCGGGCCGGACAGCGTCATGATCACGACGAGCAACGGACGCGCGACCTTCACCGGGATGGAGATCGTCGGCAAAGCGACGACTCAGCGGGTGACCTTCAGCGCGAGCGGGTTCCGCCCGGTGAGCGCCGATGTCGCCCTCCTCGCGGGTCCTCCAGCGCGACTTGTGGCCGTCCATGCGGAGCGCGAGTGGGCGAAGGCTGGCGGGGCGGTCGAGCGTCCGCCCTCCATCCGGGTGTCGGATGGAGCCGGCAATTCAGTCGCCGGCGTCCGTGTCACCTTCACTCCGGCCAGTGGCTCAGGAAGCGTCGAGCACCCGATCGCAACGAGCGATGCCGCGGGCGTCGCTAGCCCGGGGACGTGGACGCTCGGCGCGACCGTCGGGCGCCAGCAGCTCGTGGCGGCCGTCGAGGCCGCGGGGGTCGCGCCACTCGGCATGACAGCTGTCGCGCTGCCGGCGAACCTGCGTTTCGAGCGGTTGGCGTCGAACGCGGACTTCGGGATGTGCGCGCTCACCGCGGACGGGGCAGGATGGTGCTGGGGACGAGACGATCTCGCTCAGCTCGGCGACAGCGTTGGTTCGCTGGACGCCGGCCCCGCCTCCAGGCCAGTCCCGATCGCCGGTGGGCTTCACCTTACGCAGGTCAGCCTCGGCGCGTACGCATGCGCGCTCGCCGAGGGCGGCGGCGCGTCATGCTGGGGGCGCGCGCCTACCGATGACGGCTCGTCCTGGACACCGAGCGCCGTGAGCGGTGCGCCGGTGCTGACCGCAATCACGGTGGGCGGGTGGGGTGGGCGTGATTTCGCGTGCGGGCTCGACGCGGCCGGCGCGGCGTACTGCTGGGGCAACAACATAGGCGGCGCCCTCGGCACGGGCGACACCATGGACCGCGACGTCCCGACGCCCGTCGTGGGCGGTCACCGTTTCAAGACGATCGCCGCCGGTGGTACGCATACGTGTGCCCTCACCGCCGAGGGCACCGCGTTCTGCTGGGGCAGCCCCCTTCTCGAGGGGGACGTCGCTCTCATGCCGACAGCGGTGCCCGGCAGCCTCGCCTTCGCCTCGATCAGCGCGAGTGTCGGGGTGACGTGTGGTGTTACGGTCGACGGAAAGGGCTATTGCTGGGGCTACGGCGGAGATGGCCGCCTCGGCGACGGTGCGGCTCACATTGCCGCTGCGCCGAGCGCGGTCGCCGGCGACATCACCTTCGCATCCATCTCCGCTGGCGCGGGCGAGAGCTGCGGGCTCGCGACCGACGGCATGGCGTGGTGCTGGGGCGAGGGCTATCTCGGCGACGGGCAGGCGCACCAATCGTACGTCCCCGTGCGGGTGTCCGGCGGTCTCGTGTTCCGAGCGCTCACCACCAATACGGGCGGCGCGTGCGCGCTGACGGCCGACGACCGCGCATACTGCTGGGGGGGGAACTCCTACGGGCAGGCGGGGAACGGCACGTTCGAGCCGACGCTCGTGCCGGTCGCCGTGTTCGGCCAGGATTGACACCGCGTCACGGTGCACCGGGATTTGCATCCACCCGGTGCATCATGCCCACGCCGAAGACCGTTCTTCCCGCGCCCGATCTCGACCCCGCGCACGACCCCGGCTTCGCCGCGGCCGGGGAGCGCGCGCAGCGGGCGCTCGACGGGACGCCGGCTCGCGCGTTAGGCGCGCCCCTCGTCGTCGCCGGCCACGAGGTCCGCGTCGGCACCGCGTCGTGGACCGATCCGACCATCGTGAAGGGAGGCGTCTTCTATCCGCGCGGCACGAGCAGCGCCGAGGACCGGCTGCGCTACTACGCGAGCCAGTTCCCCGTGGTCGAAGTGGACTCGAGCTACTACTCGCTCCCGGAGAAGGCGAACGCTGTGCTCTGGGCCGAGCGCACCCCGCCGGACTTCGTCTTCCACCTCAAGGCGCACGCGCTGCTCACCGGGCAGCCGAGCGAGGTCGCGCGCCTTCCGGAGGACGTGACCGACATGCTGCCGGCCGCGCTCCTCGAGAAGACGCGGATCTACGCGAAGGATCTGCCGCTCGAGATCTACGACGCGATCTGGGAGCGCTTCCTCGACGCCATCGAGCCCCTGCGCAGGGCGGGGAAGCTCGGCGGCGTGCTGCTCCAGTACCCGCGCTGGTTCCTTCCCAACCCGCCGAACAAGGATCTCATCGCCGAATCGGCGACGCGGCTGGCCGCGGTGGGCGCGACGGTCGAGTTCCGCAACCGGATGTGGTTCGGCAGCGAGCGATCGACCCAATGGACGCTCGACATGCTGCGCGATCTCGGTCTCACGCACGTGATCGTCGACGGCCCGCAGGGGCTGGAGAGCAGCGTTCCGGCGGTGCCCGCGGTGACGAACCCGCGGGTGGCGATGGTCCGCCTGCACGGGCGACGCGCCGCGACCTGGGAAGCGGCGAAGGTGCCGACCGTCGAGCGCTATCGCTATCTCTACTCGCCGCAGGAGCTCACGCCGTGGGTCGAGCGGATCGAGGAGGTCGCCGCGGAGGCGGAGCGCACGGTCGTGCTCTACAACAACTGCTACGGAAACTACGGGACGACGAATGCGCGCGAGACCATCGCCCGGCTGGCGGCGCCCGGCGATTGAGTCACATGTGCTCCCGCTGGAGCAGCGCTCGGAAGCGCGGGTCGCCGCGCAGCGGGTCGAGCGCGGACGCGATGCGAAGGTCCATCCGGCTGGCCATGCCGTAGTGCGTCCGATCGAGCCACGCGAAGGCGGAGTCGCGCTCGCCGATCGCCGTGTAGAACTCGGCCATGTAGACGCCGGAGAGGTACACCTCGGGGTGCGTCTTCACGCGGGCGATCTCCGCCATTGCCCGCGGCAGGTGGCCGCACAGCTTGTCCACTCCCGCGCGGGCGATGAGGATCATCGCGACGTCGGGGGCGAGCATCTGCGCGGTGTCGCTCTCCGCGTACGCGTCCGCGCAGCGTCCCAGGCGGGCGAAGGTGACGGCGCGCCAGGCGCGCGTCCCCGGGTGGTTGGGGTCGATCATCGCGCTGCGCGGAGGGCCGTGCGCGGCGTTGCGTGCGGCTTTCGGTGAATGGATTCCCTCGTAACCCTCGATGCTTCCCTCGAGCCCGCGCGCCGCCTGGGACAACGGGTCCAGCTGGATGCCGCGCCGTGCCTCGTGCAGCGCCTCGTCCCGGCGGTCCAGGGTGATGAGCATCGCGGCGTACCACTGGTGCGCGAGCGCGTTGCCCGGCTCGAGTGCGATCGCACGGCGGAACTCCACTTCGGCGTGCGTCCAGTCGGCCGCGTCGGTGAGCGTGCCGGCGAGCGAGGAGTGCGCCTCCGAGAGCTGCCCGTCGAGCGCGAGCGCGCGGCGCGCGGCCGCCGGTGCGCTGTCGAAGCAGAAGGTTTCCGGGATGTACCCCAGGCCTCCAGCGAGCCGCCAGGCGTCGGCGAGGCCCGCCCAGCCTAACGCGAAGGTCGAGTCGCGAAGCAGGGCCTGCTGGAAGAGTCCGACCGCGCGCTGGAGTCCCGCCGGATCGCGGCTGAGGATCGCATCGCGCCCGCGGAGATAGATGCCGTACGTCAGCGGGTCCACCGCGCGGATCGCGCGCGGGTCGACGTCCGCGTCGGCCGCGCTCGCGGGCCGCGTCGCCGCGCCGAGCTGCGCGGCGACCGCCTCGCTGATGTCCCGCTCGAGCACCGGGAGCTCGCTCGGCGATCGCGTATATCGCTCCGCCCAGCGCAACCGGTCGGCGGCGGCATCCATGATCTGCGCGTTGACCAGCAGCCGCTCGCCGTCGCGCGAGATGCTGCCGGACAGCGCCGCGCCGCAGTGCAGCTCGCGGGCAATCTGCGGCAGGGGCTCGCGCGTCCCCTTGTACCGCGTGACGGAGGAGCGCGAGATGACGCTCAGCCGCTCGTAGCGCGCCAGCTCCGTGATGAGGGCGTCGGTCAGCGCGTCCGCGACGTCGTCGTCCGCGCGGTTGCCGGAATAGTTCGCGAGGGGGAGCACGGCGATGCAGTCCGGCGTGTACACCGATGTCCGCGCCCCCGTGACGATAAAGCTGCCGACCGCGGCGACGACGGCGAGCCCCGCCGCGAGGGCAACGGTGACCTGCCGTCGCCGGGCGGGCCGCGGTCGTACGGGGGGCGCGCTCTCCGCGGGCGCGCG
>JABFXC010000065.1 GCA_013361935.1 Gemmatimonadaceae bacterium
CGAAGGCGATGCCGCCGCCGGGCGCGGCCACCGCGCGGATCGTGTCGCCCTCGGCGAACCGACCCTCGAGGATCGCCAGCGCGAGAGGGTTCTGCAGCAGGCGCTGCACCGCCCGCTTCAGCGGCCGCGCGCCGAACGCCGGATCGTAGCCTTCCTCGGCGATGATGTGCCGCGCCTCGGGCGTCAGATCCAGCGTCAGCTTCCGGTCGGCGAGCAGCTTCTCGAGCTTGCCGAGCTGCAGCCCGACGATGTGCTCGATCTCCTCCTGGCCTAACGGCCGGAAGATGATGATGTCGTCGACGCGGTTGAGGAACTCCGGACGGAAGTGCTGGCGCAGCGCGGCCATCACCTGGGTCTCGACCATGACGCGATCCTCGCCCGCGTGCTCGAGGATGAAGTGGCTGCCGATGTTCGACGTCATGATGATGACGGCGTTGCGGAAATCCACCGTGCGCCCCTGCGAGTCGGTGAGCCGCCCGTCGTCGAGGATCTGGAGGAGGATGTTGAAGACGTCGGGATGCGCCTTCTCGATCTCGTCGAAGAGGATGACCGAGTACGGGCGCCTGCGCACCGCCTCGGTGAGCTGCCCGCCCTCCTCGTAGCCGACGTAGCCCGGGGGCGCGCCGATCAGCCGCGCGACGGCGTGCTTCTCCATGTACTCGGACATGTCGATGCGCACCATCGCGTGCTCGTCGTCGAAGAGGAATTCGGCGAGGGCGCGAGCGGTCTCCGTCTTCCCCACGCCGGTGGGGCCGAGGAAGATGAAGGAGCCGATGGGGCGATTGGGATCCTGCAGTCCGGCGCGCGAGCGCCGCACCGCGTTCGAGACCGCGGTCACCGCTTCCTGCTGGCCGATGACGCGCCGCCCGAGCTCCTCCTCGAGCTTCGTCAGCCGCTCCTTCTCGCTCTCGAGCATCCGCGTGACGGGGATCCCCGTCCAGCGCGCGACGACCTCGGCGATGTCTTCGGCAGTGACCTCCTCCTTGAGGAACTGCGGGCGTCCGTCGCGGCTCTGCAGCTTCTGCTCCGTCTCGCGCATCCGCCGCTCGAGCTCGGGGATGCGGCCGTAGGTGATCTCGGCGGCCTTGTTGAGATCTCCTGCCCGCGTCGCCTGCTCCGCCTCGATGCGCGCCTGGTCGATCTCCTGCTTGATCTTGCCCACGCCGCCGAGCATCTCCTTCTCCTGCTGCCACTGCGCCTTCATCGCGTTCGAGCGCTCGCGCAGGTCGCCGAGCTCGCGGTCGATCGCCTCGCGCCGCTCGACGGCGCTCGCGTCCTTCTCCTTCGCCAGCGCGGTGCGCTCGATCTGGAGCTGCATGATGCGCCGCTCGACCTCGTCGATCTCCTGCGGCATCGAGTCGATCTCGATGCGCAGCCGCGACGCGGCTTCGTCGACGAGGTCGATCGCCTTGTCGGGGAGGAAGCGGTCGCCGATGTAGCGGTGGCTGAGCGTCGCCGCGGCGATGATCGCGTCGTCGGTGATGCGCACGCCGTGATGCGCCTCGTAGCGCTCCTTGAGCCCGCGGAGGATGGCGATGGTGTTCTCGACCGTCGGCTCGCCGACGTACACCGGCTGGAAGCGCCGCTCGAGCGCGGGATCCTTCTCGACGTGCGTGCGGTACTCGTCGAGCGTGGTCGCGCCGACGACGCGGAGCTCGCCGCGCGCGAGCAGGGGCTTGAGCATGTTGCCCGCGTCCATCGAGCCCTCGGCCTTCCCCGCCCCGACGAGCGTGTGCATCTCGTCGATGAAGACGATGAAGCGGCCTTCGGCGCTCGTGATCTCCTTGAGCACGGCCTTCAGCCGCTCCTCGAACTCGCCGCGGAACTTCGCGCCGGCGATGAGGGCGCCGAGGTCGAGCGACACGAGGCGCTTGTTCTTGAGGCCCTCCGGGACGTCGCCGTTCACGATGCGCTGCGCGAGCCCCTCGACGATCGCCGTCTTGCCGACGCCCGGCTCGCCGATGAGCACGGGATTGTTCTTCGTCCGGCGCGAGAGCACCTGGATGACGCGGCGGATCTCCTCGTCACGGCCGATCACCGGATCGAGCTTGCCGGCGCGCGCGGCGTCGGTGAGGTCGCGCGTGTACTTCTCGAGCGCCTGGTACTGGTTCTCGGGATTCTGGTCGGTGACGCGGTGGGCGCCGCGCACGCCTTCGATCGCGTCGCGCAGCGCTTTCGGGCTCGCGCCGGCGCGGGTGAGGATCGTGTTGCTCTCGCTCCCCTTCACCTCGGAGAGCGCGAGCAGCAGATGCTCGGTGGAGACGTACTCGTCGCCGAGCTCGCGCGCGTCCTCCTCGGCGCGATCCATCACCTGATTGAGCTCGCGCGACATTCCCGGCTGTCCGCCGCCGCTCTGCTTCGGATGGCGGCCCGCCTCGCGCTCCGTCTGCTCGCGAATCTGCGCGACGCTCGCGCCGACCTTCTGGAGCACGGGAACGACGATGCTCTCGTCCTGGCCGAGCAGGGCGAGGAGGAGATGGGTGTCGTAGACGAGCGGATTCCCGGCGCGGCGCGCGAGCGAGACTGCCTCGTTGAGCGCTTCGCCGGACTTCACCGTGAGCCGTTCGGGATTCATCGTACCTCGCTTGCTGACGCTGCGTTCAGGGGCGCGGGGGCCTGAGCTCCGCGCGCGCGCGCGTGGCGAGCTCCGTCACCGCCTCCGCCGCGAGATCGCTCAGGGTCTGCACGATCCCCGGCATGCTCGGCGCCCGTGCCGCGCGCTCGATGTGCGCCGTGCCCGACCAGAGGATGCTGTCGTCGGAGGCGCGGACGATCCGTGCGTCCAGGCGGACGGCGGCGAGCACCTGCGAGCCGCGATCGACCTCCTCGAACTCGCGAATCGTCCCTCTCCAAATGTACGTCTGCGCCCGCTGCGAGGGAGGGTCGAAGACGGCGCGCTCGGCGGTGAGCGGCGTTCGGGCGAGCACACGCTCGGTGAGGACGCCGAGCTGCTCGGCGACGGGCACCGCCCACTCGCGGTTCGGGTACGCGCCGTAGCGCGTGTCGTCGATGCGGAAGACGATCCCCGGGTCGCCGTAGATGCCGGGCGCGACGTACTGCGAGATCGCCAGCGTACCGGCGAGCGGGTACGCGCCGCCGTCCGCGCGCGGCGCGACGGTATCAGTCTCGATCGCGGCGGGGAGCACGATCCTGTACAGCTCGCGGGCCGGAGGACGATGCACGAAGAGCGAACATCCGGCCGCGGCGATCAGCGGCAGCACGGTGAGGGTCAGGCGGAGCCGCCGCAGCTTTCGCATCGATGGTCGTTCAATCACGGATCTTGGGGCCGACGGTCTTCTTCGGCAGCTCGCGCGGCCGCAGGATGCTCGTCGGGTCGCGTTCGATGCGCGCCGTCAGGCGGTTCAGATTGTCCGCCGTCGATGCGAGGTTGCGGATCATCTCGTCGGCGCCGCCGCCCTGGTTGATCGCGTCACGCAGGTCGGAGGCGAGGGTGCGCATCTCGCGGAGGGTCGCGATCGCCTCCTTCTGCGTCGACGCGAGCTGCGGCCCCGCCGTGCGCGACGCCGTGTCGAGGCGGGCGATGAGCCGGTCGGTGCGCGTCATGACGCCCTCGAGCTCCGAGGTCGCGGCGTCGAGCTGCGTGAAGATCCGCTCGCTGCTCGCGTTCGCGTTCGTGACGAGCCGCTCCACCTGATCGAGCGTGCGGTCGATGCGGTCGAGCGGCGAGGCGCGGGCGACGCGCTCGGCGACGTTGAGCAGCGTGTCGGCGCGCTCGAAGAAGGACGCGAGCTGGCTGAGCGCGTCCTGGAAGTTCATCTGGTCGCTGGCCGGAACCTCGCCGCCGGCGGCGAGGACGGGAGCGTCGGAGCGGCCGGGGGTGAGGTTGAGATACGGCGCGCCGAGGAAGCCGACCTGCGTGATCGACGCACGCGTGTCGGTGCGCACCGGCGTCTTCCGCTGGACGCGGAAGGTCACGATGATCCGCGTCGGATCCTTCTCGTAGAGGTCGAGCGTCGTCACGGAGCCGACGAGCAGCCCTCCGTAGCGGACCTCGTCGCCGACATTGAGACCGGCCACCGTGTGGAAGACGGCGTGGTACTCGCGCCCGCGATTGAAGATCGCCGGGTAATGCGAGAAGAGGACGAGCCCCGCCAGCATGATGGCGGCGGTCCCGAGGAAGGCGATGATGCCGTAGCGCTGCTCGCGCGCGAGGGGCGTCATCGTCCGCCTCGCCGATGCAGGAGCTGGCGCACGACCTCGTTCTCGCTCTCCTCGAGCGCCTCACGGTCGCCGCGGGCGACGATGGTCCCTCCGGCCATCACGTAGATCTCGCTCGCCATTCCGAACGCGTGTCGCACCTCGTGTGAGAAGATCAGCGTGCCGAAGCCGTAGCGCGCCTGCAGCGTCCGCAGCAGCTCGTCGACCTCGTGCGCCGCGTGCGCATCGAGCCCCTGCGTCGGCTCGTCGAGGAGCAGCATCGGCGGACGCAGGGCGAGCGCGCGCGCGATCGCCACCCGCCGCTGCGCGGATCGCCCGAGCCCATCCGCCGTCCGATCGGCTGCGTCCGCCATCCCGACCTCCGAAAGCAACTCTCGCGCCGCCTGCCGTGCCTCCACTGGCGTCACCCTGCTGTGCTCCAGCAATGGTAACTCCACGTTCTCGACCGCGCTCAGGCGCGAGATGAGCGCGGACCCTTCGAAGACGACGCCGAGCCGGGCGCGGAGGCGGCGGAGCTGCGCGTCCGAGTCCGCCGCGCCGTCGACGCGCGAGCCCTCGAGGAAGATGCGGCCGCACACCGGGTGCTCGAGCCCGACGATGTGGCGCATGAGCATCGACTTCCCCGCCTGGATCGGACCGATCACGAGGTGGGTGGCGCCATGCGGCACGGCGAGCGACACGTCGTGGATCACCGGCCGAGGGAGCGGTCCGGTGAGATCCTCGACGCGGAGCGCCGCGTCGTCGCGGCTAGATGAGTCCCGGGATGAAATAGAAGATCGCATTGACGACGGTGTCCGCCGCGAGCACTCCGATGAGCGAGAACACCACCGCCCGCGTGGCCGCGGGGGCGATCGCGGCGGCGCGGCGCTCGGCGCTCAGCCCTTCGTCGGACGCCACGACCGCGATGACGAAGGCGAAGATGACCGCTTTTCCCAGGCCGACCGCGATGTCGCGCGTGACGAACGACTCGCGGAGCTGGACGATGAACCGCCCGGTGGAATAGTCGAGGAAGATCGTGCTGCCCAACCAGACGCCGGCGAGGATGAGGACGTCGGCGAGGATGGTGAGCGCGGGGAGGACGACGATCACGGCGAGCAGCTTCGGCGAGACGAGGTACTTCACGGGGTCGAGCCCCATCGCGCGGAGCGCATCGATCTCGCCGCTCGCGTTCATGGAGGCGAGCTCGCCGGCGATGGCCGCGGAGCTGCGCGCGACGACGAGGAGCGCGACCACGACCGGCCCGAGCTCGCGGGCGGCGAACCAGGCGACGACGCGGGCGCTGATGGTCTCCGCCCCGTAGGGCGCGAGCTGCGCGGCGACCTGGAACATCGCGATGAGCCCGACGAGCAGCGATGCGCTGACGACGAGCCGCAGCGCGCCCACGCCGAGCCCGTACACTTCGCGCTCGACGCCGGAGGTCACCACCGAGCGGCGAGAGAAGCTCAGCCAGCCGAGCCAGTAGAGCGCGCGTGCGGCCAGCCGCCCGCGGCTGATGAAGCGCGCGCCGTACGTGCGATCCTGCCGCTCGAGCGCCGGCGCGCCGGGGGGCGACGAAGAAACCGCCTCTGTTGCGGTCACCGCGACTTGACCTGGTTCTGAGCCGATCTTAGCATCCGCCCGGATGCGACACATGCGACGACACTCGCGGCGGTTCCCTCATTGGGCGCTTCTCCTCGCCTGCGTGGTCTGCGGCTGCCGGAAAGGCGACATCGTGCCGGGTGTCAGCGACTCGGCGTTCGTGGCGACGATGGCCGAGCTGCGGCGCATCGACGCTCCGCCGAGCGACAGCGCCGCATCCGCGGCGCGTCGGCGGGTGTTGCAACAACGGGGCCTCACAGGCGACCAGCTCGAGCGCGCGGGCCGCGCCCTCGCCGCCGATCCCGACCGCGCCACGGCGCTCTTCGAGGCGATTCAGCGGCGGATGCTCGCGACACCCGACACCGTGCCCGCGAAGCGCTGACGCGCCAGCGCGACACACGACGAGGGCGCGACCACGCTGGCGGTCGCGCCCTCGTCGCGCAACGTGCTGCCGACGTTCCTCACTTCATCACGATCATCTTCCGAACGAGCATCTTCCCGTCCACCTCGAGTCGATAGAGGTAGACTCCCGATGCCACCTCGCGACCGGATCGCATGTAGTTGCCATCCCAGTACGCGCTGTACTGACCGCAGCTCAGCGCAACGTCCGTCACGGGCTGGCCGGCATTCCCCGATGTGCCCTGCAGGATCGGGACGGCCACCAGCTGAGCGAGCACGTTGTAGATGCGAAGCGTCACGCGGTATACACGACTCCGATCCGAGCAGGTAGGCGCATCGCCCACGGTGAACGGGATCGTCGTCGTCGGGTTGAACGGGTTCGGGAAGTTCTGGCCGAGCACCGCGACGGCGTTTCTGTCGCTCCCCGGTTGTGTCCCCTGGCCCGCCGCGTGGCGCGGCACCATCACGCCGAGGGTCAGCACGAGCATGAGTGCTGCCCAACGAAGCTTCATGAAGCTACTCCGAGCTGACGAAGAAGAATCGAGCGAGAGACTCCTGATGCGGGTGGACACCGCCTGCGCCGACGGCTTTCGCCGCGAACATATGAATCGGTGGGGGGCGATGTCAAGCAGCCTGGATCGAGCAATTCGACATACCCCACGCTGCCAGTTACGTGCCCGCGCGCCGACGCCCCCCTTCGGCCCGCACGGTGATGGAACGCTGATCACAATGCTCGAGAAACGGTATCAGGTATTTCCGTGAAAGCCCAAGCAGGTCACGCAGTTCGGCCGGCGAGTAGACACGGCCCGGAGCCATCGACGCGGTGAGCTCGCCGACCATCCCCGCCAGCGTCTCGGCGAGGTAGAAGCGGTCCTCCTCGACGGCGACGACGCGCCCGCCCCGCTCCAGGAAGCGGAGCACGCTCCGCGGATCGGCGCCGAGCGCGGCGGCGAGCTCCCCCACCGAGGGAGGCTCCCGACCGCTCGCGGCCAGCGTCGCGAGCAGCCGCTCCGCGATGGCCGAGCTCGAGGCGTCGAGCGCCGGAGCCCATCCCGCCGCGCGCATCACCGCGCCGTGGACGGTCGCGCGCCCGCGACCGACCAGCTCGCGGACGAGCACGTCGAAGACCGCGCCCGCCGCGCCGATCGAGGCACGGATGGCGGCGAGCGCGGCGCCTTCCTCGAGCGGGTTGCGCGCGTGGTGCTCGCGCAGCGCTTCTTCGGCGCGAACGAGGAGCGCCTCGAACGCAGGGCGCGCGGCGACCCGGCCGTCGCCGCCGGCGACGTGCTCGGGCGCGTCGCGCAGCGCCGCGAGAGCGGCCGGAGAGGCACCGGCGCGTACCGCAATCG
>JABFXC010000038.1 GCA_013361935.1 Gemmatimonadaceae bacterium
CCGGCCTAACGGCCGACGCGAAGCCGGCGCGCGGCCGAGCGGCGCTCGCCGCCGTCGAGCTGCGCGCGCACCGACCAGCGGTAGTCGCCCGCGCCGAGCTCCGGCCCGGCGAGCGTCGCGGTGGTGTCGGCCGTCTCCCGGCTCGCGCGAACCGCGCCCTCGGGGGTGAGCAGCTCGAGCACGTAGCGACGCGCGCCCGGCACCGGATGCCAGGTGAAGGTGAAGGGCCCGCTTCCCGAAGCGTCCGCGGCCGGCGAGATCACCGCGACGTCCGAGGAGCCGCCGCGATAGACGTCCCCCTGGCGCGCGCGCTGCCAGGGGCCGAGCAGCGCGAAGAGCGCGAGCGCCGCGGCGAGCGCGGTGACGAGCGCGACACCCATCGGTCGCCGCCAGCGGATGTGCCGCACCCCGGCCTCCGCGTCGGCGCGAAGCCCCGCCTCGATGGCCCGCAGCAGCTCGAAGTCGCGACGGCAGTCCGGGCAGCTCATCGCGTGGTCGAGCGTCCCGAGACGACTCTCCTCGGCGCCCTCGCGACGGACGAGGGCGAGCAGCGCGTCCGGGGTCGGACACGACGCGCGCGCCGGATCGCGCCGCGACTCCATCGCGCGCGCGTACGCCTCTCGAAGTCGCTCGTCGGTCAGGCCGGGGGCCATGTGATTCCCATCTTCGTCAGTCGCCCGCGCAGGTCGTCGAGACCACGATACAGCAGGTTGCGTGTCTTCGCCTCGGTCCACCCGAGCAGCTCGGCGATCTCCTCGCGCTCGTAGCCGCTGAGATACATGCGGACCACGCTGCGGCGGGACAGCGGGAGCGTCTCGAGCGCGGCGAGCACCTGGCGCTCGAGATCGTGCGCGTCGGCCGCATCGGAGGTGCTGGTTCTGTCGGCGAGCTGCTCGGAGTGCTCATCCACGGAGTCGGTGACGGACGCACCGCGCGCGCGACGGCGCCGGAGCATGTCGAGCGCCGCCGAGGTGGCGGCCCTGTACACGTACGACGCACCCAGCCGCTCGATCTGCTCACTGGTCGTGCACGAGCGCCACAACCGGATGCGGACATCCTGCACGACGTCGTCGAGGTCCGCGTCCGAGAGCCCGTGCCGCGCCCCGACGCTTCGCACCATGCGGACGCAGCGCGCGATCAGCGCCTCGAGCGCGGCGGAGACGGTATCGGGTGGGGGGGAGCTCACCGAGCGAAGGTATCCCCCGCCCCGCCCCGGTCGCTACGGGATGGGGTCGAACTTCACCGTCACCGCGTTCAGGTCGACGAGGGTCATCGTGCAGGTGGAGCTCGTGCCGCATCCCGGCGCCCCCGTCCAGCCGACGAAGTTGGACTGCGGGTCGGGGACGGCGGTGAGCGTCACCGTCGGGACGTCGAGGTCGAGGGTGCAAGTCGCGATGCACGACGTCCCGTGCGCCGACTCCGTGACGGTCCCGTGGCCGGTGCCCTGGTAGTAGACGTTGAGCTTCGAGACGAGGATGCCGGCCAGCGCGACGAGCGCCGACTGCGAGCCGGCGCCCGCTCCGACGACGAGCGTCGCGGCGAGCGGCCCGCTCGCCTGCCCCTCCAACCTGACGGCGACGTCGCAGCCCGCGTTCGCGCCGAGGCGCTGGCCGATGCACGACGAGGCGGCGGTGTCGATCCTGAATCCCGCGGCGCCCGGCCCGGTGATGGAGACGCCGAGGGCGCCGCTCGCGGTGCCGCCGGTGTTCTGGATGTGGATCGCCCGGGCGACGGGCGCGCTCGTCACGTCGCGGCGGCCGAAGTCGACCGAGGGAAAGGTCGAGGTGAGGAAGGCCGCGGTCGCGGTAGGGTCGGAGTCGCAGCCGGCGACGAGGCAGGCGAGCAGCAGGGCGCCGGAGAGTCGTGAAGCGTTGGGCATCGGAGTGCGTCGGCCGAGAAAGACGAGGGGCCGGGGAGATCCCGGCCCCTCGCGTACGATAGCATGGGGCGCGCGGGTCGCGCGCCCCCGCCGGCGCTGCTCAGACCGGGAAGAGCATCTCCCGGTACTTCGGCAGCGGCCAGCGCTCGTCGGCGACGACGATCTCCAGCGCGTCGGCGCAGCGGCGGACCTCGAGCATCGCGTCCGACACGTCCCCGGTGAGGAGCTTCGCCTGCTTCTCGGGCTCGTCGTGCAGCGAGTCGGCCTTCTGGAGAAGCGACTCGAAGCGGGCGCGTGCCTTCTGCAGTGCCTCGACCAGATCGATCACCTGGTTCGCCGCCGCGGCCTGCGGTCCCGTCTTCAGCCCCGCCTCCTTCGCGCGGCGCACGCCGTCGGAGAGATCGCTCGCGTAGGAGAGCGCGGCCGGCAGCACCATCGTGTCGATGATCTGGGAGAGCGTGTGCGCCTCGATGAGGATGTCCTTGGCGTAGCGCTCGAGTCGCACGTGGAAGCGGCTCTCCAGCTCCTGCTTGCTGAGGATGCCGAGCGTCGAGAAGAGGGCGCGCGTCTGCTTGTTGACGAGCTGGGCCAGCGCCTCGGGCGTGCGGCGCAGGTTGAGGAGGCCGCGCTTCTCGGCGTCCTTCACCCACTCCTCGGAGTAGCCATTCCCCTCGAAGCGGATGGAGGACGACTCCTCGAACTCCGCGCGGACGACCTTGAGCACTGCGTCGTCGACCTTCGTCGTATGCTTCAACTCCTCGCGGAGCTTCTCGGTGACCTCGCCGATCGCTTCGGCGACGGCGGCGTTGAGGAGCATCACCGGGAACGCCGGCGACGCCGACGATCCGACGGCGCGGAACTCGAACTTCGCGCCCGTGAAGGCGAAGGGCGACGTGCGGTTGCGGTCCGTGTTGTCCTGCGCGATCTCGGGGAGCTTGTCGACGCCGAGCTTGAGGCGCTCGCCGCCGGGAAGGCTGGAGATCGTCTTGCCGGCGATGATGTCGTCGATGAGCCGCGTGAGCATGTCGCCCATGAAGACGGAGATGATCGCCGGGGGCGCCTCGTTCGCGCCGAGCCGGTGCTCGTTCCCGGAGGTGGCGACGCCGGCGCGCAGCAGGCCCTGATGCTTGTGGACCGCCTTCAGCACCGCGGCGAGGAAGACGAGGAAGCGGAGGTTCTGGTGCGGCGTCTTTCCCGGCTTCAGGAGATTGAAGCCGTCGAGCTCCGGGCTCTCGGCGCGGATGGACATCGACCAGTTGCAGTGCTTGCCCGAGCCGTTGATGCCGGCGAAGGGCTTCTCGTGCAGCACCGCCTGCATGCCGTGGCGGAGCGCGACGCGGCGCAGCGTCGCCATGACCAGCTGATTGTGGTCGACGGCGATGTCCGAATCCTCGAAGTGCGGGGCCATCTCGAACTGCGAGGGAGCGACCTCGTTGTGCCGCGTGGCGATGGGGACGCCGAGCTTGTAGAGCTCCTGCTCGACCTCGCTGATCAGCGCCTGCACGCGCTCGGGGATGCCGCCGAAGTAGTGGTCCTCGAGCTGCTGGCCGCGCGGGGGCGCGGCGCCGACGAGGGTGCGGCCGGCCATGACGAGGTCCGGGCGCAGCGCGAACATCGAGCGGTCGACGAGAAAGTACTCCTGCTCGACGCCCAACGTCGTGATGACGCGGCTGACTCCCTTGTCGCCGAGGAGCTCGAGGAGGGCGATCGACTTCTCGGAGAGGACGTCGGTGCTGCGGAGGAGGGGCGTCATCTCGTCGAGGGCCTCACCGTTGTAGCCGATGAAGACCGAGGGGATGCAGAGGGTGCGCGTGCCGCCCGCCTCGACGATGAAGACGGGCGAGGCCGGGTTCCACGCCGTGTAGCCGCGTGCCTCCCAGGTGGCGCGAAGCCCGCCGGAGGGGAAGCTCGACGCATCCGGCTCGGACTGGATGAGCTGATCGGCGGTGAACGCCTCGATCGGCTGGCCGTCCTCGAAGGTGAGGAAGGCGTCGTGCTTCTCGGCGGTGAGCCCGGTCTGCGGCTGGAACCAGTGGGTGAAGTGCGTCACCCCGCGGCCGGTCGCCCATTCCTTGATGACCTGCGCGACGACGGGCGCGATCTCGAGGTCGAGCTTCTTTCCCATGCGGATCGACGCGACGAGCTTGGCGTAGACGTCGCGCGGGAGGCGGTCGCGCATCTGGCGGACGCCGAAGGTATTGATGCCGAAGTACTGCGAGGTCTGGGCGACGGGGGTCTCGCCGGGAGCTCCGTTAGGCGCGTGCTGTCCATTGGTGCCGGCGCGGGGTGAGCGCGCCGAGACGTCGCGCAACACGGCGTGACGGCCAGTGCTGGTGGTCGGGTGAGGCATGCGAGGAGCTCCGGAGAAGGGCATCGGCGTGCACCATGGGGTGACACGCGAGTCGTGCAGTTTCAGCAAATCTAGGCCGACACTTTACAACTTTCCAGCCTCAATTGTGATGTAATGAGCCGTTCAGCTGCATATCGGGCGCACTGGAGTCGCCGGACGGCCGCCCACGCTCCGTGGATCGGGGCGGGCGGCCGGTCGTGTTTCCAGGCAAGTGCTGGAACGGTTGATGCTACCCGAGCCTCGCGAACCTCGACACGGAGCGCCGGATGGCCGCACGGAAGAAGGGGGGTCGCAAGTACGGGAAGGCGGCGAGCAAGAGCGTCCGCAGCGCGATGAAGCGGCGCAAGAGCGGCACGCTGAAGAGTGGAAAGGGGCGTCATCCGAAGGTGAAGAGCCGGAAGCAGGCGATCGCGATCGGTCTCTCCGAGGCGCGGAAGAAGGGCGCCAAGGTGCCGCGGAAGAAGAGCGGCTCGAAGAAGTCGACCAGCCGCCGGAAGACGGGCGGCCGGAAGAAGAGCAGCAGCCGCAAGAAGAGCAGCGGCCGGAAGTCGTCCAGCCGGTCGCGTTAGGCATCGCGCCGCCTCCGCGGCGTGATGAAGGGCGTCTCCTCCGGACGCCCGCGTCAGACGTCCCGTGGCCATTTCCTCCGTCCCTGGCCGCGGGACGTTTCGCGCTTTCAGGGGCCAGGGGACAGGCGGAAGGAACTGCGCAAGACCGCGGTCAACGCCCTTCCTGACGCCTGGTACCTGGCCCCTGGGCTTCCCCCTCCGCCGGCTGCTCGTTCGCCAGGGCCTGCGGCGCCCGGCGCGCGGCGATGAGCTGCGTCGCCTCGAGCGTGGCCATGCAGAACGCCGCCCACGCGAAGCCGATCGCCATGCCGGCGAGCGTGTCCGACGGGTAATGCACGCCGAGGTAGATGCGTGAGAAGGCGATCAGCGCGATGAGCACCGCGGCGACGCTCGCCGTCGCCACCCGCGCCCAGTGCGTTCGCTGCATACGAGCCGCGAGGTAGGCCACGGTGCCGTAGACGATCGCCGCGCTCATCGCGTGTCCCGAGGGAAAGCTCGACGAGAAGACTTCCGTCCCCCACGCGAAGATCGAGGGGCGCGCGCGGTGGAAGGCGTCCTTGAGCAGGCTGTTGATGACGATCCCCACGCTCGTCGTCACGAGCAGCAGCGCCGCGGAATGCCGGTGGCGGGTGAGCCAGAGGAAGAGCGCGGCGACCGCGACGACCATCATCACGACGACGCCGGTGCCGAGCGCGGTCACCTGGAGCATCGCCACGCGCAGCCAGGGGATCTGATGCGCGGCCATCCACCGGAGGATCGTGTCGTCGAACTGCTGGGTCGCCCCGCGGCGCACGTGCGTGGCGAGCTCGGCGAACGCCCACGTCCCGGCGACCGCGAGCACCGCGCCGGCAGTGATGAAGATCCCCACCGCGGCGTAGAAGCTCTGCACGCGCGAGAGCGAGCCGCGCAGCGCGCGGAAGAGCAGATCCCAGAAGAAGCCGAATCGCTCGCGCGGACGGCTCCGTCGCTCGGCGCGGAGAGGCACTTGGAAGGGGTCGGGGGTCGGGGGTCAGCCGTCGGCGAAACGGCGAAACGGCGAGTCGGGGAGCCGGGGAGCCGGGGAGCATCGACGATGCCGCCGGTCCCGCATCCTTCCTTCTATCGCTGACCCCCGACCCCTGACCCCCGACCGCTGACCCCCGACTCCTGACCCCTCGCTACCACGCGCGGCGCGGCCGGCCAGAGCTCGGTCTGCGGGAGCTGCCGCTCGACGCGCTGCCTCACGCGCGCCGCGACATCCTCGATGGCGCTCGGGTCGGCGATGAGGTCGTACTCGCGCACGTCGATGGAGAGCACGGGACAGTGGCGAAAGCCGGCGATCCAGCGCTCGTAGCGCGCGTGAAGCGCCGCCCAGTATTCCACCGCGGTCTCGCGCTCGGCGGGGCGCCCGCGCCGCGCGATGCGGGAGACGATGACGTCGAGCGGCGCATGCAGGTAGATGAGCAGCTTCGGCGGCCGGGCGGCGGGAGCGTGCAGCAACTCCGCGTACAGCCTGCAATAGAGGTCGTACTCCTCGGGGATCATCAATCCCTGCTCGAATGCGCCGCTCGCGAACACCTCGGCGTCCTCGTACCAGGTGCGGTCGAGCACCCATCCGCCGCCGATGCCGCGCATGCGCCGCATCGACGCGAAGCGCGTGGCGAGGAAGTGGAGCTGGAGGCGAAGCGCGTACTCGCGGCGCGAGCGCTCCCCGTCGGAGTAGTACGGCTCGAGCCACGGGTTGTCGGCGTCCACCGACTCGAGGGCCAGCTGGAGCCCGAAGCGGGCGGCGAGCGCGTGGGTCAGCGTGGTCTTGCCCGAGCCGACCATGCCGGCGATACCGAGAAGCATGGCGGAAGATCGCGAGGGCGTGCGCGGGTTGCCAGTTGCCTTCCGTGACCGGCCGCACGGCGGGCGCGTCCAGATAACAGTCGGCCTCCCGGCGCCACCTCTCAGCGCCATGCGATCCTCCGCGAGCCTGTCCGCAGCCTTCTGACCGGAATCACGAGATGTCCGCCATCGCCCGCACCCTGCTCCGGCTCCTTGGCCGCGTGCCGATCGCTCTCGTCGTGCTGCTCGCCGTCGGGGCACCGCATCGTGCCGCCGCGCAGGAGGTCTCCTTCCGCGTGATCGTCAACGCCTCGAACCCGATCGCGCAGCTCTCGCGCGAGGAGGCCTCGCGGCTCTTTCTGCGCAAGGTGCTGAACTGGAAGGGCGGGGGCGCGGCCGAGCCGATCGACCAGAGCCCGGATTCGCCGGTGCGCGAATCCTTCACGAAGGCGGTGCACCGCAAGGACGTGGGGCAGATCAAGGGCTACTGGCAGCAGATCCTCTTCACCGGGCAGGGCGCGCCGCCGATCGAGAAGGCGAACGACGCGGACGTCATCGAGCTCGTCGCCAAGGTCCCCGGGGCCATCGGCTACGTTTCCGCGACGGCGACGTTAGGCAGCGGAGTCAAGACGATCAGGATCGTCGACTAGCGTGACGGATTCGCACGGAACGGGACCCGCGCGGCGTTTCGCCGACGCGCTGCATCGCGCGACGAGAGACCTCTCGATCGAGCGGAAGATCCGCCTCCTGCCCCGGGTGGCGGCGGCGGCGATGGCGATCATCGTGCTCGCGCTGATCTTTCTCCTCTGGCGGAGCGAGCGCGACTCGCGGCGGATCTCGCGCGGCTACTACCAGAGCGTGCGGACGAGCTACTCGCTGCGGGAGGGGCTGACGACGGCGCAGCGCGGGCTGCAGGACGCGGTCGTCGCGCGCGACACCGACTTCTTCGCCCGCCCGGACTCGGCGCACAAGGCGATGATCAAGGCGATCGCCGGCGCGCGGAACAATCCGGTGATCGCCTCCGCCGCGCTGGACAGCCTGCGCGGCGCGGTCGACCGGTACTACGTGCTCGCCCGCGGGACCAGCGCGCGGATGATCGGCGGCGAGATGGGCGAGGGCGTCTTCACCGCCGCCCGCCAGATGGCGGACGAGTTCAAGGGGCTCAGCTCCGGCCTCAACGACGCGATCGAGCGCGACGAGGCGGCGATCGACGAGGCGTTCATCGCGGCGCAACGGCGGCAGATCGCGACCGGGCTCGCGGTGCTCGCCGTGGCGGCGCTGGCGACGGCACTGCTCCTCGTGCTCTCGCGCGTGACGGAGAACGTGCTGGCGCGCACGCTCACCGAGCCGTTAGGCAGGGCGGTCGGCGTGGCCGAGCGGCTCTCGCGCGGCGAGGTCGACGTGGCGATCGATGGCGAGGTCGACGGCGAGATGGGACGGCTGCTCCGCGCGATGTCGCGGATGGTCGAGTACCTGAACGAGATGGCGACGGCGGCGGCGGCGATCGCCGAGGGCGATTTCGGGCGGACGGTGAGCCCGCGCTCGGCGGAGGACGCGTTCGGCACCTCCTTCGCGCGGATGACGGGCTACCTCCAGGAGATGGCGCAGGTGGCCGACGCGGTGAGCGCGGGCGACCTGACGCAACGTGTGAACGCGCGCTCGGCGCGCGACCGCTTCGGCGGCGCCTTCGAGGCGATGATCGACACGCTCTCGAAAACGATGACGGAGATGCACGAGGCCGCTGGGGCGATCAGCGCGGCGTCGGCGCAGGTCGCCGCGTCGTCGCAGGAGCTCTCCGTGAGCGCGGGCGAGGAGATCGCCCTCGTCGCGCGCTCGGCGGCGAGCGTCGAGCGCACGCAGCAGCTCGTCGAGCGGAACGCCGGTGACTCGAAGCAGATGCGCGAGATGGCGCTCGCCGGCCGCCAGGACGCGGAGCAGAGCGGCGTCGCGACGAAGGAGACGGTGCAGGCGATGCGCACGATCGCCGAGAAGCTGACGGTGATCGACGAGATCGCCGATCAGACGAACCTCCTCGCGCTGAACGCCGCCATCGAGGCGGCACGCGCGGGCGAGCACGGCCGCGGGTTCGCGGTCGTGGCGAGCGAGGTGCGCAAGCTCGCCGAAGGGAGCCAGACGGCGGCGAAGGAGATGGGCGAGCTGGTGGCGTCGAGCCGCGGCGTCGCGCAGCGCTCGGGGCAGCTGTTGGGCAAGCTGGTGCCCTCCATCGGGACGACGACGGAGCTGGTGCAGCAGGTCGCGTCGGCGAGCGCCGAGCAGGCGGAGGCGCTGGGCGAGGTGACGCAGGCGATGAGCGAGGTGGAGCACGCGACGCAGCGGAACGCGGCGGCGGCGCAGGAGCTCGCGGCGACGGCGGCGGAGATGGCCGATTCGGCGGAGGCGCTGCGGCGGCTGCTCTCGCGCTTCCGCGTCGGCGTCGCGATGCCGGAGGTGGGACTGGCGAGCGGGCACGGTGCGTCGCAACTGCTTGCGGCGGCGGGGCCGTCAGGCGAGCTTTAGAGAGCGCGCCGCGAGGGAAAAGCGGCGCGTTTCGGCACCGTGGCCAAGTGGTAAGGCGGCAGACTGCAAATCTGCTATTCGTCGGTTCGATTCCGACCGGTGCCTCTGTCTGCAGAGGGACGTGGAAGTGGACGGGGGACGGGGGAGCGAGTTGGGGAGGCGGGGACGACTTGGGACGGGGGAGGGCGGCCAGCTGGCCGCCCTCTTCGTATTACGGGACTCGACCTGAGAAGCGAGCCTGACCGATGGCCGCCCTCACCCGGCGAACTCGCGCACCGGAACGCCGATCGGGCCGACCATCGCGCGAAAGAGCGCGCCGGCGAGCGGATCCTCGCCGGGGGGAATCTTCTCGCGGCTCGTCGTGATGAACAGCGTATCCAGAGCGGGACCGCCGATCGTGCATGCGGTCACCTTCCGCGCCGGAAGCTCGATCGTCTCGTCGAGCCGGCCGGCGCGGTCGTAGCGCCGGACCATCCCGCCGTTCGCGAGCGCGACCCACACGCCCCCGTCCGCGTCCACGGTCAGGCCGTCGGGGCGCAGCTTCTCGGCGGAGAAATCGATGAACGGACGCCGGTTGGACAGCACCCCGCGCACCGGATCGTGGTCGAATACGTCGACGCGGTTGGTGTCGGTGTCCGCGTAGAAGACGCGCGCGCCGTCGGGACTCCACTCGATGCCGTTGGAGATCGTCACGCCCTCGAGCACGACCGCGGTCGATTCATCGGGATCGAGCCGATAGAGCGAGGCCGCGCCCGGGCGCTTGTCGTACGCCATCGAGCCGGCATAGAAGCGCCCCTGGGGATCGCACCCGCCCTCGTTCATTCGCACGTTCTCGTCGTCCCACACCGGAGGCAGGGCGGTGACGCGGCCGTCCGCCGCTTCCAGCGCGAAGCCGCGCTCGATGGCGATCACCGCGCCTCCGGCGCGCCGCGGCCTGACCGCGGCGGCGATCGCCCCGACGTGCTTCCGCTCGACGCTTCCGTCCGCGCCGAGCGAGAGCACGTCCCCCGCGAGCATGTCGACCCAGCGGAGCCCGCCCCACCGCTCGGACCACACCGGTCCTTCTCCATGGTACGCGACGGGGTCGGTAATCTGTTCGGCACGCATCGGATTCGGGGTTCCGGTCTCCGGCTTCGCGAGGCGCGGTCGCGCGCTCGCGAGGGGTCATGCGTCATGATGCGCGCCATCGCGGCGGATGCACCAGTGCGACAGGAATGCGTGAGGAGACTGGACACGGGGAAGGCCATGCAGCAGAGTGCAGGGCCCTCCCTACTTCTTCCCCGACACATGCCCATCGATCTCTTCTCGCTCACGACGCGCCGCCGAGCGACGCTCGCGGCAGTCGTCATGTTCACCGCGTGCACCCATGCGCCGGGGACCACCACGACCGCGGCGGCCGCGCCCCACGCGCCCCCAGCGCCGCCCGCGCGCGAGGACTTCCTGCGCGCGAACATGGACACCACCGTCGACCCCGGCGTCGACTTCTTCCAGTACGCGAACGGCGGCTGGCTCAAGCGCAACCCGATCCCGGCCTCCGAGTCGAACTGGGGAATCGGCAACGTCGTGCGCGAGGAGCTCTACACCAATCTCCGGAAGATCAACGAGGACGCGGCGGCGGGCAGCGCGGCCGCCGGCACCGACCAGCGGAAGATCGGCGACTTCTGGGCGACGGCGATGGACACGGCGAAGGCGGAGCGGCTCGCCGCACACCCGCTCGACGCCGAGCTGGCGCGGGTGGACGCGATCCGCGCCGCGAACGACGCGCTCGACGTCGCGTTCGCGTGGCAGCCGCTGCAGGTGGGTCCGTTCTTCAGCTTCTTCGTCGTGCAGGACGAGAAGAACAGCGATTCGATGTCGGTGCACCTCTGGCAGGGGGGGCTCGGCCTCCCGGAGCGCGACTTCTACTTCAATCCGGACACGGGCGTCGCCCGTGTCCGCACGGAATACGTCGCGCACGTCGGCCGGGTGCTGCGGCTCCTCGGCCGCGACGCGGCGAGCGCGCAGGCCGCCGCGCCGCGCGTGATGGCCTTCGAGACCGCGCTGGCGCAAGCGTCGCGCAAGCTCGAGGAGCTGCGCGACCCGAACGCGAACTACAACAGGATGACACCCGCCGAGGTGACGGCGAAGCTCACGCCGTCCATCGCATGGGGCGACCGGATGGCGGCGTGGAGCGTGCGCCCGGCATACGTCATCGTCGGGCAGCCGCATTTCTACTCGGCGCTCGACAGCCTGCTGAAGACGACGCCGGTGCCGGTGCTGCAGGACTACCTGCGCGTGCAGCTCGTCGACGCGTATTCGCCCTACCTCAGCCACACCTTCGACGACGAGTACTTCCATTTCTTCGGGCAGGTGCTTTCCGGACGGCAGGCGCCGCGCGCGCGCTGGAAGCGAGTGCTCGACACCGAGGGCCAGGCGATGGGGATGCTGCTCGGGAAGATATTCGTGAAGGAGTACTTCCCCGAGCGGTCGAAGCAGCGCTACGAGGGCCTCGTCACGGCGATCCGCGACGCCTACCGCGACCGCATCCAGCGCCTCGACTGGATGAGCGACTCCACCAAGGCGAAGGCGGAGCTCAAGCTGGCCGCCATCACGCCGAAGGTCGGCTACCCCGACAAGTGGAAGGACTACTCGACGCTCACCATCGGGCGGGACTCGTACGCGCAGAACATGATGAGCGCGGCACGGTGGCGCTTCTCGGACATGATCGCGAAGCTGGGCAAGCCGGTCGATCGCAGCGAGTGGGACATGACGCCGCAGACGTACAACGCCTACTACAACCCGTCGAACAACGAGATCGTCCTGCCGGCGGCGATCTTCACCGTGCCTGGCGTGCCCGACAGCCTCGTCGACGACGCCGTCGCCTACGGCTACGCGGCGGCGAGCACCATCGGCCACGAGATCACCCACGGCTTCGACGACGAAGGGCGGCAGTTCGACGCGAAGGGAAACCTCACCGACTGGTGGACCGCCGAGGACGCGAAGAAGTTCGAGGCGCGCGCCGCGGTGATGGCGAAGCAGTTCGACGCGTACGAGCCGCTCCCGGGGCTGCACGTCAACGGCAAGGCGGGCCTCGGCGAGAACATCGCCGACTACGGCGGGCTGCTGCTCGGCCTCGACGCGTTCCGGAAGACGCAGCAGTACAGGGAGGGAAAGCCGATCGGCGGGCTGACGCCGACGCAGCGCTACTTCCTCGGCTACGCGTTAGGCTGGATGACGCAGCAGCGCGAGGCGGCGCTGCGGACGAGCCTTCTGAGCGACGTGCACTCGCCGGCGAAGTGGCGCGTGCTCGGGCCGCTGTCGAACATTCCGGAGTTCTACGAGGCGTTCGGGGTGAAGCCGGGGCAGCCGATGTGGCGGCCGGACTCGGCGCGGGTGCGGATCTGGTAGCGGGCTACTCGGGAGACCGCGCGGCGGCGCCGAGCGTGGTCTCCTTTGGTCCGGCCTTCGCCCACTCGTCGTCCTGTTCCCTAAGCTGGCAACGGCAGACCGGGCGCCATCGGGCGTGTCGCTCGCCCGGATCTTCCGGTCCGTACTTCGCGCCGGTGCTCGGGTTGTAGTAGCCGTAGTCCAGCGAGGGACCGCTGTCCACCTCAGCGAAGGTCCGCTGAACGAGGTAGTGCAATCCGAGATCGAGGCAGCGGTCGTCGCCCCAAGGTTCGAAGTGGGGCGTGTGGCCGACCGACACCTGGCGGTCCTGGTACTCGCCCTCCTCCGTGAGCGAGAACCGGAAGCGGATGTGCGGGAGGCTATCCCCGGGGCAGGTGAACTCCTTGAAGGCACTGTCCGCCTCGAGGGCGACGAGGCGGCGGTAAACCTCCTCCGCCTCGGGCACACCGAACTGGCTGCCCACCGAGACGGTGAACCCACCGCCGGGACCGGGGCCTCGGTTGCCGATGTGGATCGCGCCCCGCTCGAACTCGTCGGCGCGGTCGGACCCGGCGGCCGCTACGAGGGTGTCACCGGGTGGAACGACGAATGGATGACGACCACCCCGCGCGCCGCGCGGTGAGCTGCAGCCAACGAGGACGACGAGCGGGAGCAGCGGGAACGACCGGAGCGACAGGGGCATGCGGAGGCTCGGCATGTGGGCGGTAAATGACGTTCGCCCGAGCCCGAGGTCACGCCGCCGCTCTACTCGTAGCGCAGCGCCGCCACCGGATCGAGGCGCGCCGCGCGGAAAGCCGGCACCAGCCCGAAGATGATCCCCGCGGCGGCGCTGCCGATCACGGCGACGACGATCGCCAGCGGCGGCGTCACCGCGTCGATCGGCGTGGCGTGGCGGAGGAGCCAGGTCACTCCCGCGCCGACGGCGAGCCCGGCGAGCGCGCCGATGGACGTCAGCGTCGCCGCCTCGACGAGGAACTGCCAGAGGATCGTGCCCCGCGTCGCGCCTAGCGCCATGCGCACCCCGATCTCCCGCGTGCGCTCGGTGACCGAGATCATCATGATCGCGATCACCCCGACGCCGCCGACGAGGAGCCCGATCGCCGAAAGGGTGATCATCACGAGGAAGAACATCCCGACGATCTTGTCGTACAGCTGCATCAGCTTCTCCGGCGTCGAGGTGAAGAAGTTGTTCTGCTGCGCGGGGCGCAGGTGCCGGAGGGTGCGGAGCGTCGCGATGACCTCGTCCATCGCCGCGTCGCGGGCGACGCCCTCGCGCGGCTTCACGGTGAGATCCATCCAGTCGTACCACACGTTCATGCGCCGCACGGCGGTGACGTAGGGCATCACGATCTTCCCGCGGTCACCGCTGTCGAACGCGTTGGCGAGCGGCCGGTAGACGCCGATCACGAGGAACGGGTCGCCGCGCAGGCGGATGGTCTTGCCGACCGCGGTCCCGCCGGCGAACAGCCGATCGGCCACCTTCTCGTTGACGAGCACCACGCGCGCCGCGTTCTCGTCCTCCTCCGCGGTGAAGTCGCGCCCGTCGATGATGTCGGCGCCGCTGATGTCGGTCCAGCCACGCGTGTACGCGTCGAGGCTCACGCCGGGGAGCTCGCGATCGCCGTACTTCGCCGACGTCTGCGACCCGATGTGCGAGACGACGAGCTTGATGGTCGGCAGCTTCTCGAGCTCCTTCCCCTGCTCGAGGGTGAGGGGCGCGTTGTGCCGCCACGGGCAGCTGTCCGCGCTGCCGTTGCAGCTGTTGATCTCCGGCGGCCAGCGCGTGAGGAAGAAGGTGGTCGGGCCGGCCGCGGCCATGCTCTTCGCGACGCCGGAGTTGATCCCGTGCACCGCCGCGGACATCACCGTGACGACGAAGACGCCGACCGAGATGCCGAGGATGGTGAGGCCGGCGCGCACCTTGTTCGAGCGGATCGCGTCGAGCGCGATGCGCACCCCCTCGACGACGGAATGGAGACGAAAGGCCATGGGCTACTCCGCGCGCATCGCGACGATCGGGTCGAGCCGCGACGCGCGGCTCGCCGGATACGCGCCGGCGACGATCCCGACGCCGGCGCCGATTGCCACGCCCAGCGCCACCGACCAGGGGGCGACCGCGGCGGGGAGGGGCGAGATCGCGGCGATGAGCTGCGAGAGCCCGATCCCAAGCGCGATGCCGAAGATCGCGCCGATCACGCTCAGCGTCGCCGACTCGGCGAGGAACTGCGAGAGGATGTCGCGGCGGCGCGCGCCGAGCGACTTCCGGATCCCGATCTCGCGCGTCCGCTCGGCGACGGCGACGAGCATGATGTTCATGATGACGATGGAGCCGACGACGAGCCCGATCGCCGGGAGCGCGATGCCGGCGAGCACGAGGAAGCGCTTGATCTTGAGCCAGCCGGCGAGCGCCGATTCGGAGCTCTCGAAGGAGAAGTCGTCCTTCTGCGCCGGGCGCAGGTGGTGGCGCTTGCGCATCACCTCGCGGACGATCTCCTGGAGCGGCTTGAACTTCGACGGATCGGGGGCCTGCACGACGACACCATAGAGATTGCGGCGGCCGCCGGCGATGCGCACCATCTCCGAGCCGAAGGGAGCGATCACCTGCCGGTCGAGGGAGACACCGAACACCGTCCCCTGCTTCTCGAGCACCCCGATGACGGTGAAGGGAAACTTGTTGATGCGCAGCTCGCGGCCGATGGGATCGAGGTTCGGGAAGTAGCGCTCGGCGATCTCGGTACCGATGACGACCACGGGGGAGCCGATCCCGTCGTCCTGCTCGTTGAAGACGCGTCCCTCGGTGATGACGAGATCCTTGATCGCGAAGAAGTCGGGGGTCACCGCCTGCGCGAGCACCTGCGGGCCGCCCTGCATGTACTTCGAGCTCGCGTCGGCCCAGCGGATGTCGTGCATCGCCCAGCGCGTCCCCGAGGGGAGCGCCTCGCGCACGGCGAGCGCGTCCTCGATCGTGATGTTCGGGCGACGCAGCCACTCCTTCCAGGTCTCCTCGGTCTCGTCGGTGTTGATGTCCGGGAAGCGCCGCAGGTTGAAGACGTTCACGCCGAGGAACTTGCCGGCGAAGTCCTGCTCGACGTAGCGGCTCATCCCCTGAACGATGGAGACGACCGCGATGAGGAACATCACGCTGATCATCACGCCGACGAGCGTGAAGAAGCTCTTCAGCTTCTGGACGCGAATCTGCTGAAGGGCGAGGCGAACGGCTTCGAAGAGCTGCATGTCGGAGGGGTGGGAATCGAAGCCTCCAATACGGGGGGCGGCGCGTGAAGTGTCAACAGCCAGGGATGCTCGATGAACGATGAACGAAGGAGCAGGATGCTCGATGAACGATGAACGAAGGAGCAGGATGCTCGATGAACGATGAACGAAACGGCATGACGCTGGATGCACGATGGCCGGGGCGGTTTCCCGGGGTGGGGGAGAGGCGTCTTGAGGACGTGCCGCTCTCGAACTGGTTCCGCCGCGCCGCCTCGTATTCGGCCGCCTCGTATTCGCCGTCAACCACCGGCGCGATGACGAAGGAGTGCGACGTCTGCCGTGTCGCGCTCCCCGAGGCGGCGCGGTTCTGCTTCATCTGTGGCCGCGCGCTGGCGACCGGGGGCGCCGACGGCGTCTCGGGCGCGGACGACGCGTGGGTGACGGCGCTGCAGTCGCGGCTCGTCCAGGCGCTCGACGGGCGCTACGGAGTACGCTCGGTGCTCGGCGTGGGCGGGATGGGGGTCGTCTTTCTCGCCGACGACGTAGAGCACGACCGGGCGGTGGCGATCAAGGTGCTGCGCCCCGACCTGCCCGCGGACGCGAACGGCGTCGCGCGCTTCCGCCGCGAGGCGGAGATCGCGGCGAGCCTGGAGCATCCGGGGATCATCCCCATCCACGAGGTGGGGAGCGAGCAGGGACTCCACTACTTCGTGATGGGCTACGTCACGGGGCAGTCGCTCGAGGCGCTGCTCGCGCGTCGGAGCGCCGAGGGGCGGCCGCTACCGGTCGCCGCGGTGGTGCGCATCCTCCGCGACGCGGCGGAGACGCTCGGCTACGCCCACGAGCGCGGGGTGGTCCACCGCGACGTGAAGCCGGCGAACATGATGCTCGACGCCGAGGGGCGGCTGCTGCTCACCGACTTCGGGATCTCGAAGATGGCGGTGGCGAGCCGCGGCGCGACGACCGTGGCGAAGCTGACGGAGACCGGCACGGTGCTCGGTACGCCGCACTACCTCGCGCCGGAGCAGGCGCTGAGCCGGACGGTGGACGGGCGCGCCGACCAGTACGCGTTAGGCATCGTCGGCTTCGAGATGCTCACCGGGCGGGTGCCCTTCGACGACGAGACGCCGCACGGGATCATCCACCTGCACGTCAACGAGCGGCCGCCGCGGGTGACGGCGCTGCGCGAGGACGTGCCCGAGCATCTCGCCGACGCGATCGCCCGCGCGCTGCTGAAGGCTCCCTCGCACCGCTTCGCGAGGATGCGCGACTTCGCGCGCGCGGTGGACGGGCGAGCGGCGGTGTCGGCGCGGCGGTGGCGGGCGGTGCGGCGCGGCGTCGGGATTCTGCTGCTGCTCGCGGCACTCGCCGTCGGCGCCTGGGCGGCGCGGCGCGCGGGGATCAGCTGGCGCGCGGTCGGGAGCCTGCTGGGCTCGTAGGCGCGCGCAGGTCCCCGCGCCTCACGCGACGCGACAGGTCAGAGGTTTCGTCGCTTGAGCTCCTCGACGGCGTGATCCACCGCGCGCGCGGTGAGCGCCATGTAGGTGAGCGACGGATTCACACACGACGAACTGGCCATGCAGCTCCCGTCGGTGACGAACAGGTTCGGGACGTCGTGGGCCTGGTTGTGCGCGTTGAGCACCGACGTCTTCGGGTCGCGCCCCATCCGCGCCGTGCCCATCTCGTGCACGCTGAAGCCGGGAGGCGCGTCGTCGTCCCAGGTCTGCACGTCGCGACAGCCGGCGGCGGCGAGCATCTCGGCGGCCTGCGTCTTCAGGTCCTCGCGCAGCGCACGCTCGTTCTCGCTCCACGAGACGTTGACGTGCAGCAGCGGGATCCCCCACTGGTCCTTCCGCTCCGGATCGAGCGCGACGTGATTCTCGTGACGCGGGAGACACTCGCAGTAACCCTGCATCGTCATCCGCCACGGGCCGGGGTCGCGGAGCCGCTCCTTCAGCTCCGCCCCGAGCCCCGGGCCGCTCGCGCCGCGCGACCATCCGCCGCGTCCCGCGCCGGCCTGGATGCCGTAGCCGCGGAGGAACCCGTTCGCCGAATCGCCGCGCGCGCCGAGGTTTCGAAAGCGCGGGATGTAGCTGCCGGTCGGACGGCGCCCATAGGTGTACTCGTCCTCGAGGCCCGGGAGCTCGCCGCGCGCGCCGGCCTTGGAGAGATGGTCCATCACGTTGTGCCCGACCTCGCCGCTCGAGTTGGCGAGGCCGTCGGGGAAGCGCGCGCTCCGGGAGTTGAGCAGGATCTGCGCGGTGCCGAGCGTGGACGCGTTGAGGAAGACGAGCCGGCCGGAGTATTCGCGCGCCTCATGCGTCTTCGCGTCGATGACGCGCACGCCGGTCACCCGTCCCCGCGTCTCGTCGTAGACGACGCTCTCGACCACGGCGTCGGTGACCACGGTGAGGCGACCGGTCGCGCGCGCGGCGGGAAGCGTCGAGCTCAGGCTGCTGAAATACGCGCCGAAGCTGCACCCGCGCGCGCACTGGTCGCGGGCCTGGCAGGCGCTGCGTCCGCCGTGCGGGCGCGTGAGGTTGGCGACCCGTGTGAGCGTCAGGTGACGGCCGGGATACGCGCGCTCGATTCCCTCCTTCGCCTTCTTCTCGGCGCAGGTCAGCTCCCAGGGCGGGAGGAAGTCGCCGTCCGGCAGATGCGCGAGGCCAAGCTTCTCGCCGCTGACGCCGATGAAGCGCTCGACGTGATCGTACCATGGCGCCAGGTCGCGGTAGCGGATCGGCCAGTCCACGCCATGCCCGTCGCGGAGGTTCGCCTCGAAGTCGAGATCGCTCCACCGCCAGCAGGCGCGTCCCCAGATCAGGCTGCGTCCGCCAAGGTGGTAGCCGCGGATCCAGCGGAAGGGCTGGTCGTCGGGGACGACGTAGGGATGCTCGCGATCGTTGACGAAGAAGTGTCTCGTCGCCTCACCGAACGCGTAGTTCTTGCTCTGGATGGGATAGTCGCGCGCGTACAGCTCGCGATCGCCGCGGCCGCGATGCGCGAGCTCCCAGGGCTTGAGCCACTCGGTGGTGTAGTCGCGGCCATGCTCGACATGCCGGCCGCGCTCGATGACGAGCGTGCGGAGGCCCTTCTCGGTGAGCTCCTTCGCCGCCCAGCCGCCGGTGATCCCCGAGCCGACGACGATCGCGTCGTACGTCTCGCGCCTCGTCTGGACGAAGGTCATACCGACCAGCTCCGGCCCACCGTCTCGAAGGGGATGCAACCGTCGAAACGGCCGGGGACCTGCTGGTAGCGGAGCTCCTTCGTCGCGCCGATCTCCGACGTGTAGTAGGCGAGCAGGGTCAGCTCCTTCATGGTGCGGAACCAGTGGAGGCCGCGACCGGCGAACGCCTCGCGATCGACGACGTCGAGGATCGCGCGCTGCCGGCTGGCGTCGCAGCGGAGAAAGGCGCGGCCGCCGCTCGCCTTTGCCCGCGCGTCCAGGTCGGCGAGTCCGGCGACGAAGCGCTCGCGGTCGGCGGGGGCGTAGTACTCGGCGAGCATCATGTCGATGAATGCGGGGGCGCCGACGCCGCGCGCGCCCGGGGTGTCGGTGGCCGGGATGATGTGGTCGGCGACGACGGCCATCAACTCGGCCTGGGCCGGAGCGAGGGCGCGCGGAGCGAAACCGGCGGCGGCGCGGTCATGGCCCTCGCACCCGGCGAGGACGCCGGCGATCGCCGGCGCGGAGAGGGCGCCGCCGAGGAGAAGCGCGACGCGGCGGAGTGCGGCGCGCCGATCGATCGAGGGCGTGCGGGGATCGGTCATGCAGGACGGGAAGGACAGGGGAGCGAATCTGAGCGCGTGCGGGACGCGCGCAAGAGAGGTACGCATGGCGGCGCGCGACCGTTCGCGGGGCGCCGTCTTGCGGTGGTCGTCCCCGTCGCACAACATAGCGCCTCCGAGCTTTATCGTTTAAGCACCCAGGCCCCCGCACACTCGAGGTAGCCCGCGAATGGCGCTGCGGAGGTTGGCCATGCTTACCCTCTGCGCGGCGTCGCTCGCCCGCGCGCAGGCTGCCCCCGGCCCGACGCCGGTCCCGCGTCCCGGGCCCGCCGTCGCATGGGACGAAGTCGCGAGCGGGGTCTGGCGTGCGACGGTCGGCGTCCCCGACGGTGTCTCGCTGCTGGATTCCGTCGCCGCGCCGCCCCGCCACGACGCGCTGCGGCGGCTGCCACAGGCGGCCTTCCCGCTGCGTCGCGAGGAGATCCATGCCGAAGAGACCGACGGCAAGGTCGCGCTGCGCATCCCGCTTGCGCCGGGCGAGGAGCTCTACGGGCTCGGTCTGGAGTTCAGGAGCGTGCGGCAGCGTGGCACCGTGAAGCAGCTGCACGTCGATCACTACGGCGGAACGGACAACGGACGGACCCATGCGCCCGTCCCCTTCTACGTCTCGAGCGCGGGCTACGGCGTGCTCGTGGATGCCGCGCGCTACGTGACCGTGTACGCCGGGACCGCGGTCCGAAAGGACAGCGAGCACCCACCGCCGGTGAAGGACCGGAACACCGACCCGACATGGACCTCGATGCCCCTCGCCGACGCCGTGGAGATCCTCGTCCCGGCCCGCGGTGCGACGGTGTACCTGTTCGCCGGACCGACGGCGCTCGACGCGGTGCGGCGGTACAACCTCTACTCGGGCGGCGGCGTGCTCCCTCCGAAATGGGGGCTCGGCTTCATGCAGCGCGTGCGCACGTCGTCGACCGCGGACGACGTGCTGCGCGAGGTCGACGAGTTCGATGCGAGGGGGTATCCGCTCGACGTGATCGGGCTCGAGCCCGGATGGCAGAGCGCGGCGTATCCGGGCACCTTCGTCTGGGATTCGACGCGCTTCCCCGACCCGGCGGGGTTCATGCGCGTGATGACGGGACGCGGCGTGCGGGTGAATCTCTGGATCAACCCCTACGTCGCGCCGCGCGCGCCCATCTTCGACGCGCTCCGCCCGCTCTCGGGCTCGCATACCGTGTGGACGGGGATCGTCCCCGACTTCACGCTTCCCGAGACGCGCCGCATCGTCCTCGACCTGTTCCGCCGCGAGCATCTCCGGCTCGGCGTGAGCGGCTACAAGATCGACGAGGTGGATGGGTACGACCGCTGGCTCTGGCCCGATCACGCGACATTCCCATCGGGGCTGAGCGGGGAGCAGATGCGGCAGCTGTACGGGCTCACCCTGCAGCGCGCCACCGCGGCGATGTTCCGCGAGCGCGGCGTGCGGACGTGGGGGCTCGTTCGCGCGTCGAACGCCGGGGCGGCGCCGCTGCCCTTCGTCATCTACGACGACTACTACAGTCACCCCGACTTCATCACCGCGCTCGCGAACAGCGGCTTCATCGGAGTGTTGTGGACGCCCGAGGTGCGCTCGTCGAAGAGCGGCGAGGAGTGGCTGAGGCGGATGCAGTCGGTGTGCTTCTCTCCGCTCGCAATGCTCAACGCCTGGGCGGACGGAACGAAGCCGTGGTCCTTTCCCGAGGTCGCCGACCAGGTGCGCGAGGTGATGCGGCTGCGCATCCGGCTGCTCCCCTACCTGTACACGGCTTTCGCGCGCTATCACTTCGACGGCACGCCGCCGGTCCGCGCGATGGCGCTCGTCGACGGGTTCCGCGTCGTCGACTCCGCGGTCACGACGGCGCCTAACGCTGGCGGAGACCCGTACGCGACGGCGACCCGCCGCGATGTGAAGGACCAGTTCATGGTCGGCGACGATCTCCTCGTCGCACCGATGTTCGCCGGCCAGCGCTCGCGCACCGTGATCCTCCCGGCCGGCCGCTGGTACGATTTCCACACGGGCGCGTACGCCGGTGCCGGGGAGATCATAACGGCGACGCCGGGGCTCGACCGCATCCCGCTGTACGTGCGCGACGGCGCGATCGTCCCCCTCCTCGCCGGCGCGCCGACACGGGTGCCCGCGGCCGGCGAACGGATCGATCTCGAAGCCCGCCACTACGGGGACGCTCCGGGGCGCTTCGATCTCTACGACGACGACGGCGTCAGCTTCGACTACGAGCGCGGCGCCTTCTCGTGGACGCCGCTCGTCGTCGACCGCGACCGGAAGGGCCGGCTGCGCGGCTCGGTGCGGCGCCCGTCCAGCGACAAACCCTTCGGATACCGCGACGTCCGATTCATCATGATGCCGACCCACTGATGCGCAGCATGCACCTCCATCATCGAGCCACGCTCGGCCTGACGCTGCTGCTCGCGCTCTCCCCGGCGGTGCCGCGGCCGATCGCCGCCCAGGCACGCGCCGGAGCGGCCGCGCCTGCGAGCATCGACTGGGCGGCGTTCCTCTCACGGCACGATCTCGTGTGGGATCGTCTCCCCCGCGATTGGGGCGAGAGCGTCTTCATCGGCAATGGGCTCGCCGGCGCGACGATCGACGGCGCGGGTGGAACCCTCGGCTGGACGATCAATCGCACCGACGTCACGCACGACGAGTCCCGCTTTCCCATCGGGCGGGTGACGCTGCGGACGGCGGGAGCGTTGACGGGGGGAACCGCTCGCCTCACGCTGTACGATGGCGAGGCGAGCGGAGTCGCGATCACCGACAGCGGCGAGGTCCACTGGCGGAGCTTCGTCGCGCGCGCGCCGTCGGTGATCGTCGTCGAGCTCGAGGGGCGCGGAGGCGAACGCGCGCCGGCGCTCGACTGGTCGCCGGCCGAGGCGCGGCCGCCGCGGAAGATCGCGCGCAAGGAGCCGTTCGCGCCTAACGATCTCCACCCGGCCGCCGCGGTCTCGCGCACGGCGCGCGAGATCGTGAGCGTCCAGTCGTTCATCGGCGGCGGCGCGCACGCGGAGGTGATCCGCGAGGCGTCACGGGCGGGGACGCGCGCCACCTATCACGTCGCGATCGGCTTCGCGCCCGACAGCGCGGGTGCGTTGGCGGAGGCGCAGCGAACGATCGCGGCGAGCGACCGCGAAGGCACGGCGTCGCTCACCGCGGCGACCCGCGCCTGGTGGCACGCGTACTATCCGGCGAGCTTCCTCTCGTTTCCCGACCGGCGGCTCGAGGGATACTACTGGATCCAGATCTACAAGCTCGGGGCGGCGATGCGTCCCGACGGCCCGATCCTCGACCTCGCCGGTCCATGGTACCGCCAGACGCCCTGGCCTGGGATCTGGTGGAATCTGAACATCCAGCTCACCTACTCGCCGCTCTTCCGCGCGAACCGGCTCGAGCTCGCCGAGTCGCTGTTCGGGGAGCTCGATCGCAAGCGGCAGGCGCTGATCGACAACGTACCCGAGCGGCTGCGTGGCGAGGCCGCGGCCATCGGCCGCAGCTCGGGGAACGACCTCGTGCGGAAGGTGGACCTCGCGGCGGCGCAGAGCGACGCGGCACACGAGATGGGCGACCTCCCGTGGACGCTCTACTACTACTGGCTGCACTACCGCTATCAGATGGACGACCGGATCCTGCGCGACCGCGTCTATCCGCTGCTTGGCCGCGCGATCGGGAACTATCTCGCCTACGTGGAGCGCGGCGACGACGGGCGGTGGCATCTCCCGCCCACGCACTCGCCGGAGCTGGTGACGGTGCCCGACGCCAACTACGACCTCGCCCTGCTCCGCTGGGGACTCCAGACTTTGATCGCGAGCGCGGAGCACCTGAAGCTCGACGATCCGCGACTCCCGCGGTGGCGCGAGGTGCTCGCGCATCTCGCGCCCTTCCCCGCCGACTCGGCGGGGCTGATGGTCGGGCGCGACCGGCCGTGGAAGGAGTCGCACCGTCACTACTCGCACCTGCTGGCGATCTACCCGCTGGCCCTCATCACGCCGGACTCCGCGTCGGGGCGCGCGCTGATCGAGCGGTCGCTGGCGACCTGGGAACGCGAGCAGTCGCTCTTCCGCGGCTACTCCTTCACCGGGGGCGCGTCGATGCACGCCATCCTCGGCGACGGCAACGCCGCGCTGGCGCGGTTGAACGCGTTCCTCGACGCACCACGCTACATGGAGGCGAACACCTTCTACGCCGAGGCGGGCCCCGTGATCGAGACGCCGCTCTCCGCGGCGACGACGATGCAGGAGCTCTTCCTCCAGGACTGGGGCGGCGTGGTGCGGGTGTTTCCCGCGATGCCTGACGCATGGCCCGACGCGAGCTTCGACAGGCTGCGGGCCGACGGCGCCTTCCTCATCAGCGGCGTGCGCAGCGGCGGACGCGCGCGGTGGGTTCGCGTGCTGAGCCTGGCCGGCGCGCCGCTGCGCCTGCAGGTGACGGGCTGGGACTCGGCGGTGGTGCGCGGCCACACCGGTCCCGCGCCACGAGTGTCGCGCGGCCAGGACGGCGTCCTGTCGATCACGCTGGCGCGCGGCGCGTCGGTGACGCTCGCGGCGACCGCCGCGACGACGCTCGCGCCCCTCGCGCCCGTCGCCCTGCCGGGCGCGACGACCCGGGCGTGGCCCGCGCTGAAGCCCGACAG
>JABFXC010000071.1 GCA_013361935.1 Gemmatimonadaceae bacterium
ACGACCGCGTGCTGCTCTCGGGCGCCCGCGCCTCGGAGTACGCGGACCACAACCTCACGATCGCGCGCACGCTCCATACGCCCTGCGTCGCCGGCGCCGCCGCGCTCGCGATGGCGCGCCCCTCGCACCTCGAGGGGCGGCTCCTCGCCCTGCTCGACAGCGGACGTCCGCGCGGCGTGATCACGCGGCGCCGCGCGACGTGGATCGGCGCCGCCGCGATGGTCCTCGCCGCGGTGGTCGCGACGCTCTCTCCCTGGGCCGCGCGTCGCGCCGACGCGACCGAGGCCAATCCGCCGCGCTCCTTCCCGGCCGAAGTGGGCGCCGAGCGCGCCGATACGGATACGGTGCACGCGCAGGGGAAGCGCGTCGTCGACGACTCGCTCTACGGGTCGCTGAAGAGGATGCTCGACACCCTCAACGCGCGCGAGGACACCGCACGCCGCGTTCTGCGAGCGGGCGGCACACGCACCGAGATCGTCGACGGCCAGCGCGTCACCTACGGCCCGGGGAGTGAGATCGTGCTCAACACCGCCGGCGCGAAGTCCGACAAGCCGAGCGAGTTCCGCCTCCCCGGCTGCACGCTGGCCGGTCGGCGCTCCTCGTCGGCGACGGTCTCCGAGAACGACTCGCACATGAAGGCGAGCGTGAAGAACGGCGACTGCGAGATCACCCTCGAGCGCGAGGGCGCGATCCGCTTCAGCGACAACTTCACCGACATCATCTCCGTCGACGCCGACGGCTGGGTCACCATCTACGACGATGGCGGCTCGACGCGGCACAAGCTCCGCATCGTCGCCGACAACGGGAAGCTCTCCCGCACCTGGTTCGTCGACGGCGCGGAGCGGCCGTACGACGCGGACGCGGCCCGCTGGCTCGCCAACGCGCTCCAGGAGCTCGATCGCTACACGAACTTCTCGAACGGCGCGCGGATGTCGGTGATCTACAAGGAGCGCGGCGCGAACGGCGTGCTCGAGGAGGTGGCGAAGACCGAGAGCGATTACGGCATGCGCTCGGACATCGAGCGTCTGCTCAAGCTCACGAAGCTCGATCAGGCACAGACCGAACGCGTTCTCGGGTTCGCGCAGAGCGATATCAGCGGCGACTACGACAAGTCGCAGCTGCTGCAGCTTCTTCTCAAGCAGGGGCTGATCACCCCGCCACTCCAGCCGAAGTTCATCGCCGCCGCGGGGACGATCGGCGGCGACTACGAGCGCCGGCAGGTGCTCACCGCGCTCGTGAAGAGCGGCAGGCTCGGCGTCGAGTCACAGAATGCGGTGCTCCAGGCGGCGCGCCGGATCGGCAGCGACTACGACATGCGCGAGATGCTCCTCGAGCTCGTGAAGGCGCAGGGCCTCTCGAAGGCGACCGCGCCGGCATTCCTCGCCGCCGCGGGACGCATCAGCTCCGACTACGACATGCGGACGCTGCTCGTCACGATCATGGACGACCAGGAGAATCTCGATCCGTCGATCGTCGACAGTTTTCTCGATCTCGGCGCGAAGCGCATCAGCTCGGACTACGACAAGGCGGAGTTCTTCATCGCGGTCGCCCGCACCGGTCCGAACACCGAGACCGCGCGCGAGCGCGTCGCAAAGGCCGCCGAGTCGATCTCTTCGGAGTCGGATTACGGGCGCGTCCTCTCGTCGCTGCGAAAGCTGAAGAACTCCAGCGGCGGTCGCTGACCGCGGGAGCGCGCTCGGCGGCGGCTTCACCAACTTCTTCGCGCTCGAGCTGAGCGTCTGGGTGCCGCTGGGCGGCTAGCGTGCATCCTGCATGCTGACGTCCCGTGTCGCGGCGGATGCGTCGCCGCCTCAACGTCATCCTGGAGAATCGCCGCATGCAGGTCGAGATCTACTCCGACGTCGTCTGTCCGTGGTGCTACATCGGCGAGCGCCGGTTCGCTCAGGCCCTCGGCGCCTTCGCTGGCCGCGACGACGTCGCCGTCGTCTTCCGTCCCTTCCAGCTCGATCCGAACGCGCCCGCGACGCCCGCGCCACTCGTCGAGTCGCTCCGCGCGAAGTTCGGGGCCAACGCGCGGGCGATGGTCGAGCGCGTGACCGCGGTCGGCGCGGGGGAGGGGATCGAGTTCCGCTTCGACGACGCGGTCGCGGTCAACACCATCACCGCGCATCGCCTGCTCCGCCTCGCCGAGCAGGAGTACGGCGCGGAGGTGCAGCGCAAGCTCGCCGAGCGGCTGTTCGACGCGCACTTCACGCGTGGTCAGGACGTGAGCGATCCGGGTTTGCTCGCGACGCTGGCTGCGGAGGCCGGGATGGAGCGCGCGCGCGTCGAGCGATACCTCGCGTCCGACGAAGGGCTCGCCGAGACGCGTGAGGCGATCGATCAGGCCCGTGCGCTCGGCATCAGCGCCGTACCGTCCTTCGTCTTCGACGGCCAGTATCTCGTCGAGGGCGGGCAGCCGGCCGAGACCTTCGCCGCGGTGCTCGACGAGGTGGCGTCGCGAGCCGCGGCGGGGCAGGGGGCCTGACGCGCGCTACAATTAGCGCATGACTTCCACGCCCAACGACGGCGAGCTCACCCTCGACCCCGGCGACGCCGACGGGTGGGACGCATTCCGCGGCCTTGCGCACCGCATGGTCGACGACATGATCGGCCACCTCTCGACGCTGCGCGAGCAGCCGGCCTGGCGCGAGATGCCATCCGCGGTCCGCTCGTCGTTCGGCGACGACGCGCCGCGCGCCGGGATCGGCGCCGCCGCGGCCTACGAGCGCTTCGTCCGCGACGTGCTGCCGTACCCCAACGGCAACCTCCATCCGCGCTTCTTCGGCTGGGTGCAGGGAAACGGCACGCCGTTAGGCATGATGGCCGAGATGCTCGCCGCGGGCCTCGACGCGCACCTTGCCGGCTTCAACCAGGCTCCGGCGCTCGTCGAGCATCAGGTGCTGCGCTGGCTCGCCGGACTTCTCGGGATGCCCGGCGCGAGCGGCCTCCTCGTCAGCGGCGGCACCATGGCGAGCACACTCGGCCTCGCCGTCGCCCGCTTCGCGAAGGCGCGCGAGCTCGGCATCGACACGCGAGTGGACGGCATGCAGCGCTGGCCCGACGGGCCGGCGCACGGGCCGCTCGTCTTCTACGGCTCGCGCGAGACACATGGCTGGGCGCGGAAGGCCGCCGAGCTCCTCGGCATCGGCGATCGTGGCTTCCGTCGCGTGCCCGTCGACAGCGAGTACCGCGTCGATGTCGCCGCGTTGAGCGCGATGCTCGCCGAGGACCGCGCCGCGGGTCTGATCCCATTCTGCGTGATCGGCACCGCCGGCACCGTCAACACCGGCGCCTCCGACGATCTCGCCGCGCTCGCCGATCTCTGCGCGCGCGAGCGGCTCTGGTTCCACGTCGACGGCGCCTTCGGCGCGCTCGCCTATCTGTCTGACGCGCTGCGCCCCCAGGTCGCCGGCCTCGCTCGCGCCGATTCGCTCGGCTTCGATCTGCACAAATGGGGGTATCTGCCCTTCGAGTGCGCCTGCGTCCTCGTCCGCGATCCCGCGGTGCATCGCGACGCGTTCGCGACGACCGCGAGCTACCTCGCCGAGACCAGGCGCGGCGTGATCGCCGGCGGACTCCCCTTCGCCGACCGCGGCATCGAGCTCACGCGCGGCTTCAAGGCGCTGAAGGCCTGGATGTCCCTGCAGGCCGATGGCCTCGACAAGCTCGTCGCGCTCATCGAGCAGAACGTCGCACAGACTCGCCACCTCGTCGCCCGCGTCCAGGCCAGCGACGAGCTCGAGCTCCTTGCGCCCGCGCCACTGAACGTCGCCTGCTTCCGCTTCGCGCCGCGAGGAGTCCCGGAGAAGGACCTGAACCCGCTCAACGAGGAGATCCTCCTCCAGCTCCAGGAGCGGGGGATCGCCGTCCCTTCCGGGACGACATTGGGCGGGCGCTTCGCGATCCGCGTCGCGAACACCAACCACCGCGCGCGTCGCGAAGATCTCGACGCGCTGGTGGATGGGGTGCTCGCGATCGGACGGGAGCTCAGCGGCGCGCCGTGATCGGCCGCTTCGCCGCGACGCTCATCTGGCCTCGCGCCGTCAGGCGCGCGCTCTCGATCCCGCGGATGCCCTCGGCGATGGCGTTCGTCTCGTTCGTCAGCGTCCAGTCGAGACGACGCGGCCCGCGGCGGAGGATGATTCCCGGCCCGTCCGGATCGGCGGCCCACTGGCCCTGCGCGACGACGCCGCGCCGGTTCTTCCAGACGTATGTCCCGTTCGCGTTGACGCGAAGTGCCTCGGTCGCGCCCATGTGCGAGTACTCGGTCCAGACGTCGCCGCCGGCCACGCGCGAGTTCGCGGCCATCGTCTCGCCGAGCGCCCAGTCGCCGGCGAAGAACGCCGTCCAGTAGGGCTGCCGGTCGAGCGCGACGACGCTGCCCCAGTCGATGCAGTCGGTGGCGTTGGAGATCTCGAGCGATTCCACCAGGTACTTCTTCGCTCCGCAGGTGACGGAGCCGCGCCGCGCCGCATCGGTGCCGACCTCGCGCACGAGGCCGCGCCGCCACCCGGTCGAGAGATGGAAGCGCACCGTGTCGCCCGCGCGGAAGCTTCCGAACGCAGGCCAGTCGTGCGGGCTCGCGCTGATCGGCCGGCCATTTCGCATCGCCGCGCCGGTCGCGCGCACCGGCCCGCGCGCCTGCGCGGCCGGCGCAGGTGCGGGTACCGGCGGCGGGACCGGCTCGGCGCTCGCACCGAGGCGCTCGAGATAGCGCACGACATCGTTTGCACCGTAGCGCTGCGCGCGCTCGAGTGCCGTGAAGCCGTTGGAGTCCCGCATCGATGGATCGGCGCCGTGCTCGATGAGGAACTGCACGACCTCCAGATGATCCGCCGAGGCCGCGGCCATCAGCGGCGTGAGCCCCGTCGGCGACAGCTGCCAGTTCACGTCGCCGCCCCCCTGCACGATGAGACGCATCTCGCGGAGATCGCCGCCGTCGGCGTCGCGGACGAGCGCCTCACCCTTGAGCTGCGGCGAGGAGTGCGCCCAGGGACCGGACTGGGCGCGAAGATTCAGGGGGCAGAGCAGGACGAGCGACGCCGCGATACAGGCGGCGAGAAAGGAGCGAAGCATCGAGGGGTTGTCGGCGAGTGGTGAGATGTGACGGATACTCGCCAAAAGACGATCGGGGAACGGGATTGCAATCCCGTTCCCCGATCGCGTCTGCGCCGCGTGCCGGCGTCAGTGGAACGTCAGACGTCCAGGTTGCTCGCGAAGCGCGCGTTCTGCTCGATGAACACTCGCCGCGGCTCGACGTCGTCGCCCATCAGCGTCTGGAAGATGTTGTCGGCCAGCACCGCGTCCTCCATGCTCACCTTGAGCAGCGTGCGGTGCTCGGGATCCATCGTCGTGCGCCAGAGCTGCTCGGGATTCATCTCGCCGAGACCCTTGTAGCGCTGGATGTTGATGCCCTTGCCGTCACCGTTGCCGTTGCCGCCGCCGAGGCGCTTCGCGATCTCGTCGCGCTCCGCCATGTCGTAGGCATAGTACTCCTCCTTCCCCTTGGCCACGCGGAAGAGCGGCGGCTGCGCGATGTAGACGAAGCCCGCGTCGATCAGCTCCGGCATCTGGCGGAAGAAGAACGTCAGCAGCAGCGTGCGGATGTGCGCGCCGTCGACGTCCGCGTCCGTCATGATGATGATCTTGTGGTAGCGCGTGCCGTCGAGCCTGAACTCCTCCTTGATGCCCGCGCCGATCGCCGTGATGATCGTCCGGATCTCCTCGTTCGAGAGCACCTTGTCGATGCGCGCTTTTTCGACATTGATGATCTTACCGCGAAGCGGTAAAATGGCCTGGAACGCGCGGTCGCGCCCCTGCTTCGCCGATCCGCCCGCCGAGTCGCCCTCGACGAGGTAGATCTCGCACATCGTCGGGTCGGAGAGCGAGCAGTCCGCCAGCTTGCCCGGCAGGTTGCCGACGTCGAGCGCCGACTTCTTGCGGGTGAGGTCGCGGGCCTTCCGCGCCGCCTCGCGCGCGCGCGCGGCGCTCATCGCCTTGTCGATGATCGCGTTCGCCACCCTGGGATGCTCGTCGAGGTAGCTCCCGAGCAGGTCGTTGACCACCGACTTGACCGCGCTCTCCGCCTCGGAGTTGCCGAGCTTCGTCTTCGTCTGCCCCTCGAACTGGGGCTCGCGGACCTTCACCGAGAGCACCGCGGTGAGGCCCTCGCGGACGTCGTCGCCGGTGAGCGTCGTCTCCTTGTCCTTCTTCGCGAGGCTCGACTTCTGGATGTACTGGTTGATGACGCGCGTCAGCGCGCTCTTGAAGCCGGTGAGGTGCGTCCCGCCTTCGTGCGTGTTGATGTTGTTGACGAAGGAGAAGACGTTCTCGCTGTAGCCGTCGTTGTACTGCATCGCGAGCTCGATCCCGATGTCGTCCTTTTCGGTCTCGAGGTAGATCACCTCGTTGTGCAGCGTCTTCTTGCTGCCGTTCAGATGCTGCACCATCTCCCGCAGGCCGCCCTTCGCGTGGAAGGTCTCCTCCTTCTCCTCGCCCGGGCGCTCGTCCTTGAGCGTGATGGTGACGCCCTTGTTGAGGAAGGAGAGCTCGCGGAGCCGCGCCTGCAGCGTGCCGTAGTTGTAGGTGAGCACGCTGAAGATCTGCGCGTCCGGCTTGAACCAGACCTTCGTGCCGGTCTCCTTCCCCGACACCTTGCCGAGCACCTTGAGCTTGCTGCGCGTGTCGCCGCGCACGAAGTCCATGTAGTGCTCGTTTCCGCCGCGCTTGATCCACACCTTGAGCTGCTCGGACAGCGCGTTGACGACCGACACGCCGACACCGTGCAGGCCGCCGGAGACCTTGTAGCTGTTCTTGTCGAACTTGCCGCCCGCGTGCAGCACGGTCATCGCGAGCTCGACGCCCGGCATCTTCTCCACCGGGTGGATGTCGACCGGGATGCCGCGGCCGTTGTCGTCGACGGTGATCGAGTTGTCGTGGTGGATGATCACCGCGATGCGGTCGGCGTGACCGGCGAGCGCTTCGTCGATGGAGTTGTCGACGACCTCGTAGACGAGATGGTGCAGCCCGCGCTCCGAGGTCGAGCCGATGTACATGCCCGGCCGCTTACGCACGGCCTCGAGCCCCTTGAGCACCTGGATCTGTCCAGCGTCGTACGCCTTCGTGTCTCTCTCGTCCGTCGTCTTTGCCATGTCCACGCAGTCCAAAGAAAAGCCAGAAAATCCCGGGGGGAAACTGTAGAAATGTAAACGCTGGCAGCCCCGAAATCAATCTCGGGCTCCCATTCTAACCCCCAGTACGGCAATGACTTGCGAGCGGACGCGGCAGGGCGTCGATCACGGCCCGAGCGCGGCGGCGCGAACGCCCGGTGCGCGCCGCCGCCGGGGCCTCACTCCACGCGCACGACGGGCGTCTGGAGCGGAGGAAGCG
>JABFXC010000154.1 GCA_013361935.1 Gemmatimonadaceae bacterium
AGAGCTACGAGGCGCCCGCGCAGAACATGCTCGTCGCCGACCGCGCCGGGCACATCGGGATCCGCTCGACCGGCCGCTTCCCGATGCGGAGCGGCGACGGGCGCGGCGACGTCGTGCGCGACGGCTCGCGCACGGCGAACGACTGGCAGGGCTACTGGCCGCTCTCGCGGTATCCGGGCGCCGTGGATCCGGCGCAGGGCTTTCTCGCCAGCGCGAACCAGCAGCCGGTCGATCCGCAGGTGGATCCCGGCTACATGGGGACCGCGTGGTTCTCGCCGTGGCGGGCGATCCGCATCAACGAGCTGCTCCGCGCCGCGCCGCCGATGACGCCGGAGGCGATGGCGCGGATGCAGACCGATCCGGGCAGCGCGCGCGCCGACGCCTTCGTGCCGGTTTTCCTCGACGCCGCGCGCGCCAGGCCGGGGCGCGCGGAGTGCGCCGCGGGGGCGCGGCTGCTCGGCGAGTGGGATCGCCGCTACACGCGCGACAACCGCCGAGCCGTGCTCTTCGAGGCGGCGATGCGTGAGCTCGATTCGCAGACGTGGGACGAGCTGCGCCGCACGGAGCATCCCGCCGACCAGATCCTGCTCGAGCTGGCGCGGGACAGCGCGAGCCTCTGGTGGGACGACCGCGCGACGCCGCAGCGCGAGCATCGCGACGATCTCGTCTGCAACGCGCTGGAGAGCGCGCTGGCCGGCACCCGCGAGCGCTACGGCGCGCCCGACGACGTGCGCTGGAAGTGGAGCAACGTCGCGACGGCGAACGTCAGGCACCTGCTGCGGCTCCCGGCGCTCTCGGCGCTGCGCATCCCGGTGCAGGGCGGGCCGTCGACGCTCAACCCGTCGACGACGAGCTTCGGGGCGAGCTGGCGCATGGTCGTGGAGCTCGGCGCGGAGACGCGCGGATGGGGAACGTATCCCGGCGGGCAGTCGGGAAATCCGTTGAGCACGCGCTACCTCGACCGTCTCGCGAGCTGGAGCGCGGGCACACTCGACACGCTGCGCTTCCCGCGGCGTCCGCAGGAGCTTCCGGGGACCCGCGTCCGCTCTTCGCTCACCATCCTTCCCCCGAAGCGATGAGCGCGCGCGACTGGCTGCTTCTCGTCGTGCGGGCGACGGGCTTCGCGCTGGTGACGGCCATGGGCGGGTGGATCGCCATCCCGGTGACCGCCGCGGTGTGGTCGACGCTGGCGACGGCGGAGCGTCGCCGGGAGCTGCGCATCGCGCTCGCCGCGGCTGCGTCGTGGGCGCTCCTGCTCGGCTGGGGCGCCGACGGCGCGGGGACGCGGCGGCTGCTCTCCCTCCTCGGCGGGATCTTCGGCGTGCCCGGGTGGACGCTGATCCTGCTCACCCTGGCGATCCCGGCGCTGCTCGCGTGGGGCGCGGCGGTGGAAGCGAGCGCTGTCAGCGCGGCGATCGCCGCGCGGGGCGCGCGCCGCGCCGAACGTTAGGCGTCAGGCGCGGCCGCGCATCTTCGCGAGCCACCAGCGGAGACCGACGAAGAGAAATCGCCAATCGTGGAAGAACTCGGGGGGCTTCCCCTCGAAGGCGTGGCCGATGAACTGGAAGATCCACCCGACGACGAAGAGGGCGAGGGCGAGCTTCCACAGCCCGGCGACCCAGATCGCCGCGACGAAGAGGATCACCGAGAGCGCGATCATCGGGATCCCGACGGTATGGCAGAAGCGATTGACCGGGTGCTGATGGCTGGTCGCGTACTGGGCGACCCACTCCTCGCTGGTCCGATTGCCGAGCATCGACTCTCCTGGTGAGGGAAGGGAGCGCGATGGAATAGTGCGCCGGGCGGGGGGCGGTGTCCACGGGTGCGGCTCGTGTCGGTGCGCCGTGCGCCGCATTCGTCGCGGCTTCAAGAATTTCCGACGTCGCGGGGAGGTCGGGAGCCTGGGAGGCCGGCTTCGCAGCAACGTCATTCACTGCTCTGCATGAACAGTGAAGTACGTGCTCATGCTTCACAAAAAGCATCCTCCCCATCTCCCACCCTCCCCGCGAAGCAGAAGATCTCTCGCGCCACGACGAGTTCAGCGCACGCCGCACCACGGTCCCGATGTTGCGCCCACTCACCGCCATGTCCGGAGCTGCTCGTCCCCGCCTCACCCGCGCGCTGTCGTCGCGCAACTTCAGGCTGTTCTTCAGCGGGCAGAGCGTCTCGCTGATCGGCACCTGGATCACGCGCATCGCGACGAGCTGGCTCGTCTACCGGCTCACGCACTCGGCGCTCCTGCTCGGGATCGTCGGCTTCTGCGGGCAGATCCCGACGCTCGTCCTCGCGCCGATGGCCGGGGTGCTCGTCGACCGCTGGGACCGGCATCGACTGCTCGTGTGGACGCAGGTCCTCTCCGCGCTCCAGTCGCTGGCGCTGGCGCTGCTCGCGCTCTCGGGGACGATCACCGTCGGGTGGATCCTCGGGCTTCAGGTGGTGCAGGGCGTCATCAACGCCTTCGACACCCCGGCGCGCCAGGCGTTCGTGATTCAGATGGTCGAGGACCGCGCCGACCTGCCTAACGCGATCGCCCTGAACTCGACGATGGTCAACGGCAGCCGGATCATCGGGCCCTCGATCGGCGGGGTGATCATCGCCGCGGCCGGCGAGGGGTGGTGCTTCATGCTCGACGCGATCTCGTACATCGCGGTGATCGTCTCGCTGCTGGCGATGCGCATTGAGAAGACGGAGCGGCGCCAGGCGCGCGGCGCGATCGGCGCCGAGATGCGCGCGGGGTTCGAGTACGTGTCGCGCTTCATGCCGGTGCGGACCGCGCTGCTCCTCCTCGCGCTCGTCAGCACGATGGGGATGCCGTACACGGTGCTCATGCCCATGGTCGCCGCGCAGACACTGCACGGCGGTCCGCACACCCTGGGCTCGCTGATGACGGCGTCCGGATTGGGCGCGGTGGCGGGCGCGCTTTATCTCGCCTCGCGGCGCTCGGTGCTCGGGCTCGGCCGGGCGATGGCGCTGGCGACGCTCGCTTTCGGCGCCGGGCTCGTCGCCTTCTCCTTCGCGCGCACGACGTGGGTCGCGCTCCTCGTCCTTCCGATCGTCGGCGCGGGGATGATGATCGAGATGGCGTCGACCAACACCGTCCTGCAGACGATCGTCGAGGAGGAGCTGCGCGGGCGCGTGATGGCCTTCTATTCGATGGCCTTCCTCGGCACCGCCCCGATCGGCAGCCTCATCGCCGGCGTGGTCGCCGACCGCATCGGCGCGGCGGAGACGATCCTGCTCGGCGGGATCGCCTGCGTCGCCGGCGCCGGGTGGCTCGCGCTCCGGCTGCCGCGACTGCGCGAGCAGGTGCGGCCGATCTACATCGAGCGGGGGATCATCTCCGCGGTGCAGGGCGACGCGGCGGGGCCATAGGAACTGCCAGGTGGCACGAGGCTAGTGTCAGGGTCACGCGGCACGAGTCACGTGGCGGAGGGGCCATGTGGCAGTTCGCGGTGCTGCCCCTTGGCCCTTCTGCCAATTGACTCAGTGCCGCGTGACACTGACACTAGCCTCGTGCCAAATGGCAGTCGTCACATCGCGCGAGCGATGTAATGCACGCACCGCTCGGCGCCCTTCTTCTTGCACGACGCGGGATCGTGCTCGTACTTGAGCGTCATCCGCAGGAGCTTCTGGAAGAAGCCCTGGATGACGCCGCGATCGAAGTCGCAGGGGTAGGGAGTCGCCGAGACGATGGTCGCCTGCTCGGGACCCGTGATCTCGTAGCTGATGCCGCCGGCGCCCGCGCCGCGGTGGTTCATGCTGAACGCGGGGCCGAAGGAGCCCGCCACCTTCTCGAACGCATCCAACCCGGGGGGGAGCTGGATGTGGTTCGGGATCTCCTTGCCGATCCGGAAGAGCGTGTTCGGCCCGATCCGCCGCTCGATCTCCGCCAGCCCGTCGGCGTACGCCTTCAGCGAATACCAGCCGTCGGCGACGACGTTGGTGATTCCGCGCTCGGCGAGGATCTGCTCGCCCGTCTTCCGGAAGGCGCCCATCGCGGCGAGCATCGAGAGGATGTTTCCACCGCTCACCTGAGCGGCGGCGTGCGTCGGTTGAGCCATGCGTCAGGACCTCGAAACGTGAGCGTGCGCTGGAGCGGTCAGTCGGGGAGAGGACGAAGGGCGAGCGGAGCGGTCACGCCGCGCCGGCGCCGCCGCTCGCGCTCCACGGGAGCCGGTTGCGCGGCGCGCGTCGCGCAGAGGATGGAGACGAGCGTCGTCCCCTCGAAGTCGAGCCCGACATATCCTTCGTGCGCCGATGCGGCGATCGCCGCTCCCTCGACCGTGGCGACGCCGTCGAGATCGGAGGCGGGGTAGAATCCGCTCCGCGTCAGCCGCTCCACCCACGCGCCGCTCGGCTCGTGCCGTTCGCAGCGCGTGCCCTCGTCGTTGGCGAGGATGTCCTCGATCTCGCGCGTGAAGAACAGCTTCATCGCCCGGCGCTCGCGCGGCGAGACGTCGAGCCCGTCGATCAGGCGGAAGGTGCGGGAGAAGTGGTCCCACGCGCTCTCGAAGCGGCGGAAGAACGACTCCGTGTGATGGTCCGCGTTCGGCTCGCAGAGGATCACCGCGTCGGCGTCGAGCGCGCGGAGGCGGGCGAAGACATCGTCGCGGCCGGAGGTCCGCGTGTCGCGGATGTGGTGCATCGCGAACGCCGCGTGGACGACCAGCGGCGACTCGTCGGCGCGGAGGGTCGCCCACTGCTGGGCGGTGAGGTCCTCGATCACCGCGCAGATGCCGCGGAAGCGGAGGTCGAGCCGCAGCTCGTCCGCCGCCGCGCGCAGCACCCGCTGCGCCTCGGCGAGGCAGTGCGCGTTAGGCTCGATGGCGATCACGGTGAGCTGCTCGGGGAGCGTCCCCTCGCGCGCCATCTCGTGGAGGAGGGCGACCTCCTGCCGCGCGGTGCCGATGCCGATGTCGAGCAGGGTGACCGCCGGACGGTTCGCGAGATGGCGGGCGAGCAGCCGGTTTGCGACCGCGCCGGCGGCGCCGACCGTCGGCAGATGACGCGCGACGAGGTTGAAGAGCTCGATCTGCGGCGTCTCGTACTCCTGCAGGTAGAGATTGATGCTCGCCGCGCGTCGGCTGTCGAGCCGCTTCGCGAGCGCGTTCGCGAAGATGAAGTAGCGGACGTCGTCGTCGCTCTGGCGATCGAGCTGGTGGTCGACGAGGGTGCCGAGCACCTCGCGCGCGACGTGGGGACGATTGTCCTTCGCCTCGTGGAGCACGGCGAGGAGCGAGTGGTACTTCGCGGTCGGTTCGGAGCTGAGAAGCATGGACGCGGATTCCGGTGGCGCGGGGGGAGCGCGCGAGCGCTGCGGGACCGGCGCGTGTCGACGTCGACGCGGGCGCGGGAAGAGGTCGAGGTGCTTCGACCGCTGCGTCGCGAATCGGCGGCGGGCAATCTGTGATCGCGTGCACGTCATTGCTTGAGCGGATTCTAATCTTGATCCGCGGCGGTCCGCGGTGTCACTTTCACCTTCACGCACCACCCACGACGCCATGCGATCGATCTCCCGCAGTCTCCTCGCCGCTGCGACGCTGCTCGCCGCGTGCGGAGGCCCCGCCGCCAAGGCGCCCGCGGCCGCCGTGCCGTCCAACGTCGCCACCGTGCGCACCGCTGACGAGCTCGTGCGCGCCATGCACGACCGCTACGCCGGCAAGTGGTACCACACGGCGACCTTCACGCAGCGCAACACGCGCTATCTCCCCTCGGGCGCGGCGGACACCTCCACCTGGCTCGAGGCGATGCGCGTCCCCGGCGCGCTGCGCATCGACATCGAGCCGCTCGCGCAGAAGAACGGGATCCTCTTCGTCCGCGACTCGCAGTTCATCGTCGGCGGCGGCCAGCTCACGCGCTCCATCCCGAGCGTGCACCCGCTGATGGTGCTCGGCTTCGACGTCTACGCCGATCCGCCGGAGCGCACTCTCGCGCGCATCCGCTCGCTCGGCTTCGACCTCGCGAAGATCCACGAGGCCGCCTGGCAGGGGCGGCCCGCGTACGTCGTCGGCGCCGCGGCGGGCGACGAGCATTCGCGCCAGTTCTGGATCGACCGCGAGCGCCTCGTCTTCGTTCGCATGCTGCAGCCGGATCGCGACACCTCGAAGACGGCGGAGATCCAGTTCAACAAGTACCGCAAGCTCGGCGGCGGCTGGATCGCGCCCGAGGTCGTGTTCCTCACCGACGGCAAGCCGACCTTCACCGAGCGCTACGAGGACATCCGCGTCGACCCCGTGCTCAACGACGCGCTCTTCGACCCGCGCGCATGGAACGCGGTGCCGCACTGGCACACCACCGCGCGCTGACCTTCACCACATCGACGACATGAAGCTCCGACTCATCGCGCTCGCCATCGCCCTTCCCGTCGCCGCGCACGCGCAGGCGCCCAGCACGCCCGCCGCCGCGCTCCCGCAGACCGATCCGTCGAAGTATGCCGTCGCGCTGAGCACCAGGGCGCGCGCCGAGGTCTCCCTCGCGATGCCGCGCGTCGCCGGCCAGCCGGCATCGCCGACGCTGAAGATCTCGATCGACTACGGCCAGCCGCATGCGCGCGGCCGCGCGGTGCTCGGCGGGCTCATCCCCTTCGATACCGTCTGGCGGACCGGCGCGAACTCCTCGACGACGCTCACCACCGACGCCGATCTCACCATCGGCGGGACGTTCGTGCCGAAGGGATCGTACAGCCTCTACACGCTCGCCTCGCGCGCCGGCGCGAAGCTCATCATCAACAAGCAGACGGGCCAGTGGGGAACCGTGTACGACCCGAAGCTCGACCTCGCCCGCATCGACCTCGCCACGCGCACGCTCTCCGAGCCGGCGGAGAGCTTCACGATCACGTTGGTCCCCGCGGATCCGGCGAAGGAGCCCGGTCCGGCGCACGGACGCCTCGTGCTCGCGTGGGGAACGACGGAGATGTCCACCGCCTGGAAGGTCGGCCGCTGAACCTCGGGGCGCGCCGCTGCTATCTTTCCATCTCGGCGCCGCAGCGCGCAGAACTCTTCCTCCACCCTCGCGTCCCATGACGGCATCCCGTCTTCAGCGTCTCCACGACGCCGGCCAGTCGCTCTGGCTCGACTACATCGATCGCACCATGCTCGGCAACGGCGAGCTCGCGCGCCGCATCCGCGAGGACGCGCTCACCGGGATGACCTCCAACCCGACGATCTTCGAAAAGGCGCTCGCCGAGGGAAACGCCTACGACGCGCAGCTCGCCGGCGCGCCCGCTGACCTCACGCCGTGGGAGCGCTTCGAGCTCGTCGAGACGACCGACGTCCGCGACGCCTGCGACATCTTCCGTCCCGTCTACGACGCGACCACGGGCGGCGACGGCTTCGTCTCGATCGAGGTGTCGCCGGGCGCGGCGAACGACGCAAACGCGACCGTCGAGGAGGCGCGCCGGCTCTGGAAGACCGTCAACCGGCCGAACGTGATGATCAAGGTGCCGGGCACCGAGACCGGCGCCGAGTCGGTGCGGCGGCTGACCGCCGACGGGATCAACGTCAACATCACCCTGCTCTTCGCCGTCGCCGCGCACGAGCGCGTGATCGACGCCTATTTCGCCGGCCTCGAGGATCGGGTGAAGGCGGGGAAGGCGATCGACCGGATCGCCTCGGTCGCCAGCTTCTTCGTCAGCCGCGTCGACACCGAGATCGACAAGCGCCTCGACGCGAAGATCGCCGCCGACGCGCCTAACACCGAGCGGTACCGCGCGCTCAAGGGCCGTGGGGCGATCGCGAACGCGAAGCTCGCCTACGCGCTCTTCCAGCGGAAGTTCGCCGGCCCGCGCTGGGAGGCGCTCGCCGCGAAGGGGGCACGGGTCCAGCGCCCGCTCTGGGCGAGCACGAGTACCAAGAACCCCGCCTATCGCGACGTCATGTACGTCGAGCAGCTCATCGGACCGGACACGGTGAACACCCTGCCGCCGGCGACGATCGAGGCCTTCCGCGATCACGGCGAGGTCGCCCGCACCGTCGACAAGGATGTCGACGGCGCGAAGCGGACCATCGCCGAGCTCGGGGCGGTCGGGATCTCGCTCGACGAAGTCACCGCGAAGCTTCTCGCCGACGGGATCACGAGCTTCCAGAAGTCCTTCGACGGACTGCTCGCGAAGCTCGAGAAGAAGGCGGTCGCCGGCGCGCGTTAGGCACCTCGGTGGCTGAAGGCAGGAGGCTGGAAGCTGAAAGCCTCCAGCCTCCTGCCTTGAGCCTCCTGCCGCTACTGGCCGCAGCTGACCGCGCGCGTCACGAGGTCGAGGGTGCAGCTCGTCGTCCCGACGGTCATCTTCGCCGTGCGGGTTCCGTCGAAGGTGACGACCACGTGGCGCGTCGCCGTGCGCGCGTTGCTCCCGGTCGCGCCCTCGAACTGCGAGGTGAGCGTCACGTCGTGGGTGATCGTCCCCGACTGCGGGTAGGGGTAGGTCGACCTCGGCAGGCGGAAGACCACCGCGTTCACCACGCTGCTCGCGACGACCTTCGTCCGGCGAGTGCGCGAGTCCGACTGGACGAGCGCGCTGTCGGTGCGCGCGCCGCTGCCGCTCCAGCTCCGCTGGGTCTCCTTTCCGGCGAGGCCGCTCACCGTCGACGAGCGCGTCGCGTTCACCCACGCGGTCCTGCCGTTGGCGGACATCGAGCCGGCGAGCGCCCACTGGAAGTTGATCGAGTCCGTGGCCGCGGCGTCGTACGACTGCTGCGCCGCGCCGCCCGCGAAATAGGCGAACGAGCGGTCGAGCGCGAGGCCCTCGGGCGTCGTCACCGTCGGACAGACGAAGCGGCCGGTGCCCGCGGACCAGGTGCACGCGCTGTTGCCCGGCTGCGAGGCCGCCACGCCGGAGGGGACGCCGGCGTCGAGCTCGCCCGCCGTCATCTGCACGACGTCCATCGCAGCCGCCTGGCCCGCGTCGCTCGCCGCGTCGGCGGTGAGCATCGCCTCGCTCACGGTGGCGGCGGGGGCGTTGGAATCGGCGCACGCGGCGAGCGACGCGAGAAGCGTGACGACGCCGAGTCGAGTGAGGATGCTGTTGCGCATTCGAGACTGTCTCCGAAAGGGTTTTCCGCGGCACGCGGTGACAGTGGGACGCCGCCCGGCCGGCGGTGTTAACCTCGTGCCCGGCACCCCGCCTCCGAAGTGACCGATGACACCTCGCCTTGCCGGGCGGGGGGGCGACCGGATACATATCGATCTTCCGGATGAGATGCTCCGGCGACTTCCGATCTCCCCGCCGTGCCGAACCGACACAACCGTCGCACCAAGATCGTCTGCACCCTCGGGCCCGCGTCGAGCAGCAAGGAGCAGCTCCGCGGTCTCATGGAAGCCGGGCTGAACGTCGCCCGCCTCAACTTCTCCCACGGTACGCACGAGCAGCATCTCACCCTCATCGAGACGGTGCGCGGCGTCGCTCGGGAGCTCGGCTGCCCCATCGCGATCCTCGGCGACCTCCAGGGTCCGCGCATCCGCGTCGGTGATCTCCCGGCGCCGATCAAGCTGGTCGAGGGAACCGACGTCGTCCTCGTCCACGAGGAGAGCGCGGCGGGTTCGGACATCCCGGTCACCTACGAGGGGCTCCCCCGCGACGTCCACGTCGGCGATCGCATCCTCCTCGACGACGGGCTGCTCGAGCTGATGGTGATGGACGTGAAGGACGGGCGCGTGACGGGACGCGTCGTCCACGGCGGGCAGCTCAAGAGCCACAAGGGGATGAACCTCCCCGGCGTCGACGTCAGCGCCCCGTCGATCACCGAGAAGGACGAGGCGGACATCGTGTTCGCGACGCGCCAGGGGCTCGAGTATCTCGCGCTCAGCTTCGTCCGCCGCGCCGCCGACATCGCCAGCCTGCGCAAGCTCATCCCGCGCGAGACGCTCATCTGCGCGAAGATCGAGCTGGACATCGCGCTCAGCAACATCGAGAGCATCGCCGCGGAGACCGACGCGATCATGGTCGCGCGCGGCGATCTCGGCGTCGAGCTGCCCTTCGAGGAAGTCCCGCTCGCCCAGAAGCGCATCATCCAGGTCGCGAACCGCCTCGGCAAGCCGGTGATCACCGCCACGCAGATGCTCGAGTCGATGGTGACGCACCCGCGCCCCACGCGCGCCGAGGCGAGCGACGTCGCCAATGCCATCCTCGACGGCACCGGCGCGGTGATGCTCTCCGCGGAGACCGCCGCCGGCGCCTTCCCGCGCCTCGCGGTCGAGGCGATGAACCGCATCATCACCGAGGTCGAGACGCACACGCACCCGAGCGCGGCGCTCAGCCCCGAGGTGGCGATCGCGAACGAGACCGACGCCGACATGCCGGCGAAGACCGAGGACGCGATCGCCGCGGCCACCGCGGCCGCCGCCGACATGATCGGCGCGCCCTGCGTCGTCGTCTTCACGAAGAGCGGCTTCACCGCGCGCGTCGTCAGCTCCTTCCGTCCCTCGGTGCCGATCCTCACCCTCACCGACTCGGAGCGGACCTACCGGCAGCTCGCGCTGGTCTGGGGTGTCATTCCCGAGCTCGTGCCGCACTGCGCGACCTACGACCAGATGGTCGTCCACGCGCTCGAGGCGGTGCGCCGCCGCGGGCTGGCGCAGGAGGGCGACCGGGTCATCGTCACTGCCGGCGTCCCCTTCGACACCACCGGCGCGACGAACATGCTCAAGGTCGAGAAGGTGTGATGCCCGCCGTTAGGCGACGATCGTGCGCCTGACCTTTCTCGGCACGGGCACCAGCTTCGGCGTCCCGCAGATCGGCTGTCACTGCGAGGTCTGCCGTTCGCCCGATCCCCGCGACCGGCGCACGCGCGTCGGCGCCTACGTCGAGAGCCGCGGCGGCACGCGGCTGCTCATCGACACGCCGCCCGAGCTCCGCCTCCAGCTCACCGCAGCGGGGATCGACCGCGTCGACGCGGTGCTCTACACCCACGACCACGCGGACCACCTGCACGGGATCGACGACCTGCGCGCGATCAGCGTGCGGCGCGAGGGCGCGCTGCCGATGTATGGCCCCGGCGACACGCTGGAGCGCATCTCGCGGAAGTTCCCGTACATCTTCGACGACAACATGCGGCCGGTGCAGGGCACCTCGAAGCCCGAGGGCAAGCTCTATCCGATCGCGCCCGGCGCGGTCACGACGATCGGCGACCTCGACGTCGTCCCCGCGGCGCTCCCGCACGGACTGATCACCGTCTACGGCTACCGGATCGGTCCCCTCGCCTACATCACCGACGCGAAGACGGTTCCCGCCGAGGCGATGGACGTCATGCGCGGAGCCAAGGTGCTCGTCGTCAACGCGCTCTTTCGCACGGAGCACCCGACGCACCTCTCCGTCCCGGAGGCGGTTCGCGTGGCCAAGGAGATCGGCGCCGAGCGGACGTTCCTCACGCATCTGACGCACGACAACTTCCACGCCGACCTCGAGGCCGAGCTCCCCCGCGGCGTCACCCCCGCGTTCGACGGCCTGACGGTACGAGTGGAATGATCGCTGTCACGCCGAATCCCACCTCCCCCCTCCTCGTCCTGCCTCTCGTCCCATGTCCGTAACGATCGATTTTTCGAACATGATCGCCCGCGGCGACGCGGACGCCGACGCACGCGCCGCGATCCCCGAGACGGCGTGGGCGGCGGCCGGCCGCGACTTCGCGCGCGTCCTCGAGGTCTTCACGCGGCAGCGGGGCCACGGCGTGCTCGGCTTCCTCGACCTCCCGACCGACGCCGCGCTCGTGAAGCAGAGCACCGAGTTCGTCGCCGCGACCCGGGGCCGCTACCACGACGTGGTCGTCCTCGGGATCGGCGGCTCCGCGCTCGGCCCCATCGCGCTCCGCACCGCGCTTCGCCCGTCGGGATGGAACTCGCTCCCCGACATCGCCCGCGGCGACTGGCCGCGGCTGCACGTGCTCGACAACGTCGACCCGGTGACGATCCTCGCGCTGCTCGAGCGGCTGGAGCTGGCGCGCACGCTCTTCATCGTCATCTCCAAGTCCGGCGGCACCGCGGAGACGATGGCCCAGTATCTCGTCGTCCGGCAGCGGCTCGAGCAGGCGTTAGGCAGCGAGAAGGCGAAGGAGGCGCTCGTCTTCGTCACCGATCCGGAGAAGGGTGCGCTCCGTCCCCTCGCGCGGAGCGAGGGGATCCGCGCGCTCGACATCCCGGCGAACGTCGGCGGGCGGTTCAGCGTGCTCACCCCGGTCGGCATCCTTCCCGCCGCGCTCATGGGGATCGACGTCGGCCACCTGCTCGCCGGCGCGGAGGACATGCGCCGCCGCTGCGAGAGCACCGAGCTCGCGAAGAACCCCGCGGGCGTCTTCGCGATGCTCCAGTTCCTCGCCGACACGACGCTCGGCAAGCACGTGCAGGTGCTGATGCCGTACAGCGATCCGCTGCGCGACTTCGCCGCCTGGTTCGTGCAGCTCTGGGCCGAGTCGCTTGGGAAGGCGCGCAAGTCCGACGGCGCCCACGTCGGCCCGACCCCGCTCGCCGCGCTCGGTGCCACCGACCAGCACTCGCAGGTGCAGCTCTTCATGGAGGGGCCGGCCGACAAGACGGTGACCTTCGTCGCGGTGAAGGAAGGGGGCGCGGACGTCGAGATCCCGAAGCGGCATCAGGACGTCTCGGAGCTGGCCTACCTCGGCGGACACCGCCTCGGCGAGTTGCTCGACATCGAGCGGCGCGCGACGGCGGGGGCGCTGGCCAGGCGCGGGCGGCCGAACATGACCATCACCCTCGACCGCGTCGATCCGTGGCACGTCGGGGGGCTGATCATGCTCCTCGAGATCGCGACCATCTACGCCGGTGCGCTCTACGACGTGAACCCCCTTGATCAGCCGGGAGTGGAGCTGGGGAAGCAGTTCACCTACGCGATGCTCGGCCGCGCGGACGCGGAGCGGGCTCGGCAGGAATGGAATATGCTACCCAAGGCGGACCCGAGGTGGTCGGTGTAGGCTGGCCACTCGGTCGGCGGCCGCGCTTGCCCGGCCGCACCGTACCGGTCACTTTCCAAACGTCCCCAATCATCGCAGCCGGCGCGCGACCTCCGTCGCCCGGCGCGCATTTCCGTGTGGAGATCGAATGCAGGCACACATCGACACGATGACGAGCATCTTCGACGGCAACATCGTCGTCGAGGACGGACGCGTCACGGTGAAGAACGAGCGGGCGCTCAGCGGCCCGCAGATGGATACGCTCGTCCGCGAGGCGGTCTTCGGCGACGAGGCGACGCGTGACTACGCGCGCTGGCTGATCTGGGAGATCGGCCAGGCGGTGGGGACGCGCCCGTCCTCGATCCACGACCTCTATCTCGCCCGCGGACGCGGCGAGGTCCGTGGCTTCACCGTTCCGGCGATCAACGTCCGGGCGATGACGTACGACACCGCCCGCTCGATCTTCCGCGTCGCGAAGAAGATGGACGCGGGCGCGTTCATCTTCGAGATCGCCCGCTCCGAGATCGCCTACACCGAGCAGCGGCCGACGGAGTACGTCGCGGTGATCCTCGGCGCCGCGCTGCGCGAAGGGTTCCGCGGGCCGGTGTTCATCCAGGGCGACCACTTCCAGGTCAACCACAAGAAGTACGCGAACGATCCGAAGACCGAGGTCGATTCGGTGAAGCAGCTCGTCACCGAGGCGGTGGCCGCCGGCTTCTACAACATCGACATCGACACCTCGACGCTCGTCGACATCTCGAAGAAGACGCTCGACGAGCAGCAGCGGCTGAACTACGAGGTCGGCATCGACATCCTGCAGCACGTCCGCGCGCAGCAGCCGGAGGGCGTGGTGATCTCCGTGGGCGGCGAGATCGGCGAGGTCGGCACCGCGAACAGCACCGTCGAGGAGCTCCGCGCCTACATGGACGGCTTCGAGCGTACGCGGAAGAAGGCAGCGCCGGACGCCGAGGGGCTCAGCAAGATCAGCGTGCAGTCGGGCACCTCGCACGGGGGCGTCGTCCTGGCGGACGGCTCCATCGCCGACGTCGCGATCGACTTCAAGACGCTCGAGACGCTCTCGAAGGTCGCGCGCGACGACTATGGTCTCGCCGGCGCCGTGCAGCACGGTGCCTCGACGCTGCCCGACACCGCGTTCAACAACTTCCCGCGGCTCGAGGTCGCCGAGATCCATCTCGCGACCAACTTCCAGAACATGATGTACGACAACATCCCTGGAGAGCTGCGCGACGAGATCTACGAGTGGCTGCGCACGAACGCGAAGGACGAGCGCAAGGCGACCGACACCGACGAGCAGTTCTTCTACAAGTCGCGGAAGAAGGCGATCGGCCCCTTCAAGCGGCGGCTCTGGGACCTTCCGGCCGAGGTGAAGACGAAGCTGTCGAAGGCGTACGACGCGAAGTTCGAGTTCCTCTTCTCCCAGCTCGCGGTCGGGGGCACGGCGAAGGCGGTGAAGCAGCACGTGCGCGTGCAGGAGATCCATCGGCCGATGCCGCACGAGGCCGAAGCGGTGCTCGCGGCGCCGGACGACGCCGATCTGAGTGACTGAGTGAACGATGCGCTCTGGCTGCCCATCTTCCAGCGGTTGAGCGCGGGGGTCGCCCACGAGCTCCGCAACTCGCTGAACGGCGTGGCGGTGAATCTCGAGGTGGTGCGCAGCCGGTCGGGGCGCGAGGGCGTCGCGGCGAGCGCGCTCGGAACCTTCGCGGCCTCCGCGTCCGAGCAGCTCGAGCAGGTGATCGCGATGACGGAGGCGCTCGTCGCCCTCGGCCGGCCGGCGCGCGAGCCGGCGGCGATCGGCCGCTGCGCCGACCAGGTCGCGGTCCTGCTCCGGCCGCCCCTCGTGGCCAGCGGAGGAACGCTGGACCTCGTGGTGGAGGGTGAGGGTACGACGCGCGTCGCCGCCGATGCGGCGCGAACGCTCGTCGCCGCGGCGCTGTGCGCCGCGGTGGAGAGCGCGGGGTCGGGCGGGGAGGTGCGCTGCCGGGTGCGCCCCGCCGGCGGCGTCGAGCTGCACGTGGAAGGGCGCTTCACGACCCCCCCGCGTCTGGCCGCGGAGATCGAACGGTCGGCCGCCGCGATGGCGGTCGGCGTACGCAGCACGGAGAGCGGCATCACATTGACGTTTCCCGCCCGGGGCGGCTGAAGACCATGGCAACTGCGAAGCAATCGAAGATCCTCATCGCCGACGACGAGACCACCATCACCACCGGTCTCAGCGCGATCCTCTCCGACGAGGGGTACGACGTCGAGGTCGCGTCGGACGGACAGAAGGCGCTCGACCGGCTCATCGCCGAGCCGTTCGGCGTCGTGCTCGCCGACCTCAAGATGCCCAAGCTCGACGGGCTGGCGATCCTGAAGGAGCTGCAGAAGCGCGACGTCCCCACCGAGTGCATCATCGTGACGGGCCAGGCGACGGTCGACTCCGCGGTCGCGGCGATGCGCGAGGGTGCCTACGACTACATCGAGAAGCCCCTCAACGCCGAGAAGCTCAACCGCCTCAAGGCCCTCATCCCGAAGGCGCTCGAGAAGTTCGCGGTGCAGCAGAAGAACCGCGAGCTGGCGAGCAAGCTCGAAGGGCTGACGCACTACGGTGAGCTCACCGGGCAATCCGAGTCGATGCGCCAGGTCTACCAGGTGATCGATGCGGTCGCCCCTTCCACGGCGAGCGTCCTCATCCTCGGCGAGAGCGGCACCGGCAAGGAGCTCGTCGCCCGGGCGATCCACTCGAAGAGCGAGCGCTCCAAGGGGCCGTTCTTCGCGCTGAACTGCGCCGCGCTTCCCAAGGAGATCCTCGAGAACGAGCTGTTCGGCCACGAGAAGGGCGCCTTCACCGGCTCGACCAACGAGAAGCCGGGCGCGTTCGAGATGGCGAGCAGCGGCACGATCTTCCTCGACGAAGTCGCCGAGATGTCGCCGGACATCCAGGTGAAGCTCCTCCGCGCCCTCGAGACGCGGCAGGTGCGCCGCCTCGGCGGCAAGAAGGAGATCAACGTCGACATCCGCATCGTCGCCGCGACGAACAAGAACCTCCAGAAGGCGATCGTCGACGGCGAGCTGCGCGAGGACCTCTACTACCGTCTCGCGGTGGTCGAGATCTTCCTCCCGCCGCTGCGCGAGCGCGCCGGCGACATCCAGCTGCTCGCCAAGGAGTTCCTCGCCCGCTTCGCCCAGGAGAACGGGAAGCAGATCGAGTCGTTCGACGACGCGGCGTGGAACTGGATCCTCACGTATCACTGGCCGGGCAACGTGCGCGAGCTGAAGAACGCGCTCGAGCGGGCGGTGATCATGGCGCGCACCAACGTCATCGGCCCGGCGGACGTGATCCCGCGGCACCTGCGGAACTCCGCCGAGATGCCCGCGCTGACGATCGAGGTCGGGAACACCACCGTCGCCGAGGCGCGGAAGCAGCTGGTGCTGCGGACGCTGGCGACGACCGGCGGCGACATGGAGCGAACGGCGAAGGTGCTCGGCCTCGGCGTCGCCGATGTGGCGGCGGAGCTGGCGCACCTGCTCGGCGGGAACGGGGCATCGACCAACGGCGACGGTGGCGCGGAGCGTGCTCCCGCACGGAAGCCGGGGGCCGCTCCGGCGAAGAAGGCGGCACCGGCAAAGGGAAAGAAGCGCTGACGCGGCGCGACGGTTGCACAGGCAGCCGCTGAGGCGCACGCACGGACGAGTATCGAGGAGACGCAGGGATGCGCGACGACGACTACGAGTTTGACGACGACGAGCCGTACGTGGTGATCGAGCGCCAGTCGGCGGGGATCGGTTCCTTCCTCGTCGGCGCGGCGATCGGCGCGGGCCTCGCGCTGCTCTTCGCCCCGAAGAGCGGCGTGGAGACGCGGCGGGAGATCAAGCGGAGCGCGAACCGCGTCCGGCGCGCCGCGCAGGACGCGGCCAGCGACGCGGCCTCGCGCGTCAACGAGACGTTCCAGGAAGCCCGCCGGCAGGTGGAGGAGCGCATCGACGCGGCGCGCCAGGCGATCGAGCTGAAGAAGAGCCAGGTGCAGCGTGCGATGGACGCGGGGCGCGACGCGGCCCGCGAAGCGCGACTCGATCTCGAGGAGCGGCTCGCGCAGACAAAGGCCGCGTACAATGCCGGCGCCGAGGTCGCGCGCGACGCGCACGAGGAGCGGGAAGCGCGCCGTGCCGCGCGCGCGCAGCGCCGCCGGACGACGACGACGGGCGTCGGCTCGCAGGCGGACCTCGACGAGGACCTGGACGAGGTCTGAGCACGTGAGGATGGCGGGCCGTCGCGCGCGGGGCTAGGTTCGCCCGCGCATGCCACGCCGTCCTCTCTTCGTCCAGCTCTACTGGAGCACGCGCGACTACGCGAAGCGCGTCTGGGACAACAGCGGGGAAGACAACATCTTCTTCCTCGCCGGGGGGATCGCCTTCAACCTGCTGCTCGCAGCGGTCCCCTTCCTCCTGCTCCTCGTGCTCGGGATGGCGACCATCCTGCACCTCAACCCCGCGGCGTCGTCGGTGGAGATCAACGCGATGCTCGACCGCGTCATGCCCCCGCATGCCGAGTCGACCTCGTCGCCGATCCACGGCTTCCTCGACGACATCATCGCCGCGCGCGGCGCGATCCGCCTCTACAGCGCCATCGGCTTCGTCTGGTTCTCGACGCGGCTCTTCGGCTCCCTGCGCAGCGTCCTCGCCGAGGTCTTCGACATCGAGCAGGATCGCGGGATCATCGACGGGAAGCTCTTCGACATCAAGATCACGATCATCGCGACGCTGCTCCTCGTCGGGTACACGGCGCTGAACGCGTACCTCGCCGTCGCGACCACGCGGGGATTCCAGCAGCTCACCGCGTTCGGGATGCGCACCGAGGTGATGGGGCAGCTCGAGTACTGGCTGGGCCGCGGGCTGGCCTTCCTGTTCATCGGGACGATGTTCTTCGCGCTGTACAAGTTCCTGCCGAACCGCCACATCCGCTGGCAGACCGCGGTGGTCGCCGCGGGGTTCACGAGCCTGATGTTCGAGGTCGCCCGGAACGTGTTCAGCGCGTACGTGCGCTCGTTCAATCCCGGCTCGCTGTACACGGGGGCGCTGACGGCGATCGTGGTGATCGTGATCTGGGTCTACTACGCCTCGTTGATCTTCATCCTCGGCGGCGAGGTCGGCCAGGTGTTCGAGCTCCGGCGGGTGCGGAGGATGCAGCGGGAAGTGTTCACGGAGTAGCCGGGGTGCCGGGGTGCCGGGGTGCCGGGGTGCCGGGGTGCCGGGTGCCGGGTGCCGGTGCCGGGTGCCGGGTGCCGGGGTGCCGGGTGCCGGGTGCCGGGTGCCGGGTACGGGAGTACGCAACTGCCATGTCGCAGTGCCGTACTCCCGTACTCCCGTACTCCCGTACTCCCGGCAGTAGAGTCTGGCCCGAAGGTTGCCGATGCGGTACGCGCACGTACTAACCCGGGAGGAAATCGTGCGCAAGATGACGATCGCCATCGCGCTGGTCGCGGCCGTGTCGATGGCTGCCTGCAAGAAGACAGGCGAAGGTGAATACGAAGTGCAGAAGCCGGTGATCGGCACGCAGACCGACACCGTGCACACGCCCTCGGTGGAAGTCGGGACCGATACCCACACGGTCACCACGCCGAAGGTCGAGGTGAAGAAGGACTCGACGAAGATCGTGACGCCGAAGGTCGAGGTGAAGAAGCCGTAAGCGGCGCGCGACGGTCCGTCGCGCGTGCGGGGGCCAGGGATCAGGTGTGAGGAACGGCGTTCAACGCAGTTCCTTCCGCCTGGCCCCTGGCCCCTCGTCGTTGGAGCGCCGCGTTTAGCTTTCACGCTCCACTCAGCCCCGCCACACGACATGGCACAGCCGATCGACCTCCGTTCCGATACCGTCACCCGCCCGACTCCGGCGATGCGCCGCGCGATGGCCGACGCCGAGGTCGGCGACGACGTGCTCGATGGCGATCCGACGGTGCGCGCGCTCGAGGACCGCGTCGCGTCCCTGCTCGGCAAGGAGAGCGCGCTCTTCTTCCCGAGCGGCACCATGGCCAACCAGACGGGCGTCTGGCTGCTCTCGCGGCGCGGCACCGAGGTGCTGCTCGACGCGGAGGCACACCTCATCCACTGGGAGATCGCCGCGCTCGCGGGGCTGTGCGGGGTGCAGCCGCGGCCCCTGCGCGGCACCGGCACAGTCTACGACGCGGACGCGCTCCGCGCCGGGATCCGCCCCGCGTCGCCTAACGCTCCGCAGGCGAGCCTCGTCTGCGTCGAGAACACCCACAACGGCGCCGGCGGCAAGGTGACGACCCTCGACGGCCTGCGGGCGATCCGCGACGTCGCGCGCGAGCACTCGCTCCCCGTGCACATGGACGGCGCGCGGCTGTGGAACGCGGCCGTCGCGACGGAGACGAACATCGCCGATTTCGCGGCGTGCGCCGACACGGTCATGGTCTCCTTCTCCAAGGGGCTCGGCGCTCCGGTCGGCGCGGCGCTCGCCGGCTCGCGCGAGGCGATGCGGGACGCGTGGCAGACGCGGAAGCGCTTCGGCGGAGGGATGCGGCAGTCGGGAATTCTCGCCGCCGCGGCGCTGTTCGGGGTCCGGGAGCACTGGCCCCGCATGCACGAGGACCACGAGCGGGCCGCGAAGCTCGCGCGCGCGGTGGACGGCGCGGGCGGGGCGAAGGTCGTCCCCCCGGACACGAACATCGTGATGATCGACCTTCCGGCCCGGATCACCGCCTCCGAGCTGAGCGCGCGCTGCGCCGCGGAGGGGGTGCGGATCAGCCCCTGGAACGCGACGCGGGTGCGCGCGGTCACTCACTTGGACGTCGACGATGCGGACATCGCGCGCGCGGGCGAGGTGATCGTCCGGGCGCTCGAACGGTAGGGGCCAGGCGCCAGGCGGAAGGAACTGCGTTGACCGCAGTTGACGCCGTTCCTCACGCCTGGCCCCTGGCCCCCGGCCCCTGCCGCCACCGCTCCCCCATGACTATCTTGCGGATGCTCCAGGTCCCGGAGGGCGCGAGCCCGCCAACCCCGTCAGGACCCCGCAGGTAGCAGCGGTACGTGGTGTCTTGTGTCGCTCCGTCAGGCCTGGAGTATTCGCGCGGTGGAGGCAGCGCTCTCACGAGCGCGCCCGCCGCGCGAATCTTTTTTTCCCTGGGCCGCTCGTGAAACCGTCGTGGGGAGCGGTTCGTATCGTCGGGGTTCCCACCTCCCCCTGACGGAGTCGACCTCATGACCCGCGCCCGCCTCGCCCTCGGCGCCCTCGCGCTCGCTCTCGCGCCGTTCGCGTCCGCCACCGCGCAGTCCCGTGGACTGCCGCTCACCGTGAACGACGTCGGCGTCGGCATCGGGCCGGTGCCCCGCGTGATCGGGCTCAGGCTCAATTTCCGCGACGACGCCGACTTCGACGTGCGCGGCGTCAACATCACCGTGTGGACCCCGGAGAACGATCTGCGCGGCGACGTGCGCGGCGCGGCGATCGGACTGCCGGCGACCGGGGCCTCGCGCATCACCGGGATCGCCGCGGGAGTCTTCGGCGTCGGGGCCGACCGCTACATCGACGGGGTCGGCGTCGGCGGCCTGGGGATCGGGGCCGGCGGACGCCTGCGCGGCCTGATGGTCGGTGGACTCGGGGTCGGCGCGGGCGGACGGGTGACCGGGATAGCGTTAGGCGGCCTCGGTGTGGGTGCCGGGGGCGACATCCGCGGGATCGCGATCGGTGGGCTCGGCGCCGGCTCCGGAGGACGCGTCGAAGGGCTGGCGATCGGCGGGCTCGGGGTCGGTGCGGGACAGGGCGCGCGAGGGATTCTGGTCGGCGGTGCCGGCGTGGGCAGCGGCGAGTCGGTCTCAGGGCTGGCGATCGGCGGGCTGGGCGTCGGCAGCGGAGAGGATCTGCACGGGATCGCGATCGGCGGCGTCGGCGTGGGTGTCGGCGAGCGCCTCTCCGGCCTCTCCATCGCCGGCATCGGCGTCGGAGCGGGTGAAGGCATCGACGGCATCACGATCGCCGGCGTCGGCATCGGCTCGGGCGGGACGCTGCGCTGGTTCTCCATCGCCGGCGTGGCCGTCGGCGCCCCGCGCATCGAAGCCGTCGCCATCGCGCCCGTCGTCGGCGCGGAGAGCGTCAAGGCGCTCATCGTCGCGCCGGCCTACATGCGCATCGAGCGGGGGACGATGGAGGGCGTCTCGCTCAGCTCCTTCAACCACGTGAAGGGGACGCAGCGCGGGCTCACCATCGGCGTGTTCAACTACGCGCGAAGCCTGCACGGGGTGCAGCTCGGAGTGCTCAACTACGCGAAGAGCAACCGCGCGCCCTTCCGCCTGCTGCCGATCATCAACGTTCCGGCGCGCTGAAGGATCGAAGGCTCGGGTAGTCGGCGCGGGTCACGGAACTGCTCCGTGACCCGCGCCTTTTTTCGGCAGTCTCCCTTCCATGAGCGGCTATGACACGGGCGCGGGGCACGGCTTTCTCCGGCTGACGAGCTGGCGGTTCCGCGTGGGGTTGGGTGCCGCGGTCTTCGCGACGATCATGATGCTCGCCCTGCTCAGCGAGGTGCAGCCCGCGAACGGCGCGGCCGATCCGAGCTTCGTTCTCGGCGTCTCGCTCGCGCTCGGCGTCGACGTCTGGATCGTCCTCGCGATCCTCAGCGGCAAAGGGCGGCGGATCGCGCTCGGGTTTCTCTGCGGGATCGTCGGGATGGCCATGGTCCGCCCCGCCGTCGCGCGCGTCTGGGGGCTTCCGGCGACCGCGGTCCTCCAGGCGACACGTCCGGCATGGGCGCCGCTGGCGGCGGCCGGTGCGCAATCCGAGCAGCGCACGGCGTGGGCGCGCGCACGCAGCGGCGACGCACCGGCGATCATTCATGCGCAGCGGCTGATCAACTTCGTTCACGAGTGCGCCGCCCGATACCGCGCCGCCGATTCGCTCGGAAGCTACCCGCGCTCGGCGACGGATCTCGCCAGGATCGCCAACTGCGGCGAGCTCGCCGAGACCCGCCTCGGCAACGACAGCGCTCGCACGCTCTACGACAGCCGGGATTACGGATGGCGCTGGAGCTACGCGCCATCGACGAGCGATTCCGCCGCGCGGATGACCGGGTACTCGATCGAGGTGCGCGACGATCCGATGCTCCAGCGCGCGTCGCCGCGCTACACGGGCGACGAGACGGGTAGAGTGTGGGAGACGGAGCCCGGGAAATCTCCGCGGATCGTCACCAGTCCAGTGCGCGATCTCGCCCAGCTCCGGCGGTGCCTGCAGCGTGTCCCCGCGGAGAACGAACGGCACGCCGCCGAGTACCCGGCCGCTGGGCGACTGGACCCGCTCTCGCTCGTCAACTACGTCTGTCCCGAGCTGAAGGGTCACTACTACACCGCCTACCCCGACCGGGAGTATGGCACGATCGCACTGTCGGCCCGGAACACGGCCGGCGAGTTCGTGGACACCGTCGCCGTATACACCATCGAGTACATCCCCGCCGACGTCGAAGGGCTGATCTTCGAGCTGCAGGCGCGGCCGCGCGGAACGCGCAACCCGTACATCCATTCCGGATCGCGCCGCTTCTTCGTCGCGCGCGACGGGTCGATCCACGTGGGCACCGGCCCCGGCCCGGCGACGATCTCCGATCCGCTGGCCGAGGAGTGTCTCGCCGAGCCCGATCTGTGCAGCGACCGGCCTCCCGAGGTGCGGCAGGCGCCGGGCTCCTGATGGCGCGGCCGGGCGAGGTCGCCGGCCGGGTGTGCCGGCGGTATATTTCGCCCTCCCCAGCCGTGGTCCTCGCCCCCCGCCAGTGCTAGCGCTCGCCCGCAAGTACCGCCCCCGGAATTTCGCCTCCGTCGCGGTCCAGTCGCACGTCTCGAACACCCTGCGCGGCGCCATCGCCCGCGGGCGGGTGGCGCATGGGTACCTGCTCTGCGGCCCGCGCGGCACGGGGAAGACCACGCTCGCCCGCGTGCTCGCGATGGCGCTCAACTGCGAACGGCGCGTCGGAGCCGGCGCCGGTGCCGCAGGCAGCGGCGCTTCAGAACAGACGCTCGCCAGCGCAGCTGGCGAGCCGTGCGGCGAGTGCGCGAGCTGCATGCGCATCTGGCGCGGCGATGCCTCGCTGGACGTCGTCGAGATCGACGCGGCATCGAATCGCGGCGTGGACGATGCGCGCGACCTGCGCGAGCGGGCGATGTACGCTCCTTCGGGCGACGACCGCTACAAGGTGTACATCGTCGACGAGGCGCACATGCTCACGCGCGAAGCGTGGAACGCGCTCCTCAAGGTGCTCGAGGAGCCGCCGCCGCGCGTCGTCTTCGTCTTCGCGACCACCGAGCCGCAGAAGATCGCCCAGGCGGCGGCTCCGGTGCTCAGCCGGCTGCAGCGCTTCGACCTGAAGCGCATCGGCGCGGCGGAGATCCGCGGCCGCCTCGCCACGGTGCTCGGCGCCGAGCAGGTCGAGTTCGACGGAGACGCCCTCGCGATGATCGCCCGCGCCGCGGACGGCTCGATGCGCGACGCGCTGTCGCTCACCGACCAGGCGCTGGCGATGGGCGAGGGCCGCCTGACGACCGAGCGCGTTCGCGAGGCGCTCGGCCTCGTGCCGGAGGACGAGTATCTCGCGCTGCTCGACGTCGTCGCCGAGCGTCGGGCGGGCGAGGTGTTCACCACCGTCGGCCGTCTGGCCGAAGCGGGGATCGACTTCGGCGGCCTGCTCACGGGACTCGCCGACGTTCTGCGCGCGCAGCTCGCCATCGAGCTCGGCGGCGAGGCGCCCGACGTCTCGGACGCGATGCGCGAGGCGCTCGTCGCGCGGAAGGGCAGGCTCTCCTCCGGTGACCTGCTGCGCATGCACAACGCGTTAGGCGAGCTCGAGCCGCGCTTCCGGAAGAGCGGCCAGCAGCAGCTTCTGCTCGAGACGCTGCTCGTGCGGCTCGCGCTGATGGACCGCACGCTGGCGCTGGAGGAGGTATTGCGCGGCATCGGCGGCGGTGGCGGAGGAGGCGTGCCGCGCGAGGTGCCCTCCGCGCCCGCGCCCCGTCCGGCACCGAGCGCTCCGCCGCCGCCACGCCA
>JABFXC010000156.1 GCA_013361935.1 Gemmatimonadaceae bacterium
GAGGATCCGGTTGAAGGTGTCGTCGTCGATGCGGTCCTCGAAGCTCAAGTCGAGGCCCTTCGACGCGTCGCTGCCCGGCGCGCGCTTCGGCGTCCGCTCGTCGAGTGAGACCGCCGGGGTGAGCGCGCTCCACGGGCGGAGGTCCGGCGTGTCGCGCCAGACGTCGCGCAGGGGCTCCCCGAAGTGGTCGAACTGCGACAGCGATCCGAGCTCGAGGATCCCGGCGATCGTCGCGATCACGTCGGTGGTGTTCGCCCAGCGGTGGTGCACGCCTGCGCGCGCCCACGGCGAGATGACCAGCAGCGGCGAGCGATGCGAGTCCACGTGGTCGGGTCCGTCCTGCGCGTCGTCCTCGAGCACGAAGACGACGGTGCTCTTCCAGAACGGCGAGTTCGACAGCGCCTCGATCACGCGGCCGAGCGCGAGGTCGTTGTCCGCCATGTGCGCCCGCGGCGTCGGGCGGCCGACGGCGGCACCCTCGGTGTGATCGTTAGGCAGGCGCAGGATCTCCAGCGCCGGCATCGAGCCGCGGCGCGTGAACTCGTTCAGCTCCGCGATCCAGACGTCCGCGCGGTGCTGATCCTGGATGTGCAGGTCGAAGCCGGGCGCGTTGGGATTCGTGTTCTTCGCGAGGAAGGGCTTCACTCCGCGGTAGCCGGCGGGCAGGTCGTCGCGGTCACCCTTGCCCGTGCCGATCACGAACTCGCCGTAGTTCCGGAACGAGATGCCCGCGCGCTCGGCGAGGTTCCAGAGGTAGCCGTTGCCCGGCTCCGCGACGTCGTCGTAGGGCGTCTCGCCGGCGACGCGCGCCGAGTCCTCGTCCTGACGGTTCGTGCCTTCGAAGTCGTAGCTGCGGCCGCGCCCCGAGTAGTTCGACTGCACCGTCTGCTCCACGTAGTCGGTCGCGTAGGCGGCGGTGGACCAGTTGTGCCCGTCCGCGCTAACCTCGGCGTTCACGAAGAACCGGTCGTAGATCCCGAAGCGCTCGGCGAGCGCGTGATGGTTCGGCGAGACGGCGCGCGGGAAGAACACCAGCGAGGTGTCGCCGTCGGCCTGCGGCAGGTCGCCGAGCACCTGGTCGTAGGTCCTGTTCTCCTTGATGATGTACACGACGTGCTCGATCGGCGGGTACACCCGCGTCGACGCGAGCGGTGTCATCCATCTGTTGGCCGCGACGACGCGCGCGCTCTGCGCGTCGATGGCCGCACCAGGCCGCGGCTGCGCGATCGTCAGCATCGTCCCCTGCAGCTGGCTGAGCGTGTACTGGTTCGCCCCGTGGCCGCGGTGGCCGGGATGGCCCTGCTCCGGATTCGCCGGCGGCGCGTAGCCCTTCGCGGTGAGCACGAGCAGCGAATCGCCGAGCGTCGCGAGCGCGGTGGGGTACCAGTCGACCGGTGTGCGGCCGACGAGCGTGTCGCGCGCCGGCCCTCCCTCGACGGCGCTCGTCCGCTGTGAGAGGAGGAAGGTCGCGACGGCGTTGTTGTCCGCCTCGGCCACGTAGAGCCGCGTGCCGTCGGGTGAGAGGGCGAGCGCGTCGGGAGTGCTTCCCTCCCCCGGGCCGCCCGGCGGCGTGTCGATCAGCGTTGCCACGACCTCGCCGCGGCGCGTGTCGAGCACCGTGACGCGGTCGGTGCTCGACGACGCGACGAAGAGGCGCGAGCCGTCGCGCGAGAGCACCATCGCCGAAGGATGACGCCCCGCGTCCAGCTGGCGGCGGGGAGCGAGCGAGCCGTCGGGACGCGGATCGAACACGGCGACCGTACGCGCGCCCCACGCGGAGACGTACACGGTTCCGTCGGGCCCGACGACGACGCCGTACGCATAGCGGCCTGCCGGCCATCTGCCAACGAGCGCGCCGCTCGAGACGTCGAACACCGCGATCGAGTCCGCGAGATTCTCGGCGACGTAGAGCCAGCGCCCGTCGGGAGAGAGCGCGACGCCGGCCGGGTAGCGCGTGCCCGCCGCGCGCGGCTCCTTGTGCGCGAGGACGAGCGAGTCGCGCAGCGTCGCGCCCGACGCTGCCCAGTCGTACACGTAGACCACGTCCTGATTTCCACCCGACGCGTAGACGCGCCCGCCATCCTGGGATATCGCGACGCCTACGAAGGCCGCGCGCTGCTCGAGGAATCGCGAGCTGCCGCCGGCTCGATCGACGAGCTGCACTCCCTGCTTGCCGTAGCCGCTGAGCAGGATCGCCACGCGATTGCCATCGCGTGAGGTCGCCGCGCCGAGAGGAAAGGAGCTCGCGAGCTTCGTCGACGGGGCGACCGGATCGAGATAGCGACCGGTGGGGAGTCGCTCGCGATCGTCGGGTGCTGGATTCCCTCCGCCGCGGCATCCGGCGAGGGTGACGATGGCGAGTACGAACGAGAGGCAGCTGTCGCGGCGCATGGCGGCTCCGGTGTACGGTACGATGCCGGGAGTGTAGAGTCGGCGCGGCCCGCTGTCGAGTACGTCTTGCGCGTCCGTCATGGCGTCGTCAGCTTTGCGCGGCCGTTCACTCCCGCCATGGAGAGCCTCATGCGCATCGCTCACGTTCTCGTCCTCGCCCTCACGTCGGCGGCGCTCGCCGGCACCGCTGCCGCGCAGCAGCCCACCGGTCCGCAGCAGCCGCCGCTGCGCATGGCAGCGAGCAGCTTCGCCACGGTCGAGGTCCATCTGAACGCTCGGCGGATCGGCAGGACGTGGTACGAGGAGGACGCGAGCCTCACCGGACCCTCGCGCATCGCGATCTCCTACGGCCAGCCGCACGCGCGCGGGCGCACCGTGGAGGGACGGCTCATCCCGCTCGACACCGTGTGGCGCTTCGGCGCGAACGCGGCGACGACGCTGCACTCCGACGTCGACATCACCCTCGGCGGCCTGAAGCTTCCGCGCGGCGACTACACGCTGTTCGTGCTCCACTCCGCGACGGGATGGCAGCTCATCGTGAATCGCGGCACCGGCCAGTGGGGTACCGATTACGACGCGAGCAAGGACGTGGGTCGCGTCTCGCTCACCTCGCGCACGATGGCCGAGCCCACCGAGTCGCTGACGATCTATCTGATTCCCGAGTCGGCGCGCCCGGCGCAGGGATACGCCGAGCTCCGTGGCGTCCTGAGGATCAAGTGGGGCACCACGGAGCTGTCGGCGACATGGAGCGTCGATCAGTAGCGCCTAACCGCGCGGCGGCGGGACGCGCCCATTGAGTATCTGGTCGAACAGATCGAGCGCGCGTGGGTCCCCGGACTGGCCGAGCCAGAAGAGCGCTTTCGCCCGGACGCCGGGATCCCTGTTCGTCCGCGCGACGTCGACGAGCGGGTCGATTCCCTCGCGCCCGCGGAGCTGCGAGAGCGCGAACACGGCGTGCTCCTTGACCTCCTCCTCGTCGGATCGGTCGCCGCGCTCGGCGGTGAACGGATCGTCGCTGCCCCGGAGCTTGGCGGCCGCGTAGCGGCTCAGCCAGAACATCGCGTCGTTCTTCTTCGACGCGCCGCGGTTGCGGGCCATGCGCATGAGCGCCGGCCAGGCAACGACGCCGCGCCCGAGCATCGCCGGGAAGATCGCCCGCCCGGCGACGCGGTCCCCCGACTCGCGTTCGGCGAGCGCGAGGAGAAAGGCCGAGCCTTCGGCCGGAGAGACCTCGCCGAGCTCCGTGCGGCCCACGACCGTCCGGACGGGACCGACGTAGTCGTGCAGCGCGACGATCTCGCCGCGCTCCTTTCGCAGCACCACGCGCACCGGCCCGGCGATGCACGGCAGCTCGCGGCCGCCCGACCAGTCGCCGTTCATGACGTCGTCGTGGACGCGGATGTAGCTGACGCCGTCGCCGCAGGCGCCCTCACGCGCGGCGAACTCGAACTGCATCTCTCCATCCTCGATCGCCGCGATGCGGTCGGCGAGGTTGGCCTGCGCGCCGAGCGGGAGCGCGGCCAGGAGCAGCGCGGCGGCGATCGCTTTCGATGTGATCATGGTCGATGCTCCGCGATCACTGCTTCGTGATGATGTCGGCGATCATCCGCGTGATCGCCGGGTCGTGCTTCTGCGCGAGCCAGAACAGCGCCTTCTTCCGCAGCTCGCCGTCGTCGTTGCCGCGGACGATGGAGAGAAGCTTGTCGGTCGCCGCCTTGTCGTCGCGCTGCGAGAGCACGAAGATCACGTGCTCCTTCACTTCCTCGTCCTTCACGCCGTCATAGACCGCGGCGATGTCGGCGGTCGACGCGGCGTCGCTCTGCCCCGCCCAGAAGATCGCCTTCTTGCGCGTCTCCACCGGCGCGCGCTCGTCCCGGGCGACGGTGAGCAGCCACTTCTGGTTCGCCTGATCGTCGCTCTGCGACATCGCCATGAGGATCTGGTTCTGAATATCCTCCGAGCCGGCCTTGTCGAAGAGGTCGCGCAGGAATCGGAAATCCTCCGGGGCCGCCGCGTCGCTGTGGCCGAGCGCGAAAACCGCCTTTGCGCGCACTCCCTCCGGCGCGCGGGTGTCCGCGGCGATCGCGCGCACCTCCTCGCGGCCGCGCTTGTCATCCAGCTGGCCGAGCCAGAACACCGCGCGCTCACGGACCTCGTCGTTCGATGCGGTGCGCGCGAGGTCGATCAGCGCGGGGACGCCAGCTCCGTCTCGCAGACGCGAGAGCGCGAAGGCCGCCGCGCCGCCCAGATCTCCCTCGTCGCCGGCGCGCGCCATGGCGAGCAGCGGCTGCACGTACGACGTGTCGCCGAGCATCCCGACCCACATGAGGGCATGATGCCTGACGTCGCTCGACGCGGAGCTGCGCTGCGCGATCTGCACCAGCCGCGGCGTGACGTCGATGCTGTCCGCGATGGTCGCGGCGAGGAGCACGCGCCGGCCGGCGCGCCCGGTGGTGCGCTCGGCGAGATCGAGGAAGTAGCGGGCGGCCTCCGGAGCCGAGACCGTGCCGAGATCGGTGACCGACGCCCCGCCCGCATTCCAGCTTCCCCCCACGCGGACCTGGATGAAGTCCGCGCCGTTCGCTCCGACGCGCACCGCGACCCGGGCCGGGCCGGTCTCGCACGCCGTAGTGTTCCAGCGGCCGTACGTCTCCGTCGTGTTGTTGAGGAAGAAGACCCCGTCCACCGATACGCCGTCATGTCGGTCGCCGCAGACGCCGCTTCGCACCGCGTACGACATCCGGACCTCTCGTCCGCTCGCCGTGGCGACGCGCGATGCGAGCGACTGTGCTTCCGCCCTCGGCGCGGCGGCGGCGAGCGCCGCCACCGCGATGATCGCGATCGATCTCATCGTCGCCCTCACTGGTTGATGATGTCGAGGAGCAGCTGCTTCGCCCGCGGATCGTTCTTCTGCGCCAGCCAGAAGAGCGCCTTCTTCCGCATCTCGGTATCCGGGTCGTTCTTCGCGATCTGGATCAGCTTGTCCGCGGCGGCCGGCTCGCGGCGCTGCGAGAGCACGAAGATGAAGTGCTCGCGGAGCTCCTCGTCCTTCAGCTTGTCGTACAGCGGCAGCAGCTGGGTCAGCTCGAGATCGCTGCGCTGCCCCGCCCAGAAGAGCGCCTTCTTTCGCGTCTCGACGGGCTGCTTCTCGTTCTGGATCACGTCGAGCAGCCAGCGGTTCGACTCGTCGCCGCGCGCCTGCGACATCGCCTGGATGATCGCGTTCTGGATGTCCTCGTCGTCCGTCTGGTCGAAGAGCGAGCGGAGGAAGGCGAGGTTCTCGGGGTTGCGGCCGGCGTGCTGGCCGAGCCAGAACACCGCCTTCGCGCGGAGCTCGCCCGGCGCGTCCTTGCGCTGGGCGTAGGCGCGCAGGATCTCGAAGGCGCGTGGCTCGCCGGTGTTGGCGAGGGCGAAGATTGCCTTCTCCTGCACGTCCTGATCGGTCGAGCTGCGAAGGATCGAGTCGAGCGCGCTGACGGCGCGGTCGGAGTGGACGTTCGAGAGCCAGAACACCGCCTGCTCGCGCACCTCAGGATCGGGATCGTTGCGCACCGCGTCGAGGAGGATGCTCTCCGTCTCGCTCGTGTGCTTCTGGGCGACGAGGAACACCGCCTTGCGCCGGAGCGCCGCCGAGCACGCGTCGCGACGGGCGAGCACCTGCTTGAGGATCGGCATCGCCTCGTCGGAGTTCATCTGCAGCAGAGACATCAGCGCCGAGACGCGGATGTCGCTGTCTTCGTCGTCGTCGCTGGCGCAATTGCGCGCGCCGCGGGCGGTGTCGCGCTGGGCCTTGTCGAGCAGTCGCTGGGTCGCGTCGGCGTCGCCGCGCTTGGCCAGCGCGCCCTGGATCTCCGTGAGCAGCGTGCGCGAGTCGCGCGTGCTCGACGCGTCGGGAAAGCGATCGAGCTGATCCTGGAGGACCGACTGCGCGGTACGCAGGTCGCGCTCGCCGCCGAGCCGGCGCAGCGCGAAGGCCTGCCAGTACATCGCCTCCGGCACGTACTGGGAGTCCGGATAGCGGCGCCGGAGCTCCTCGAAGAGCTGCGCGGCCTTGCGGTTGTTGCCGTCGTTCAGCGTGCGGCGCGCGAGGCGATAGAGCGAATCCGCGGGATCGGCGCGGTACTCGCGCTCCCATGCGGCCGAGGGCGCGGCCGCCTCGAGCGCGCTGCCCGGCTGCGGCACGTCGGCGACGCGCGCGATCCCCTGCTGCGCGCCGACGACTCCCCCGATGGCGATTGCGATTGTGGTGAACAGACGCATGGTGGTCTCCGTCAGGTAATCGGCGTGATCAGCCGAAGTCGAGTCATGAGCTGCCGACGCTGAACCGCGTCGTCGATGAGCGAGAGGTCGGCCGCGTCACCGCGTGCCCCCGGAAGGCGCGCGATCTGGGCGAGCACGAGCTCGAGGTCGTCCAGCAACTGCTTGAGCTGCGGGTCGCTGCCGGCCGGCGAATCCTTGAGCATTCGCGTCGTGCCGAGCAGGTCGCCCGCCCACCTCGCGATGGTCGTATCGCTCCGGCCGGCGCGGACGTCGGTCCGCAGCGAGACGAGGAGCGCTTCGGTCGTCACGAGGTGCTGCATCGTCGCCACGCGGTAGGGGAGCGCCGCCTCACGCTCGACGCGGGACTCCTCGCTCCCCCGCGCGCCTCGCGGCGCGCTGGCGAGCGTCGCCGACGAGCGCACTGAGCGCTCGACGGGCTTCTGCGTGCCGGCCGGCGGCTCCCCCGGCGGCTCGTTGTTTCCCGTCTCCACCGACGCCATCGTCGGCGTCGACGCGCCCGTCGTGACCGCGGGGGTCGATGCGGCGGGGAGGCTTCCCTCGCGAGTCCTCTGTCCGATCACGATGCCGACGAGCAGCGTCGCGGCGAGCGCGCCGCCGATCCCCATCCAGCGCCGGTAGAGCCGCGGCCGCGCAGGGAACACGATCACCGCC
>JABFXC010000143.1 GCA_013361935.1 Gemmatimonadaceae bacterium
CGCACGTCGCGCGCACCACGAGCTCCGTGGCAAACGTCTCGCGCACGCGCGCGTGCTCGGTCTTGTGCCCCACCGCGTGCAGGAGGACCTTCACCGCCCGCGCGCCGAGCTTCGCGATGTCCACCCGCACCGTGGAGAGCGCGGGATGGATGTAGCGCGCGATCGGGATGTCGTCGAAGCCGGCGACGGCGACGTCCTCGGGTACGCGCACTCCCGCCTCGCGCAGCGCGCCGATCGCGCCGATCGCCATCGAGTCGTTCGCGGCGAAGAGCGCCTCGGGACGGGGAGTCATCGTGAGCAGATGCTGGGCCGCGCGGTAGCCTGACTGCTGCTGGAAGTCGCCGTCGAGCTCGAGCGTACGGTCGGCGGGCACTCCCCCCTCCTTCAGCGCCGCGCGATAGCCCTCGAGGCGCGCCTGCCCGTCGGCGTTCCCCTTCGGCCCGCGGACGAAGGCGATCCGCCGCCTGCCTAACGCGAGCAGGTGCCGCGTCATCGCCCGCGCCCCGCCCGCGTTGTCGATGTCCAGCGTGTCCACCCCGGCGACCTCAGCCGAACAGTTGAGCAGCACCAGCGGGATGCTCCTCGGCAGGTCGGCGACGAGGGCGTCGGCGTTGGAGACTGGCGACATGATCGCGATCCCGTCGACGCGCCCGCGCATCGTCTGCAGCGCCGCCGCGATCTCGGCGGCCGAGTTGTGCGAGCTGGAGACGAGGACGTGGTAGCCGTGACTCTGCGCCGTCTGGTCGACGCCGCGGATCACCTCGGAGAAGAACTCGCCGTGCAGGTCGGGGAGGAGGACGCCGAGGGTGTGGGTGCGACTCGTCGAGAGAGAACGGGCCGCGACGTTAGGCGTGAAGCGGAGCTTCGTCGCCGCGTCGCGCACCTTGCGCACGGTCTCCGGCTTCACCGGTCCCGATCCGTTGAGGACGCGGGAGACGGTGGCGACGGAGAATCCGGAGGCGCGAGCGACGTCGCGGATGGTGACGGCCATGCTGGGTGAGGGCGCGACCGCGTGGGTGAGGTGGAGGGGGTCGCGCGCGTCGTCGCGGCGATACTGGAAACGGTTACATGGGGGACGGGGGAAGTCAAGGCGGGTCGGCCGGGCGCGGGCGCGCGCCCGGCAGCCGCTACCTTTGTCCCGTGCGACCGCACTCCGACTCCGGCCCACCCGCGCGCGCTTATTTCGCCCGACTCGACTTCCCCCGCGCGGGCGAAGCGTCGAGCGGGCTGCTCTTCCGCGATCCGCTGCGCGTCCTCGTCGCCCACGAGCTCCACGAGGTCCGCCCCCTGCTCGACGCAGTCGAGCGCGCCGCCGCCGACGGCCATCACGCGGTCGGCTTCGTCGGCTACGACGCGGCCCCCGCCTTCGATCCGGCGCTCACGGTGCGCGGCCGGAGCTCGCTCCCGCTCGCCTGGTTCGGGATCTTCGCCGCCGCCGAGCGGGCGCCGGAGTCGATCGCTCCAGCCGAGGCGGCGAGTCCGGATGCTTCCGTGTGGACTCCTTCCCTCGACGAGCCCGCGCACGCGCGCGCCGTCGAGGCGATCCGCGACGCGATCGCCGCGGGTGACGTCTACCAGGTCAACTTCACCATCCGCCTCCGCGCGCTCGGCGGCGTCGATCCGCTCGCCCTTTACCACCGCATGCGCGCCGCGCAGCCCGCGGGCTACGGCGCGTACCTCGACATCGGCACGCACTGCATCGCCTCCGCGTCACCGGAGCTCTTCTTCCACCGCGCCGGCGACGCGATCACGACGAAGCCGATGAAGGGCACCGCTCGGCGCGGCCGCTGGCTCGCCGAGGACGACGACGCGGCCGCGCGGCTCGCCGCGACGGAGAAGGAGCGCGCGGAGAACGTGATGATCGTCGACCTGCTGCGGAACGATCTCGGACGGATCGCGCGCCCGGGGACCGTGCGCGTCGGCAGCCTGTTCGCCGTCGAGCGCCATCCGACGGTGCTGCAGATGACGTCGACCATCGACGCGCACGTCGAGACCGGCGTGTCGTTAGGCGACGTCTTCGCCGCGCTCTTCCCCTGCGGCTCGGTGACCGGGGCGCCGAAGGTGGCCGCGATGCGGCAGATCGCCGCGCTCGAGGACTCGCCGCGCGGCGTCTACTGCGGCGCGATCGGCCACGTCGCACCGTCGGGGGAAGCGACCTTCAGCGTCGCGATCCGCACCGCGTGGCTGGATCGCGAGAGCGGCGTCGCCGAGTACGGCGTCGGCGGTGCGATCACCTGGGACTCGACGCCGGCGGGCGAGCACGACGAGCTGCGCGCGAAGGCGGCGGTGCTGACGTCGCCGCCCGCGGCGCCCTTCGAGCTGCTCGAGACGATGCGCCTGACGCGCGACGGCTACGCGCGCCGCGAGCGTCACGTCGCGCGCGTGCTCGAGTCGGCGCGGTACTTCGGGTTCGCGGTGGAGCGTGTCGCGGTCGAGCGTGCGCTCGACGCGCACGCGGCGCGGGCGACGGAGCATCCTCGGCGGGTGCGGATGCTCGTCGCGCGCGACGGGGCGATTCGCGTGGAGGACCGCGCGCTCGCCGCCGACGAAGCCGGTGGCGCGCCGCGGCGAGTGGCGCTGGCGACGTCGCCGGTGTCGTCGGCGGACGTATTTCTCTTCCACAAGACGACGCGTCGCGCGGTGTACGACCGGCATCGCGCCGAGCATCCGGATGCGTTTGACGTGCTGCTCTGGAACGAGGCGGGAGAGCTGACGGAGTTCGCGATCGGGAACGTGGTGCTGCGGCTCGACGGCGAGGACTGGACGCCGCCGCGGGAGTGCGGGCTGCTGGCGGGGTGTTGTCGCGCGGAGCTGCTCGAGCGGGGGGAGGTCAGGGAGCGGGTGCTGACGCGCGAGGATCTGGAGAGGGCGGAGGAGGTATGGCTGGTGAACAGTGTGAGGGGGCGGGTGGGGGTCGTGTTGCTGGAGCAGGAAGTCCCGGCGCGGCTGTCCACTTTACAAGCCAAAGTGTCCAGGCGGCATGGCGAACATTGACACGACACGCGAGCTGCGGACGCGGAAGTGTTGAACTGGTAGGTCGTTAGGCACGGCATCCGCCGCGGCGCGGCCGTTGCCTTCCTCGCTCTCCGTCCTCCGGCGCGCTCCGCGCCGGGACGTCCCGACCGGAGAGGATGCCGTGACCCCTCGCTCCGCCGCATCGACCGCCGTCCGCCGCCGCGCCGCCCTGATCGTCTTCGCCGCCGTCAGCGTGCTACCGCTCGTCGTCCACGGCCAGAGCTCGCCCGCGCAGGCGCAGGCCCCTGCATGCAAACCGGGGCAGGTCTGTACGAACGTTATCGTCAGCGACAGCACGCCACCGACGGTCATCATTTCGCCCTCGAGCCTGAACACCACCGCGAGCTCGGCCAGCGTGACGATCGATTGGTGCGACGACCACGCGCTGAACACCAGCACGAGGCACATCACTCTCAACGGATCGGCGGTCAGTCTCACGTGGACGACGAGTGCCAAGGCTGGCTGTGGCGTCCACGCGACGTCCACGGGGACGGTCAATCTCGCGATGGGGTTGAACGTGCTTCACGCCGACATCCGGGACAACAATGGAAATCAGGGCAGCGACGACGCCGATTACACCCGGATCACGCTGGGCGTTGCGGTCGGACTAGACACCGCCGCGACGACCCTCCCCGTGAACCAGAGCGCCGCCCAGCTCTTCACCGCGAAGAATACCGGCAGCAGCACCATCACGTTCACGGTGAGTGGCCGATGTTCGGGCGCGGCATTGACGACGACGTGCGTGGCCAACCCCACCGCGTTCACACTTGCCCCGGGCGCGACCGGTACATTCACGGTCAGCTATCGCACAGGGGCCGTCGGCGGGACGAACGGTCGCGTCGCCGGAGTCGCGACCTACAGTACCGCCAGCGACTCCGGCTGGGTCAGCGTGAGCGTCCCGGCGAACTACGCGGTAACCGTGAGTCCGCGGGGTGCGCCGAAGGTGGTCGCGACTTCGAGCAGCCAATCGCAGGCGTTCACCGTGACGAACACGGGAAACACCAGCGCCTCCTACAACCTCACCCCGAGCTGCAGCGGCAGCCTGATCGCAACGGGGAGCTGCTCTGTCACGCCGACTTCCGCAACCATAGCCGCGGGATCGAGCACCACCGTGACGCTTGGCTTCACGACGGCCACGACGGGCACTGCGACCGCCACGGTGATCGCAACGCAGAATGGAGTGCCAGCTCTTGCGGTCGACAGCGGATGGGTCGCAGTGACGACCGCGACTCCTCTCGCGTCGGTCAGTCTCGCGCGGGCGAACCCGGGAACGACGGTGGAGAAGGGTGCCTGCCTGCATTTCTCCGTCCGTCCGGGCGTGGGCACCGAATGCGGTGTCCTCCGGATCGCACAGGCGCTTCCTGCGGTGCGGACTTTGAACAAGGCGCGCGTGCCGACGCTGGTTTACTACTATGACCAGGTTGCCGCCTGGCAGCTTGTCGGCGTGAACGTCGCGCGTTTGTCCACCGCGGCCACCCCTGACAGCGTGCGGGCGATTCTCTACCAGCGGAACGCCGACGGCTCGGTCGCCGAGCTCTCAAGGCGCAGCTATGGGGGCACCTCATGGTCGACGACGGCTCCCCAGCGTCTGACGCTCACACTCGGCGGACTCGCGGGCGGGACGAGTCGCATCATTTCTTACCGCGTGCAGGTCGATTTCAAGGCTGCCGGGCAGGCCTGGGCCGCCGCGGCGCCTCCCGCCGACGGAGAGCTCGCGGTCGTCCGCCGTGAGATGGCGGCTGGCTGGCACGTCGCCGGAGTCGAAATGGTGTACGTGCAGTCGCCCACAAGCGTGCTCTGGGTCGGCGGCGACGGGAGCACGCGCAAGTATACCCTGCAGGCGACCGTCGGGACCAATCAGGTCTTCACCACGCGCGCGCTCGATCGGGCGGACACGATGCTGCGGTCGACGACGAACCTCACCTACACCCGACGCGCCGGGAACGGACTCCAGATCGTCTTCGACACGACCGGGCGCCACGTTCAGACGATCAACCGGCTTGGCAAGACGACGACCTTCACCTACGTCGGCACGACTCGAAGATTAGCGACCATCACGGTACCTCCCGCGAGCGCCGGGCTGGTCTACATGTTCAACTACGACGCGAATGGAACGCTGTCGAGCGTTTCCGCGCCGGGGGCGCCGGCAGCACGATTAACTACGTTCGCTCCCGGCTCGACCATCGGCACCATCACGCGGATCACCAACCCAGACAGCTCACACCTGGACTTCGAGTACTTCACCGACGCCGGGCGCACGGCTCTCGTGAATGCGTTCACCGACAGGCGCGGGACGCGCACGACTCTGGACCAGGAACCGTACTCGCCCACGCTCGCTGCCAGCCACACGACGGGTGGTACGCAGACAATCACGCAGACGTTCCGGCACGCATCAGCGATCGGCGCAAGTCCGACCGACGGGCCGGTCGCAATCGACTCGGTATATACCCGCTACGACGGCCCGCGCGACAATGTCGCCGATGCCATGGATGTGACGAAGATCTGGCTCGGTGATTTCGATGTCCCAATGAAGGTCGCCGACCCTATCGGCGCTACGACGACGGTCGTGTACGGGGACTCGCGCTTTCCGCTGCTCGCCACGCGGGTGACGCGACCAGGCGGCCTCGTCACCGCCGCTGGCTACGACGCGCGCGGTAACGTCGTCGCGGACACGGTCTACAATCCCCTCGGTGATGGGCGGAACGCGGTGACGACGTATGCGTGGGACTCCACGTGGGATCTCGTCACCCAGATCACCTCGCCCACGGGGATCGTCACCGAACGAGCTTACGACGCGATCACTGGCAATCCGCGATGGACGCAGACCGGGGGAGCGAGCCATAGCACCGCGTTCACGTATTACGGCACCGCCGATGGCATCCTCTCCGGCCTCCTCCATTGGACCACCCTGCCCACGGGGGAGATGTCGGAGGTGCGATACGATGCGACCCGCGGCAATGCGAGGATGGCGCGGAGCCCGATCGGGTACATCGCGTTGTCCTACTCCGACGCGATCGGACGAGACACGCTGAGCATCACGCCAATCGACACGGCGCTAAAGAACGCGTCGGGCACATTCGTGAACGTGCGCGACAGCACCGGGGTAGTGCAGACAGGAACACGTGTGCGGACGCACTACGACCTCGCGGATCGCCCGTCGGACCAATGGTCCGAGAACGGGCCCGCCTCGACTACTTATCAGATCGCCGCTGAAACCTTGCACGTTCACACCGACTACGACGTCGGCGGACTCCCACTCCTGGTGAAGCGCCGTGCGCTGCCCGATACCAACCATGTCGGTTGGATCATTGACACGTGGGCTTACGATGCGTTCGGGCGCGATACGCTGAGCGCCCCACTAGGACGCAAGCACTACGACCTTGCCGGCAATCTGGTCTGGACCAGCCATGGCGACAGCAGCGTGTACGATGCGCGAGGGCTGCGGACGAAGCACTTGCTTCCCGCTGTGCACTGGCTGAGGCGGGACAACACCTGGTTCATGGCCGAACCGGACAGTGCTGCCGCGGATAGCGAGGTCTACGCCTATGGATTGGAAGGCGAGCTGCTCAAGGCGGACAATCGCTACGCGACGATCCATCGCGGCTACTTCGCGAACGGCGCACTCCGCGCCGACACTTCGGTCATCGCGGGCTACTCCGGCGGTTCAGGGATCGGTCCGGCGAACACGCCGATAGCCTATGAGTACGATCTTGAGGGGCGCCAAACGAGGCTGCGCCACGCGTTGATCAGCGGGAGCGGCGCGAACGGTCCGCTGGACGCCGTGCAGTACAGCTACGATCCCCTGACGGGCGCGCTCAAACAGCTCATCGACCCGCAGGGAAACGCTTACACATACACCGAGGACGCAGCCGGCCGGCTAACGTCGCTCGCCTTCCCGGGCACGACAGAAAGCTACCGGTACGACGCTGACTCCCGGCTGCGATGGATCAATGGGGACTCCCTGAAGCGCGATGCGCGGGGGAAGGTCGTCTGGAAGAGCAACGGGACGACCAACGGAACCGTCAGCGCCATCTATTCCGCCCTCGGAAATCTCACCGAATACCTCCGCGGACCGGGCGACGAGAGCTACCATCAACCCGACGCGCTCGGCAACACCCCTGCGGTGGACATAAGCGGGACGAACGGCGGAGCTTTCGGCCCCTTCACAGACGGTAGCTGGACAAAAGTCTACAACCAGCACGGCGCGATCGACTCGCAGAAACGCTACCGCGAGGAGGAACCGTACAGTGGCGAGTGGCGACCGGACGGCGAGTGGTCGTACGACGGCGGCGGGAATGTCTACGACGCAATGTCCTTCGCCTACGCCATGCGACAGGTCGCGCCAAACTGCATCCCAGCGGTCGGGGGCACGAACTGCGAAGCACCGGCAGTCGACACGACGCACGCCTACTCGTCATACGACGCGAACAGCCGGCTGCGATATACGATCTCAACGACCAGGCAACACTACTGGAACGGCGACTCCGTTCACATCAAGACCTGGGAGTATCGTTATGACGCACTCGGACGCCGGATTATGTCGCGCTACCGGGGGCCCTGGGAGTATCGCAACAACAACGGCAGCTCCAATCGGGCGACGCTCGACTATCAGACCTGGGACGGGAGCGAACTACTTGCTGAAACCCGGGCGGTCGAGAGCGCGCTGCCGCCCGGCACGCCGAACTTCGACGGCCTCGTGGTCTATACGAATGGCGCGCAGCTCGATGTACCGTTGAGCATCTACCGGAGCTCGTCGTCTAGCCCGTGTGCCTTCGTCATTTCACCCCATGCCGACTGGCGTGGGACAATGGTCTCGGGGAGCTTCAACGGGGCGATGCCGAGCTGCGCGAACGTCGTCTTTCCAGCGAACAGCATGACGGCGTACCGGCAGGGGCCGGGATCGGACCAGACGAATCCCTGGAATGGGAGCCTGATCGATCAGGGGGCGGATCAGTCGGGGCTGCAGTACATGCGGAACCGGTACTACAATCCGGCGGCGGGCCAGTTCACGCAGGCGGATCCAATCGGAATCGCGGGGGGGATGAATAGCTATGGCTACGCCGGGGGCGACCCTGTCTCGTATTCCGACCCCCTCGGGCTATGTTTCGCACCCCCAGTCGCTGTTCAATGCATCGCAGTCGCAGGAACGATCGCCGTCGCCGCCAGTGTCGCCCTGGTAAACTGGATTCAGAATCATCCCGTTGATCCGATTCTTTATGGCACGCCATCCCTCCCCTTCTTCTCGAAGACACATCGGCGAGAGAAGCCGGACGACGATGATGGCGAGCTCCCCACCCCGCCTCCAGCGAATGCGCCGCCAAAGGAGGGCCAGGGGGATAAGGAGCCGGGGCAACAGCAAGAAGAGGTCGAGCAAGCACAACAGCGGTCCCGACAACAAGGCAAGCCGAACAGAATTGAGCGTATCAACAAGAGCGCGCAGCGTGGAAGAGTGGACCGACTCGAGCAGGCGCGCGAAGAGGCGCAGAAGGCCATCGACGAAATGAACAAGCAGAAGAAGCCATAAGGATTCGTATGGAATTAAACGACGACGGTGACCTTGCAGAGCAGGCGCTTGCTGCGGAAGAGCGTGGAGACGTTGCCGCCACCATCCATCTGCTGGAGCAGTTGGTCGAGCGCAGAAACAACGAGCGCTTGATCACCTGGCTTGGCGATTGCTACTTGCGAACGCAGCAGTACGCTGCGGCGCGAGCGGCGTTTGAGCGCGCGCTCGCCGTGAATCCCGTCTATGCCCAGGCGCAGACCGGCTTGGGCGAACTATGCGATGAGCTCGGGCAGCTGGATGAAGCAGAACATTGGTACGCCAGTGCAGTACGCGCCGAGGCGAAGCCTGAGCGCTTGATTCTCCTTGGTGATGTGCAGCTTCAACGGGACCGCTTAGACGCCGCCATCGTCTCGTTCCGGAAAGCCTTCCAGCTAGAACCCACGAATGAAGAAGCAGTCGCCGGGTTAGTCGCAACCGTTAGGTACCAGAACGCACACGAAGCCAGAAAACTGCTTCGTGATGCGCTTGACGCTCATCCAGAAGATCCATTGTTGCATCGTGAGCTGGCCTTTGAGCTGTTGGGCGGTGATCGTAAGGCGGACGTATTGCGTGAACTAAGAGCCGCTCTGGAAGGCGACCCGAAGGAGACGTGGACTTACTTGTATCTATCCTTGTACAACCTTTGGATAGGCGATTTTCGGGGCGCGGTCACAGCAGCGGAACAGGGGGCTAACCTTCGCCCAATGTGGCGACTTCCGAATTGGTTCGCGCAACTCTTGCGGAGGCAGCTTGAAGAGTTCTCGGGAGATAGCGCCGTTCTCGAACCTCCACACAATCTTGCCGCGACAGAGGCGTACGCGACATTGCACCTCGCCTTCGGACTTCAAAAAATCGGCCGAAGCGACCTAGCGTCTACCTTGATCGCTGCCGCCCGATCTATTTCACCGCAGCACCCGCTACTCAAGGTTCTCGTAACTCGGGGCGACGCACAGACACCCTAGGGTAACGTCGTCGTGAGCGAATCTTTGGCGGGAGCAATGCCGCGGTAAGTGACTTCGGGTAGGGTTGCCTTGGCGACGATCCTCCTCGCGAGGCCGCAAAGCAGTGCACCCCATCGCGGCCGTGCTACGGGGCTGACCAGGCATCACGGCGCGATGCCCTCGCGCGCGAGGCTGTTGGGCGTTCCCACGTGTGATGCGAGCGGCGACGCGCGCGTACGCGATAGGGCGGCTGATGTTCCATAGGCGCAGACCTCGCGCCGCGCGGTCATCCAGATGCGCACGTCAACGAAGCACTCAGAAACCTGATCGATATTGCCACTCTGTTCGCGCAGCCAAAGGAACTGACCTGCTCTGGATCAGATATTTCGACCACATCAACGAGTGGAGCGAACGAATGGGGTTGTAGAAGTGCCTTCGACGGACGATAACTGTGGAGTATGGAGTACTCACCGGCATTGCCTAACGATTCTCTGACGGATTAGGGAGTTCTAACCATAAATCACGTTCTCATGAAGTAACCTCTAGCGGACGGCCTGGCCAAATGCCATCGTCAGCGGCGCTCGTCCGTGGTCGGTAGGTGGGGGCCGTGGCGCCTAACGCCGAGGGCCCGATGCCGGGCACACGCGTCGCGCCATCGTCCGCCGAATCGCTACGTCGCTTCATGTCCCTCGCAAAGACCGCTTACACAATTCCTGTCGGCCGGCTTGCCATGAGAGCTGCCGACCAGACACGGCCTCGCGCGTCAATACTGCTCGAATCACGCTCGCCGAAATTCCGGCGCGCGCTTGCCCTGCTCGAGAAGTTCGCGAAGCACGAACGTGTGAACGTCCTCCTCGTTGGCGACAGCGGGACGGGCAAGTCGGCGTTTGCGCGTCACCTACACGATCGCTCGCCGCGGGCGGGCCAGGTGTTCCACCAAGTCGTACTGTCCGCCATCAGCGACGGGCTCACTTCGTCCGATCTCTTCGGCCACGTGCAAGGCGCGTTTACCGATGCCCACGCTCCGCGGGCGGGGCGGTTTGCGTCGGCGAGCGGCGGAACTCTCTTCCTAGACGAAATCGGCAAGGCGTCTGCCGTGGTCCAGCACAGCCTCCTCGACGCAGTCGAGCGCCGGGAGTTCACTCCAGTCGGCGCCGACCGCAGCGTACGGGTCGACGTTCGCATCGTGGCCGCGACCAATGTCGAGCTGCGCGACCTCGTCGACGAGGGGACGTTCCTGCCCGATCTTCGCCAACGGCTCGACGTCTTCACGGTGCGCCTGCCCACCCTTCGCGAACGGCGCGAGGATATTCACGACCTCGTCGAGCATCTTGTTGATTGGCACGCCCCCGAGCTTGGCTACCGCCGCCCACCTCGAATCGACCCGGACCTTATGGGGCGCTAATCGCTTGGAAGTGGCCGGGTAATGTTCGCGAACTCGATGGCGCTGTGCAGTATCTGCTCATCATGGCGGACGGGGCACGCACACTCACCTTCGACCATTGCGTCGAGGCGCTTGCTCACCTCCGTCCCGCAAGGCGGGAGTCGCTCGATCCAGTCGAGGTCGCTGCCGCCGTGAAACGCGAGGGTAGCGTCAGCGAGGTCGCACGGAAGATCGGGAGATCACGGACGACGGTATACGAGTACCTCAAATGCGCGCGAGCGCTCGCGACCGGCGTCGAGGCGGGTTGCTCCGAGCAAAGAAGCGCCTGCTCGCCCCCACAGACTCGGGCGCCGTAGTGTTCAACAACACCAGTTGGACACCTTGCTGGTGTTCACCGAACACGTTCTAACTTCACGCATCACCTCACCCGAAGCCGCCTAACGCGCCAAGCGAGAACACTTTCCAGCAATAGGCCCGGTACGGCACTGGGGATGCGTAAGCGAAGGCCCAATGACAAAGCCCGCCTCGCTGCCCGCGCCGCTCTCGCTCGCCGACGGCCTCTCGCGCGAGTACCTGCTGCACCATCACGTCTGCCCCCGCGCGCTCACCGACGACGGCCGCCTCCTCGTCGCCACCGCGCCCGACGCGATCCGCGACGCCCTCGACGACATCTGCGTTGCCTACCGCCGCGCCGTCGTCGCCGAAGACGCGACCAGCGACGAAGTCGAGCGCCTCATCGAGCGCCTCACCACACGCGCCGAGCGCTCCATCGAGCTCGCGCGCATCGACGCTGACGGCGGTGATGACGCCGGCACCACCGACGTCCGTGACCTCGCCAACCAGCCCCCGGTCGTCCGGTACGTCAACCTCCTCGTTCGCGACGCCTACGACGCCGGCGCGTCGGACATCCACCTCGAGGCGACGCGCGCCGGACTCTCCGCGCGCTTCCGCCTCGATGGCGTGCTGACCCCCGCGCCCGAGCCGCCGGGCGAGCTGCATCACGCCGTCGTCTCCCGCATCAAGCTCCTCGCCGAGCTGGACATCGCCGAGCGGCGGCGGCCGCAGGACGGGCGCATCCGGGTGCGACTCGAGAGTCGTGAGCTCGACCTCCGTGTCTCCAGCGTCCCGACGATGTTCGGGGAGAGCGTCGTCCTTCGCCTCCTCGACCGCGGCGGGCGCCCAGTGGCGCTCGAGGAGCTGGGGATGTCGAGCGGGATGCTGGACGCGGTCGCGAGCCTCGCCTCGCGCCCGCACGGGATGCTGCTCGTCACCGGTCCCACCGGCAGCGGCAAGACGACGACGCTCTACGCCGCGCTCCAGCGCCGCGAGGCGACCGCGGAGAAGATCATAACAGTCGAGGATCCGATCGAGTACCAGCTCGGCGGCGTCACGCAGGTCCCGGTGCACCGCCAGGCCGGCGTCACCTTCGGCGCGGCGCTCCGCTCGATCCTCCGCCAGGATCCCGACGTCATCATGGTCGGCGAGATGCGCGACGCGGAGACGGCGGAGATCGCGGTGCAGGCGGCGATGACGGGACACCTCGTCTTCTCCACCCTCCACACCAACGACGCGATCGGGGCGATCCCGCGACTGCTCGATCTGGGAGTCCCCGAGTACCTCATCTCGGCGACGCTCGACGGGGTGCTCGCGCAGCGGCTCGTCCGCCGCGTCTGCGACGAGTGCCGCGCCGAGTACACGCCCGACGCGTCGAGCGTCGCGCTGCTCGCCGGGCGTCCCGTCGGGCGGAAGAAGCTCGTCCGCGGGATGGGGTGCGCGAGCTGTCGCGGCACCGGCTACCGCGGGCGCGTCGGCGTCTTCGAGCTGCTCGTGATGACCGACGATCTCAAGGACGCGATCAACGCGCGCGCCTCACGCTCGCAGCTCCGCGCCCTGGCCGAGCAGGGGGGGATGCTGCCCCTCGCCGCTGACGGGTGGCGGAAGATCGAGGCGGGACTCACCACGGTCGAGGAGGTGCTGCGTGTCGTGCAATCGTAGACGGACCGTGAGGCGGGGCTTCACGCTCATCGAGCTGCTCGTCGTCATCGCGATCATCGCGACGCTCGCCGCGGTAGTCGCCCCGGCGATCTTCCGCAACGTGGGCGACGCGAAGACGACGTCGGCGAAGTCGCAGGTGGACCTGCTCGCCCTCGCCCTCAACTCCTACCGGCTCGACAACGACGTCTTCCCGACGAGCGAGCAGGGGCTGGAGGCGCTGCGCACCCTGCCGGTCGCCGGCGAGCCGCCGCGCAACTGGCGCGGGCCGTACCTGAGCAAGGTGGTGCCGAGCGATCCGTGGGGACGGCCGTACGTGTACGTCGAGCCGGGGCGGGAGAATCCGTCGTCCTTCGATCTCTACACGCTGGGACGCGACGGAAAGCTCGGCGGCGAGGGCGAGGACGCGGATATCACCTCGTGGGGCGGGCCGGTGAAGCAGTGAGCGCCGCGCTGTCCTGGCGCTATCGCGCCGCGCGGGGCGACGGCTCGCTCGAGCGCGGCGTCCTCGAAGCGGCGAGCCGCGAGTCGGCGAGCAGCACGCTCAGCCAGCGCGGGCTCTTCCCGGTCGAGATCACCGCGCAGGCGGCGGAGGAGAGTCGCAAGGCGCGCATCCCGACCGCGGACCTCGCGCTCGGCCTGCGCGTGCTCGGCGATCTCCTCGAGTCGGGCCTCCCGATCGCCCGCGCGCTCGCCGCGCTCGACGACCTCGCGCCACCCTCGTGGCGCGAGCTCCTACCCGTCCTCCGCGAGCGGATCCGCGAGGGCGCGGGCCTGGCCCGCGCGTTAGGCTCGGCGCCGGTCGAGGTGCCTTCGCTGGTAATCGGGATCGTCCAGGCCGGAGAAGCCGGGAGCGGGCTCGCCGCCGCGGTGAAGCGGAGCGCCGACATCATGGAGGAGGCCGCGGCCACACGCGCCGCCCTCCGCAACGCGCTCGCCTATCCGATCGTGCTCGCCACCGCGGGCGCGGGCTCGGTCGCGCTCCTCGTCGGGGTCGTCCTCCCGAAGTTCGCGCGCATCCTCGCCGACCTCGGCCAGGCGCTCCCCCCGACGACGCGACTGGTGCTCGGCGCGGCGAGCATGATCCGCGGCGCGGCCCTCCCCGCGGCGATCGCCATCGCGCTCGGCGCGGTGGTCTGGCTGCGCTGGGTCGCGACGCCCGAGGGCCGGCGCGCCTGGGACGACCTGCTGCTCGGCGTCCCGGCGTTAGGCGACATCCGCCGCGCCGCCGCGGTCTCGCGGGCCGCGGCCGCGCTGGCCGCACTACTCGAAGGAGGCGTCCCGATCGCCGCGGCGATGCATCACGCTTCCGGAGCAGCGGGAGACGCGGCGATCGCCTCGCGCATGCTCGCCGCGCGCGAGGCGGTCGTCCACGGTGGTCGCCTCTCACGCGCGCTCGCCGACCACGACGCCGCGACGCCGACGGTCGCGCGCCTCGCCCGCGCCGGAGAGGAAAGCGGCCGACTCGCCCCGATGCTCGTCCACGCGGCGAAGATCGAGCGGGAGCGCGCCGCGCAGGCGGTCCGGAGCGCGGTGCGCCTCATAGAGCCTGGGATGATCGTGATCTTCGGCGGGGTCATCGCCCTCGTCGCCGCGTCGCTGCTCCAGGCGATCTACAGCGTTCGGGCACAGTGAGCGGGCGTCGCGGGGTCACGCTGGCGGAGCTGATGGTCGTCATCGTCATACTCGGCGTGATGGCCGCGGTGACCGGCGTCGCCTTCGCGCGAAAGGCGCCGGTGCCTGTGACCGACGCCCGTGTGGCCGCGGTCGCGCGGGCGCGCACGGCGGCGATCGCCGGCGGGCGGGACTCGACGCTGCGCATCGAGACCGACAGCGGGCCGTGGCTCGTCACCGTCCGCCCCGATGGCCGCGTCGTCACCGTCGCGCCGCTCGGCATCGATCCGCTCTCCGGGCGCCGGGATGACGCGCGTTAGGCAGGGAGTGGTGCTGCTCGAGGCGATCGTCGCGCTGACCATCCTCGCGATCGCCGGAGGCGCGGTCGTGGTGCTGGCCACGGACTCGGCGCGGGCCATCGCCCGCGCGGCGGCGGCGGACGAGGCAACGCGGCGGGCGAGCGCCTTCCTCGATGCCGTCGCGCTCTGGCCCCGCGCGGACCTCGATCGGCACCTCGGCGCGCGCCCCGAAGGTGAATGGCAGCTGATCGTCGACCGGCCGACGCCCACGCTCTACACTGTCACTCTCGCCGACAGTGGCGAAAGCCGGTTCCTCCTGCGCACGACGCTGTACCGGGCGGAGGTGAAGGGTGCGCAATGAGACAGCCATGTGGCACGAGGCTAGTGTCATGACCTCTGAGGCACGAGGCACCCAGCAGAGGGGCCATGTGGCAGCGGTTCGCGCGGGGTTCACGCTCGTCGAGCTGATGGTGGCGCTCGTCGTCAGCGCGGTCGTCGTCCTCGGGGCGCGGCAGCTTCTCGAGCAGCTCGGGGAGAGCGCGCATCGCACCGTCGTCGTCGCCGCGCGTGCCGACCGCGCGGCGAATGGCGAGCGGCTGCTGCGCGACCTCGCCGGCCGGCTCGAGATCGGGCGGAATGCGGCGGCGCGCTTCTCCGGTGAGACCGGCGAGACGCGCTTCGCGTCGTGGTGCGAGGTGCCCTCGGGGTGGGAGGAACGGTGCACCGTGTCGCTCGTCGCGCGCGGCACCTCGCTCGTGGCGAGCTTCGGCGGAGCGGACACCCTGACCCTGCTCGTGCGCGACGCGCCCATCGAGCTGCGCTACCTGGACGATCCGCGCGCCGGCGGGCGGTGGTTCACGAGCTGGGGGGCGGGGATCACCGCGCCCCTCGCGATCGCGGTGATCGCCGGCGGCGACACGACGATCGTCCGCATCGGGGAGCGCGGATGACGCGGCGCGGCTTCGCGCTGCCTGCGGTGCTCTGGGTGATCGTCGGAGTGAGCGCGATCTCGCTCGCCGGCACCCTCGCCGCGCGCGAGTCGGTCGCCACCGCGCAGAATCGCGTAGACCACACGCGCGCGGCGTGGCGCGCCGAGGGGTGCCTCGAGATCGCGCGGGCAGCCATCGCCGACGGAACGATGGCGCAGGCGATGATCCCGATTGTGGGAGGGCAACGCATACTCTACCTGACTCAAGCCGCGCTAAACCCAGGCGCGTTTGGGCTGCGGAATACATTTCGCGAGATCCTTAGCCATGAAGGGGGTCATCTTCTGTACCCAGATGTGGTTCATGCCAAAGGCACCAGTTCCGCTAACCCGCAGAACGACCCGATCTATGCTCTCAGCAACTCGTGTAGGTAGAAAGATCTATCCCGGCATCAACCCTTTGGGCCCCGTTCATGAAACCTAGAACGATGGCGATCATCTTACTTTCAGCCGCTCTTGGTGCATGTGACAAAACACACCGGGCGACCGTGCCGCCACGCGCTATGGCAATCACGACGGATTCTTTCGTTGCTGGATGCTACGCGATTACACAAGTAGGCGGCATGACACGCGTTGACTCGTTAGCAGTCTTGTCACTCTCCCCACTAAAGGTAGACACGACACACGTTCCATCAGTGTCGAGCAGCGACCGACTGCTGGAGTTTCAACCCTCGAGCGCGCGAGACAATCGAATCGGCAGGTGGGGACGCATAGACCATGACTCTTTAGAATGGCTCGTAATGGACGCATTTCAGGGGATAGCAATCGCCGGTACGCTGGGGCGTGGAACGATGACAGCGATCGCTTCGAGCTGGGACGACTCACACGCTGGCCGGAGATACCTGGGGACGGTTACTGCTCACCGCATCCCTTGCCCGGCAGTTAGGCAATAGGCCCCCCCTACTGACTCACCGCACCACGGAGACTGCGAATGGCTCCGAGTCAGGCGAGGATGCGACCTCCTCCGAAAGCGGAGTCACTTCGACGCTGAGTCGGTGAGGTGAGAGCATGGGTGGCGAACTTTGAAGGCCGCCAGAAGCCCCGGCGCGCTGAGCCCGCAGCGTCCAAGGCGGCATCGCCACGATAACGGAACGGGTGCAGAAGGACCCGAAGGGATAGGCGATGAATGGCGCCCATGCGTCGAGATTAGAGTTTGCTCAGCTTCCATCGACGTCGTAGCATAGCGGCTCTTCCGTTACGCGAGCCACTATGACGATCGCTATCGCGTTGAAAGTCGGAGACGGTATTGTCCTTGGCGCGGACAGCGCATCGACGTTGGCGGGGCCTGGCGGGGTTATGAATGTCTACTTCAACGCCGAGAAGGTTTTCAACCTTGTGAAGGGCTGGCCGATCGGCGCCGTGACCTACGGCTTGGGCGGGCTCGACGGCAGGTCGATCGCGAGCCTTGCCAAAGACCTGCGGAAGGAAATGCAGCCGGCCGGCAATGCAGCGCTCGACAAGGCCTCGTATACGATCGAGGAAGTCGCTGGACGCGTTAGGAAGTTTTTTTACGAGGAGCGGTACCAGAGACAGATGCCGCTACGCTTTCGAGACGCGACTGGCACTGAACACGCTCAATTCCCTCCAATGGGCTTCTTGATCGCCGGTTTTTCCGCCGGCCAAGCTCACCCAGAAGTCTGGCAGGTCGAGATCAGCGAGGACGGAAGCTGCCCGCCGCCCCAACAGCTCCTGGATCGATCTACCTCGGGTGCCGTGTGGCGCGGACAACCCGAGGCGCTGAATCGGGTAATGAGAGGGTGGTCCTCACAGGTGCACCACGGCCTAGTGAACTCAGGGATCAGCGCGGGCGACGTCGAACGCTTCCTTGGCGCGCTGCCTGTTGAACCCTTGATCGCGCCTGCCATGCCGTTGCACGACGCCATCGATCTCGTCCATTACATGGTGGATCTGACCGTCGGTTTTGTGCGCTTCATTCCTGGTCCGCCTAGTGTTCATGGTCCGACGGATAGCGCTGCTATTACACTGCACGAGGGCTTCCGGTGGGTCAGACGGAAGCATTGCTATTCTGCGGAGCTGAACCCGCCAGTCTGAAGTCCGACGCGTCACGATCCTTCGCAGCGGGAGCCACACATGTTCAACGATAGAAACGACAAGCCGCGTGGATACATCTATCCACAGCCGAGCATCGAGGGTGGGCAGACGCGCAGCGAGCCGACGACCGCCCCGAAGCCTCTCTCCCGCGAGAACGCCAACAAGGTCCGGAACGTAGTGCGCCAGCTCGAGGAAAGGCTGGGTGCCGAGTCGCTCGCTGCTTGTCAGTCGAAGTAGCTCCCCTATGTTCTAGAGACGCCCCGCCTGAGCGGGGCGTTTGTTTTTGGCGCGACGGCCGTGCGGGACACCATGATCGAGAGCGGAGACGAGCGCTGGCCGGCGGAGGTGGCCGTGCTTGGCGATGGAGGGACTGCCGTGTTCGAGTCGCCGTGGCTGGACACGACGCGCGTCTCGCGCTTCAGCACGACGAGTGCGCGTGCGGACGGCGCACGGCGCGCATATCGGATCGACCGTCAGTGAGCTACCGGCGACGAGCGGCCGTTCGCGGTGGTGGTGTCGGCGGGGGGGCGCGAATCACCTTCTGGGGAAACAACGTCAGCGCGCTGGTCGATACTGCATCGGAGGGGAGGTTCGAGGCGAGGAACCCAGGAAAGAGCGGCGCACTCGGCGGGCTACCGGCGTCGGCGCGGGCGATGGAGCTGATCGTGGCGGGGCATTGTGGGAATCGATGAGCGGAGAAGGAGCTCTCGTAGGTCGCCCTCCCAGGCGATTGCCTCGAACGACGATCGTGCTTGCCGGCCTCTCGATGGTGTGCGCTTGTCGCAACGCCCCCGACCGGCATCCCGACTCAGCTGCGTCTACACGGCGCGGCTCTTCAGCGAGCGTGAGAGACACGTCCCAATCCGCCACCGGTGTCGCGCTGCAATTTCCCGACAGCACGGACTGCCACCGGCCGAACGATGTACCGCTCATCCTCGGTCGTGACAGCCTTGGGCACTACAGGCTCAATAGCGTCCGCGCTGAGGACAGCACGCAACTCGCAGAATGGCTGGAAGGCCCATTCCACCAGCGAAGGGCCGCCGGCCGCCTCCTGATGGTGCGTGACCCCGAGTCCTTCACGAAGGCGGAGCTCGAATGGATCGCGACCCGCGCGCGTGCCGCCGGAGGCCGCATCTACGCGCTCGACCCGAAGTGCGTGACGCCCGTGGCCTGACACCCGCGTCAGGGCGCGTGCACCCTTGCGCCCTCCCCCCTCCCCCCGCCTCTTTCCGGAACCCTACGTCCCACCCCGGAGAGAACACGCGTGCCCCGTCCCACCCGCCTCGCCGTCGCACTCCTCGCGACCACCCTCCTCGCGAGCCAGGCCTTCGCTCAAAGCTCGACGATCCCCGACTCCGCCTTCTCCGCCCTCAAGTGGCGCGAGATCGGCCCATACCGCGGCGGTAGATCCGTCGCGGTAGCGGGGTCCACGGGAAGGCCCCACGAGTTCTGGATGGGCACCACGGGCGGCGGCGTCTTCAAGTCCACCGACGGCGGGATGTCCTGGGCCCCCGTCACCGACAAGTTCTTCGGCGGCACCATCGGCGCGATCGCGGTCGCGCCCTCCAACTCCGACATCGTCTACGTCGGCACGGGCGAGTATCCGATCCGCGGCAACGTCTCTCACGGCGAGGGAGTCTGGAAGACCACCGACGCCGGAAAGACCTGGACCAACCTCGGGCTCGGCCAGACGCGGCAGATCTCGCGCATCCGCGTCCATCCCACCAACCCGGACATCGTCTACGTCGCGGCGCAGGGGCATGTCTGGGCGCCTAACGCGGAGCGCGGCGTCTATCGCTCGAAGGACGGCGGGAAGTCGTGGCAGAAGATCCTCTTCCGCAACGACTCGACCGGCGCCTCCGACCTCACGATGGACCCGAAGAACCCGAACGTCCTCTACGCGGGGATGTGGCAGGCGGGGCGCACGCCATGGCTTCTCGTCTCCGGCGGCGCGGGCTCCGGCATCTTCCGCAGCTTCGACGGCGGCGACCACTGGACGGAGATCTCCCACTGGCAGGGCCTCCCCCGCGGAACGTTAGGCAACATCGGGATCTCGGCGTCCCCGGTGCGCGCCGGCCGCGTCTGGGCGATCGTCGAAGCCGACGACGGCGGCGTCTTCCGCTCCGACGACTCGGGCACCACGTGGGTGAAGACCAACGACGAGCGCAAGCTGCGCCAGCGCGCCTGGTACTACTCCAAGATCCACGCCGACACCCGCGACTCGAACGCGGTCTGGGTCAACAACGTCTCCTTCCAGAAGTCCACCGACGGCGGAAAGACCTTCCGCAGCATCCGCCCGCCGCACGGCGACAGCCACGACTTCTGGCAGGCGCCCGAGGACGGCCGCCGCATGATCGAGGGCGACGACGGTGGCGCGAGCGTCTCCTACAACGGCGGCACCTCCTGGTCCGACCAGGACTACGCGACCGCGCAGTTCTACCACGTCGTCACCACCAACGAGTTCCCGTACAAGGTCTGCGGCGCGCAGCAGGACAACTCGACGCTCTGCGGCCCCTCACGCGCGCCGGGCGGGATCGACATGAGCGACTGGCAGGACGCGGGCGGGGGCGAGAGCGGCTACATCGCCGTCCGCTCCGACGACCCGAACATCGTCTTCGCCGGCAGCTATGGCGGCCTCCTCACGCGCAAGGACATGCGCACGGGCTCGGAGCGCGACGTCAACCCGTGGCCCGACAACCCGATGGGCCACTCGGCGGAGGACCTCAAGTATCGCTTCCAGTGGACCTTCCCGATCGTCCTCTCGCCTAACGATCCCAATACGCTCTATGCCGCGGCGAACGTCCTCTTCAGGACGACCAACGAAGGACAGACGTGGACGGCGATCAGCCCCGACCTCACCCGCCACGACCCGCGCACGTTAGGCGCGTCGGGCGGCCCGATCACCAAGGATCAGACGTCGATCGAGTACTACGGCACCATCTTCGCGGTCGCCGAGTCGCCGAAGGCGAAGGGAGAGATCTGGACGGGGAGCGACGACGGGCTGGTGCAGCTTACCCGCGACGGGGGGAAGACGTGGAGCAACGTCACCCCGCCGGACATGATCGCCTTCACGCGCGTCTCCACCGTCGAGCCCTCGCCGCACGACGCGGCCACCGCGTACGTCGCGGCGAACCGCTACCAGCTCGACGACATGCAGCCGTACATCTGGAAGACGTCGGACTTCGGGAAGTCGTGGAAGCGGATCGACCTGGGGATCGCCGACACCGAGTTCGTGCGCGTCGTGCGCGAGGATCCTGAGCAAAAGGGGCTGCTCTACGCCGGTACGGAGCGCGGCGTCTGGACCTCCTTCGACGACGGCGCGCACTGGCACAAGCTGCAGCTCAACCTTCCGCCGGTGCCGGTGCACGATCTCGCGGTGAAGGAGGGCGACCTCGTCGCCGCGACGCACGGGCGGTCGTTCTGGATCCTCGACGATCTCTCGGTTCTGCGCGAGCTCGCGGCGGAGGGAGCGCCTGACGGGGCGCACCTCTACGCGCCGCGCGAGGTGATCCGCGCGAACTGGGGTGGCGGCTTCGGGGGCGGGGCGGGGAGCGCGAACACGCCGCCCGTCCATCCGCGCGGCGCGAACCCGCCGAGCGGCGCGGTCGTGTGGTACTCGCTCGATAAGGCTGGCCGCGAGGTGACGCTCGACTTCATGGACGCGAAGGGGACGGTGATCCGCTCCTTCACGAGCAAGCAGGACAGCGCGGCCGCCGCCGACTCGCTGCGCGGCGTCGAGCGTCAGCGCGCGCGGCTCGACTCGCTGCGCCGCGCGGGTGCCGACACGACGAAGGCGCTGGAGCGGCGGAGCGAGGAGACGTCGCCCGAGGAAGGACCGCGTCGCGCGCCCCCGCCGCCGCGCGTCGCGAACAAGAAGGGGCTCAACTCCTTCAACTGGAATCTCCGCTACCCCGACGCGAGCAGCTTCGACGACATGATCATGTGGGCCGGCGGGACGCAGGGCCCGGTCGCGGCGCCCGGGACATATCTGGTGCGCATGAAGGTGGACGGCACCGAGGTCGGCACGGACACGATCGTCGTGAAGAAGGATCCGCGGAGCAAGGCGACGCAGGCCGACCTGCGCGAGCAGTTCGCCTTCCTCATCAAGATCCGCGACCGGGTGACGCAGGCGAACGACGCGGTGAAGCAGATCCGCTCGATCCGCCAGCAGCTCGACGAGCGCGACAAGTCGTTAGGCGGCGCGAACGCCATCGCCGCGATGGTGCTCTCGAAGGCGCTCCGCGAGACGATCGGCATGGTCGAGGACTCGATCTACCAGACGAAGAACCGGAGCAGCCAGGACCCGCTGAACTACCCGATCCGGCTGAACAACAAGCTCGCCGCGCTGAGTGGGGTGGTGTCGACGGCGGACGCCCGGCCGACGGACCAGTCGTACGGTGTGTTCAACGTGCTCTCGGCCCAGCTCGACCTCCAGCTCGCGACGCTCAAGCGCGCGGTGGACACGCTCGTCCCGAAGCTGAACACCGCGCTCGCCGACCTCAAGCTCGCGCCGATCGATCCGGAGAAGCCGCTGGAGGTGAAGGGCGAGGGGAAGGCGGCGGGGGAGGACGAGGACGACGAGGAGGAGGAGGGCGGGCGGTGGTGGTAGGCGTTTCGTCAGGTTCGTCGCGGGTCGCGTAGGGGCTCGTCGGCTGATCGGGTATCGCGCGGTTTGGGCAGGAAGAACGGCGGAAGAACCGCCCTATTCAAGAATTACGGAAGGGCTCCTCTCGGGGTGACCCTCCTTATCGCACGAGCCGAGACGCTTTTTGGGGCATGCGGGGCGAGACCCACTCGCCGTGCATGCCCCAAATCACATCCGGGCTCGTGCCCGTAGAATCTTCCGCTCTTCTTCCGCAGCTCTTGTGCGGTTCTTCCCGGAAGAACCGCGCGATCTCCCCGCCGAAACGACCGCCGACGCGACCCGCACCGAGACCGGCACGCCGAGCCGAATCCGCGCTATCTTCTCCTCATGATCGTCCATCTCAACGGCCGCTATCTCGCCGATCGCGACGCGTCGGTGTCGCCTTTCGATCGCGGATTCCTCTTCGGCGACGGCGTCTACGAGGTCGTGCGTGCCTTCGACGGGGAGCTGATCGAGGCGGGGCGGCACTGGAGGCGGCTCGAGCGATCGCTGCGCGAGGTGCGGATCGCCGGGGAGAAATTCGCCGCGGAGCAGATGAGCGAGCTCGCGCTCCGGCTGCTCGAGGAGAATGGGCTCAAGCGCGGCCATGCGATCGTCTACCTCGAGATCACCCGCGGGAGCGCGACGCCGCGGACGCATCACTTTCCCCCCGCCGGCACGGCGCCGACGGTGTTCGCCTACGCGACTCCGTTCGCGCCCTTCGACGGCCAGCGGATCAACGGGGTGCCGATCATCCTCGCGCCGGACGAGCGCTGGGGACGCTGCGACATCAAGTCCGTGAACCTCCTGCCTAACGCGATGGCCAAGCAGGCGGCGGTCGACGCGGGTGCCTGGGAAACGGTGTTCGTCCGCGGCGGCGTCGTCACCGAGGGGACGAGCTCCAACCTCTTCGCCGTGATCGGCGGGGTCCTCCGCACGCATCCCGCCACCCACGCGATACTCGGCGGCGTCACCCGCGACGTCGTGCTCGAAACGGCGCGCGCGTCAGGCCTCACGGTGGACGAGACGGCGTTCACGGTGGCCGAGCTGGAGACGGCGGAGGAAGCCTTCCTCACGAGCACGACCAACGACGTGATGCCCGTGGTGCGAGTGGACGCGACCGTGATCGGAAGCGGGGAGCCGGGAGAGATCGCGAGGCGGTTGGGGACGCTCACCGCGCACTCGTGACTCGTCACTCGTCACTCGTTACTCGTGAAACTGCTTCCTGCGGGCGGTGAGGTGTGAGGATGCGTGACGCGTGCTTCGTGAAACGGAACTGCGGGCGGTGAGGTGTGTGGAGGAGTGACTTGTGACTCGTGACCGGCGTTGACTGCAGTCGACTGCCGTTGACC
>JABFXC010000186.1 GCA_013361935.1 Gemmatimonadaceae bacterium
GGTGGCGCTCGTCGAAGGGGATCGCGCTGGGGCCGAGCACGGGCGACCAGCCGCCTTCGGCCGGCGGCGCGGGTCCGCGGCCGTCCCAGGGGCGGCGCGTGCTCGCCTTCCGTCCGGCGTGGGAGAGCTGCGCGCCGAACAGCGCACCCTGCCCGCGCACGAAGCGCCCGATCCGCGCGAGCATCTCGACGTGCGCATCGCTCCACAGCCCGAGGTCCTGCGGGCTGATTCGTCCCTCGGGCGTGACGGCCGCGGCCTCGGTGAGCACCACCGCCGCCCCGCCAGTGGCGAAGGCGCCGAGGTGGACGAGGTGCCAGTCGTCGGCGAATCCGTCGACGCTCGAGTACTGGCACATCGGGGAGACGACGACGCGATTGCGCAGCGTGACGCCGCGCTGCTGGAGAGGCGCGAAGAGATGCACGGTCGAAAGCTAACCGTCCACCGCCACGTGCGAGCGGCGGGCGAGCGGCGGGCACCGTTGTCGCTCCCCGACCGTTGGTGTACCATTGCTCGTCCCTCGTCCCACAGTCGCCACCCGTCATCGATCATGGCCTCTCCCGTCGAGCACGAGACCGACGGCTCGCAGCTGCCGCCGCCGCGGTCGGTGTACACCGATCTCGGCTTCGGGAGCGTGGTCGCGCAGCAGGTCCGCGGGCGGTTCCTCACGCACGAGGGGGAGCCGACGAGCCGCAAGTACGGCCTCGGCGCGCAGCGCGTCGAGCGCTTCTACCTGCGCGCGCTCAACGCGCCGCTCGCCGTGTTTCTCGCGTGGGGCCTGGGCGCGCTGCTGCTTCTCAACGGCGTCTTCGCGCTGGCCTACCTCGCGCTCGGCAACGGCGCGCTGCACGGCGCGGACGTCGTCGGGATCGACGATCCCTTCCTTCGAGCGTTCAGCTACAGCGTCGGCATCTTCACGACGACGGGAAGCGGCCCGCTCTACGCCGTCGGGCCGACCGCGCACTGGCTCACGGTGTTCGAGTCGTTCATCGGGCCCTTCGTGCTCGTCGTCGCCGCCGGGCTGCTCATCGCGCGCCTCACACGCCCGCGCATGCGCATCCAGTTCAGCGACTCCGCCGTCGTCGCGCCGTACGATGGCGGGCGCGGGCTCATGTTCCGGATGGTGAACGCGCGCCCGGGCGAGGTGAACGACGTCCAGGTGCGGATGAGCGTCGCGCTCTTCGAGGAGGAGGACGGGCGCCGCACGCGCAACTTCTATCCGCTCGCGCTCGAGCGGAGCTCGGTGGACCTGTTCACCCTGCACTGGACGGTCGTCCACCCGATCGACGCCGAGAGCCCGCTGCGCGGCGCCACGCCGGACACGCTGCGCGCGGCGGAGGCGGAGGTGCTCGTGCTGGTGAACGCGCACGAGGAGACCTTCTCGACGCGGGTGACCGCGCGCGCGTCCTACACGTGGGAGGAGATTCGCTGGGACGCGAAGTTCGCGAGCATCTTCGCGACCGCGCCCGACGGCGTCCTCGCGATCGACGTCGAGCGACTCGGCCGCCTCGAGCGGCTGCCGGAGGGAAGCACGTCTTCGAAGGGGGCACCGGAGTAAGGGGAGTACGGGGCTCGGGAGTACGGGAGTACGCAACTGCGATATGGCAGTGCCGTACTCCCGTACTCCCGTACTCCCGTACTCCCGTACTCCCGTACTCCCGTACTCCCGTACTCCCGTACTCCCGTACTCCCGTACTCCCGAAGCCTACCCGATACGCACCGACTCCAGATCGAGCTCCTGCTCCAGCTCGTGGAGCACGTCGTCGGAGATCGCGCCTTCGTTGCGCAGGCGGACGAGCATGCGGCGTTCGGCGTGCAGCATCTCGCGCCGCAGCCGGCGCCGGCCTTCGGGCTCCGCGTCGCCGTGCTGGAGCAGGCGGACCCGGTCGCGGAGCTCGCCGCGCAGCCACTCGACGTCGCGCTGATCCACCCACGGCTCGCGGGCGAGATCGTCGAGCGCCTCGGCGCCGCGGCGCGTCGCTTCCAGCCGCGCCAGTCGCGCCTCGACGTGATGCCGCTCCTCGGGGGGGAAGGCGAACGCGCGAACCATCGGCGCGAGCGTGAAGCCCTGCACGACGAGCGTCAGCATGATCACGCACATCGTGATCACGAGGATCTGCGCGCGATACGGAAACGGCTCCCCCGTCGCCAGCACGAGCGGCAGGGCGAGCGCCGTCGCCAGGGAGACGATCCCGCGCATGCTCGTCCAGGCGACGAGGAACACCGGCTTCCACGACGGCAGCGGGTCACGGCGGCGGACCTCGCGGCTCAGCCACCGCGGCAGGAGCGTCGCGATCGGCACCCAGAGCAGCCGCACGACGATGGCGACGAGCCCGATGACGAGCCCCGCGCGCGCGAGGGCGCCGATCTCTCCCGACGGAACGGTCCGCAGCGCCACGCGGAACTCGACGCCGAGGAGGAGGAAGATCATCGCGTTCAGCACGAAGACGACGAGATCCCACACCGCGCGCGTCTGCAGCCGCGAGAGCGGTCCGACCGCCGTCGAGAAATGACGGCGCAGATACAGTCCGCCGGCGACGCAGGCGAGCACCGCCGAGACGTGGATCGACTCGGCGGTGAGCCAGGCGACGTACGGCGCGGCGAGGGTGAGGAGGATCTCCGCCATCGTGTCGCGCGAGAAGCGCACCGCGCGCAGCACGAGCCAGGCGACGAGCATGCCGATCAGGACGCCCATCGCCGAGTCGACGAAGAAACGCACCACCGCTTCGCCGGCGCTGAAGTAGCCCGTCACCGCCGCGGCGACCGCGGTGCGGTAGACGATGAGCGCCGACGCGTCGTTGACGAGGCTCTCCCCCTCGAGAATGACGATCACCCGCCGCGGCACGCGCAGCCGCGAGACGATCGCCGTCGCGGCGACCGCGTCGGGCGGCGAGACGATCGCGCCGAGCGCGACCGCCACCGCCCAGCTCATCCCGGGGAAGAGAGCGCGCGCGGTGATCGCGACGGCGACGGAGGTGGCGATGACGAGTCCGATCGCGAGCAGCCCGATCGGGCGGCGATTGCGGCTGAAGTCGCGCAGCGAGGTGAAGAACGCCGCCGACCAGAGCACCGGCGGCAGGAACACGAGGAAGACCACGTCCGGATCCACCTCGGGAAGCGCCACCCCCGGGATGAACGCGACCGCGAGTCCCGCGAGCACCTGCAGGATCGGCGTCGGCACGGGGAGCCGGCGCGCGAGCGCGGTGACCGCGACGACGACCGCGGCAAAGGCGATGGCGAGGACGATCGCTGGAAAGTGGGGCATGACGCGCGTGAGAGACCGCCGGACGACGCTCGCGCGACGCTCCGGCTCGGCGACAATATTAGCACGACGCGGGTGGAGGATGCGCGATGGTGATTGCTCGGCGTGGGCTTTTCACATCGCGCCGTGCGTCAGTTCCCGCGGGAAGTCTGTATCTCCGACGTTCGCGGGGAGGACGGGAGGTGGGGAGGCCTGCCGAGGCTTTCACGTTTCACCGCGGGGTCGCCCCCGGCAACCAGCAGGAGCTCTCCCGGACTCCCGTCCTCCCCGCGAAGTGGACGAAGCCAGACCCCGCACTACTCCTTCGCACGGCGCGCGATGCTTACCGTAGACGCGCGCCAGTTGCAGCCACGCCTCCCGCGCTGCAGCTTCGACCCACGCTCAGAGGAGACTTCGATGGCTTCACGCTCGTTCCGTGTCGCGCTGCTCGCGCTCGCGCTCTCGGCCGGGGGCTGCGGGCCGCGACACGGCACGCCGGCTCCGGTGGAGTACGCGATCATCGTCTTCAACAACGAGTCGCTCGACCAGACCGACGTCTACGCGGTGGGCACCGCGGGCGATCGCGTCCGGCTCGGCACCGTCTTCGGCGGGCACACGGACTCGCTGCGCCTCGACCTGCGGACGGTGAGCGGATCGGGGACGATCACGGTGTACGCGCGCGTCATCGCCACCGGACGGACGCCGAGCAGCGGCCAGGTGCTGCTCCACCCCGGCGACTTCCTCCGCGTGACGATGCCGAGCACCGAGAACGTGCTCAACGCGCTCGTCTCGCGCCCGGCGCAGAGCGACACCACCTGAGGGCGCGCGCGAGCGCAGCGCCTAACGCGCGCGGAAGTCCGCCGGCCGCTCCCGCGGCGCTCCGGCGAGCGCGCGCTCGACGCCCTCCGCGTCCAAGTCGGTGCCGTAGACCGGCGTCGCTGGCTGCTGGCGCCAGGACTCGTCGAGACTACCCGCGTCGACGCCGTCGAAGCCGAGCTCGTCGAGCAGGCCGATCAGCACCTGCTTCGCGCGCGCGTCGTCTCCGGCGACGGGGAGCGCGATCCGTCCCGGCTCGCCCTTCGGCTTGCCACGCTCCAGCAGGTGCTTCGCGTAGATGTTGTTGAACGCCTTCACCACCGGATGGCCGATCTGCCGCTCGACCCAGCGGCTCTCCGTCATCCCGTTCTCGATCTCGTCGATGCGCCCGTCGCGGTTGCGCGGATAGTAGTTGCCGGTGTCGACGACGACCGTGCGATCGGCGCCGGCGAAGAGCCCCTTCGGCAGGCGGGGAACGTTCTTCTCCGGGATGGTGACGATCACGACGTCCTTCCCCCGCGCCGCCTCCTCCACCGTCACCGCCTTCGCCCCGCTCTCGCGCGCCAGATCGGCGAGCGTCTCCGGTCCGCGCGAGTTGGCGACGGATACCTCGTGCCCGAGCGCCGCGAGCCGCCGCACCAGCGTCCCGCCGATGTTTCCCGCGCCGATGATTCCGATCTTCATGGCGTCCTCCCCGACCAGGTCGACGTGAACCTCACAGCTCGACGGCGGCCTTCGGCTCCCGCGAGGTCATCGTCGCGCCGATGCTCGCCAGGATCACGAGCACGATCGCCAGCCATTGCGTCCCGAACAGCCGCTCGCCGAGGAAGACGATGCCGGCGAGCGCCGCGACCGCGGGCTCGAGGCTCATCAGGATGCTGAAGGTCCGCGACGGCAGCGCGCGCAGCGCGATCATCTCCAGACTGTACGGCAGGGCGCTGGAGAGCAATGCCACGGCGACCGCCGACAGGAAGAGTGGCGGGGTGAGCCGCGCGAGCCCGCCACCGGCGATCGCGACGGGAAGGATCGTCAGCGTCGCCACCGCCATCGCCGCGCTCACCGCCGCCCCCCCGGCGACGAGCCGCGACAGCCGTCCGCCGAGCACGATGTAGATCGCCCAGCAGACGCCGGCGATCAGCGCGAAGAGGATGCCTAACGGGTCGAGGCCGGAGCCGCCCCAGGGCGCGATGAGCGCGATCCCACCGGCGGCCATCGCCACCCAGAGCAGGTCGAGCGCGCGCCGGGAGCCGTACACCGCGACGGAGAGCGGTCCGATGAACTCGACGGTCACCGCGAGGCCGAGCGGGATGCGCGCGAGCGCCAGGTAGAAGACGGCGTTCATCGTCCCCAGCGCGACGCCGAAGGGGACGATCACCCGCCACTGCGCCGCGCCGAGCCGCGCGAGCGGGGGACGGAATGCGGCGAGGAGCATCAGCGCCGACAACCCGATGCGCAGCCCCGCGGTGCCCGTCGCGCCGAGCGCGGGGAAGAGTCCCTTGGCCAGCGCCGCGCCGCCTTGCACGCTGACGATCGCGCCGAGCACGGCTGGCACCGGCGGGATCACCGCGCGCGTTCGAGGTCCGGTGTTCTCCATGGCGAGTGCAGTCTAGCGACCGCGGCGACCCGGCGCCGCCGCACGGCGACGCGTGTCACGGCGCCGGCCGGATCTCCTTCTCCGCGCGCGACCGCGCCCCCGGTGCGAGCCCGGGAAGGCGGAGGAGGAGCTGCACCCAGTGCCGCAGCTGCGCGGTGTCGACGAAGCGGTCCTGCACGCGGCGCTGCGCCGAGCGTCCCCACCGTTCGCGCGCATCCTGGTCGCCGAGCATCGCGACCATGGTCTCGCACAGCTCGTGAACGTCCTCGGGGTCGGCGATCAGGCGTCCGTCGATCCCGTCGCGGATCTGCTGCCGCGGCCCGCACGCGCGCGAGTTGCTGAGCACCGGCACGCGCTTCCACATCGCCTCGGCGATCGTCAGCCCGAACCCCTCGCGGCGCGAATTCTGGACGACGATGGTCGACGCGCGCTGGAGCGCGTTCACCATGAGCGCGTTCTCCTCGCGCGACGTCATCGGCAGCGCGACGAAGGCGACGTCGCGCCGCACCGCCGGCGGGAGCTTCGCGTAGGCCGCGCGCAGCTCGCCGAGCACCTCCAGCCCTTCCGGATCGTCGGCGACCGCGCCAGGGTCGGGACCGGCGAGCACGAGCCGCGCGAGCTGGAGCCGGCGAAGCTGGAGCGGGTCGTTCCCGGCGACGGCGACGTCGGTGGACGACCGCTTGAGCGCGGTGAACGCGTTGAGGAGGGGCAGCCAACCCTTCAGACGGTCCCACCGTGAGATCTGCGTGACGATCGGCCGGGTGAGCAGCCCGATGTCCTCCAGCGTGGCCGCCGGCACGAAGACGCCGTCGTCCCCGGCGCGGCTGGCCTGCGCGGCGAATGGCGCTCGAAGAAGCGGCCCGGGCGCGGCCGCGAGCCCGCCGCGGGCGAGGGCCTCCACCGTCTCGTGCAGCGAGAGCTCCGCGTTCTTCTCCGAGAGCGGATCGATCCCTGGCGCGATCACCGACGCGCGGCCGGCGAGCCGCGGCGGGATGTACTCGGAGGCGGAAAAGACCGCGTGATCGTACGCGTCGAGCCAGGGCGCGAAGAAGTCCCACGCCGCGCGCGTCGCCGCGTTCTCCTCGTCGAGGCCGATGTGGCAGCGCCATACCGTGACCAGCGGGATCGAGCGCGCGAGCATCGACGCGATGGGCAGGGGCTGCGGGTCGTGCACGACGAGCACGTCGTTCGGCGCGAGCAGCGGACGGAGCTCCTCGGCGTTCGCGTGGTTGACGCGCTCGAAAAGAGCGCGCGCGCCGGCATCGAGCGCCGGCGTGCCCACACCGTGGACCAGGTTGTGGAGGTGCTTGGTGAGGACGAAGAACTCCTCCTCCTCGCTCCCGATCACCACCCACTCGGCGCGGATGCCGAGGTCGCGGAGCATCGCGATCTGCGTCGGCAGCATCTCGGCGACGCCGCCGCCGACCGCGGTGGAGCTGACCATCCAGATCGTGCGGCCGGCGAGGAGCGGGACGAGACGCGATGCTTCCGCCTCGAGCTCCTGCACCGAGGGTGCGAGCCGTGCTTCGGCGGCGTAGTCGGCGAGCGAATGCCGCGCTTCGACGACCACGTGCTGCAGTAGCGACACGTGAGACCTCCCGTTCCGGTGAAGGACGATGAGGCAAGTCCCGTGCGGGAGCGGGCGTGGCGGCGCGCCGGTTCTCCGGGCGTACGCTGGCTCGGGATTCGCGAGGGTGGCGCGCGGTCCCTGGCGCACCGGCCGGTGCGCGGACTCGACTCGCGCTCCCGACAATCTCGATGACGGTCCCGACCGCGCTGCTGCTCCAGGAAGGCGTACACGTCTTCGGCGTGAAGCTCGCCGGATTCTCGCCACTCACCGGACGGAAGCTCCTCGTCACGCTCGGCTTCGTCGCCGCGCTGCTCGTGGCGAGCTACCTCCTTCGCTTCCTGCTCCGCGTCGTCCTCCGCGACGCCGCGCAGGGGCGTGCCGCGTTCTGGTCGCGTCAGGCGGTGAAGGTTCTCACCGCCGTCGTCCTCGTCGTCGGCCTCGTCTCGATCTGGTTCGACGATCCCGGACGGATCGCGACCGCGGCGGGACTCATCACCGCGGGCATCGCCGTCGCGCTCCAGCGCGTCATCACCTCCTTCGCCGCGTTCCTGATCATCCTCCGCGGACGCGTCTACACCGTGGGCGACCGCATCACCATGGCCGGCGTGCGCGGCGACGTCGTGGCCGTCGGCTTCATGCAGACGACGGTGATGGAGATGGGCGAGCCGCCCTCGGTGCAGGAAGGCGCCGAGCCCGCGGTGTGGGTGCAGGCGCGCCAGTACACCGGACGACTCGTCCGGATGACGAACGACAAGATCTTCGACTCGCCGGTCTACAACTACACCCGCGAGTTTCCGTATCTGTGGGAGGAGATCCACCTGCCCATCCGCTACCAGGACGACCGCGCGAAGGTGGAGCAGATCCTCCTCGACGCGGCACGAAAGCACACACAGCGCTTCCTCGCGCCGGCGACGGAAGCGCTCGGCGAGCTACGCAAGCGCTACACTCTTCCCGAGGAGGTGACGCTCGAGCCGGCCGTGTACTGGCGGCTCACCGACAACTGGCTCGAGCTGAACCTGCGCTTCATCGTCCCCGAGCGGGGGATCCGGGGGATCAAGGACGCGATGAGCCGCGACATCCTCGCCGCGCTCGACGCGGCGAAGATCGGGCTCGCGTCGGCGACCTACGACATCGTTGGCTTCCCGCCGATCAGGATCGAGGACGCGCGGCGCTGATTGCTCCGCAACTGTCGTTTGAACACGAAGGTCACGGAGGGGCACGAAGGCTACTGAGCACTCTTCGTGTGCCTTCGTGTCCTTCGTGTTTTCGACTCCAGGCCGCGCCGGCGCCTCACCCGCCGGCGACGTCGGTGAGACGCCCGAACTCGCCGCGCAGCGCCAGCTCGTCGGCGTCGATCTCGGTCTCGAGACGCGTGGCGAGGTTGTGGCCGATGTGTCCGGCGTCGCGCATCTCCTGCACGACGCGGCGCTGCGCGTCGAGCGCGGCCCGGAGCGGGCGCTCGTCGTCCCGTCGGCTGCCTAACGCGCCGACGCTGGCGATCCCCAGCGTGCCCTCGCGGATCCGCGCGGCGAGCGTTCCGCAGTAGTCCGCCGCCGCGCGATCCGTCCGCGCCAGCCGGTCGAGCGTCGCCAGCGCGGCGCGGCGCGCGCGTGCCCGCGTGCGCAGCTCGTCGCGTGACTCGCGCTCGGGGTCGCCCACACCGAGACGGCGCACCAGCGGAAGGAGCGTCATCCCCTGCACGATGAGCGTGCCGACGATCACCGCCACCGTGAGGAAGATGATCGTCCGCCGCGAGTCCCCCGGGTCGACGAGGCCGAGCGCCGGCACGGCCAGCGCCAGCGCGAGGGAGACGACGCCGCGCCCCCCCGACCAGCCGAGCACCGTGAGCTCGCGCCTCGTCGGAACCGGAAAGTGCTCCTCCAGCCCGATCGCCCGCAGCGCGTGAGGCACGGTGTGCATCCAGAGCAGCCGGATCACGATCACGGCCAGCGTCACGTACATCCCCGCGCGGGCGAGCGGCCACGAGAACCCCGCGGTCGCGACCTCGCCGCCGAGCAGCCCGAGAAGCACGAAGACCAGTGCGGTGCTGCCGAAGCGCACCGCGCCCCACACCGTGTGCGCCGCGATCCGCGCCGCGGCGCTCGACGTCGCCGGCTCGTGCCGCCGGAGCATGATCCCCAGCGTCACCACCGCCAGCACCCCTGACGCGCCGGTGCGCTCGGCGATCAGCCAGGTGAGGTACGGAACGAAGAGCGTGATCGCGACCTCGATCGGGACGTCGTCCATCCGGCGGCGGAGCGCGGCGACACCGCGGCCGATCACCCAGCCGAGCAGCACGCCGGTCGGCACCGCGCGCGCCGTCTCGAGCAGCGCGCCCTTCCAGGTGAAGTCGCCGAGCATCACCGCGTCGAGGGCCACCGCGTAGGCGACGATGGCGATGGCGTCGTTCACCAGCCCCTCGCCCTCGAGGATGATCACCAGCCGGTGGGCCAGCCCCGTTCGCTCGGCGACCGCGCTCGCCGCCACCGGATCGGGGGGCGCGACGATCGCGCCGAGCGCGAACGCCGCCGCCCAGGAGAGCCCCGCCGCCTCGTGCGCCACGACGGCGGCCGCGGCCATCGTCACGAGCACCAGCCCGACCGCGAGCATCCCGATCGCGAGCAGGTCGCGCCGGAACGCGCCGAGGGGGAGCGAGTACGCCGCTGTGGCGAGGAGGGGCGGGAGGAACACGAACAGCACCCGCTCCGGCGGGACGATCAGCGGCGGGAGCCCGGGGATCAGGTGCCACGCGACCCCCGCGATGATCCCCACGATCGCGAGCAGCACCGGCGCCGGCGCCGACGCGCGGCGCACCCCCAGCGCCGCGGCGAGCGTCAGGGCGAGCACCACGAAGGCGGCGTCGAGTTGGGTCATCGGATGGAGAGGGCCGGGTCGGCGCCTACTCCATCACAGCGTGTGCCCCGGCCGCACCCTTCGTCGTGCGCACCAGCAGGAGCAGCGGGATCAGGCAGAGGATGAGGATCATCGCGAGCATGTAGATGCGCGAGTAGGCGATGACGCTCGCCTGCCCCATGAGCTGTCCCTCGAGCAGACGCAGCGCCTGCTCGTGCGCGCGCTGCGGGTCGGCGCCCTTCGCGATCATCCCGCGCGTCAGCATGTTCAGCCGCGAGAGGCTCATCGGATCGGTGACGCCGAGATGCTCGCCGATGATCGCGCGGAACTGCGACGTGTAGCGCGCGACGAGCGTCGCGATCACCGCGATCCCGAAGGATCCGCCGAGCTGCCGGAAGAAGTTGTAGAGTCCCGTCCCCTGCCCGAGCTCCTGAACGCTCAGCTCGGCGAGGGTGATCGTCGTGACGGGCACGAACATCAGGCCGAGCCCCACCCCTCGCCAGATGAGCGGCCAGAAGAAGTCGCTCTGCCCGCTCTCGCCGGTGATGTGCGCGAGCTGCCACGCCGCGTAGGCGAAGATCAGCGCGCCGCTGGCAATCAGCAGCCGCGGATCGAACTTGTTCGTCAATCGGCCGACCACCGCCATCGACACCGCCGTCGCCAGCGCGCCCGGGAGCAGCGTCAGCCCCGTCTGCTCGGCGGTCATGCGCAGGTTCTGCTGCAGGAAGACGGGGAGGGTGAACGACATCGCGTAGAGCCCCACGCCCATCACGACGCCGAGGATGGTGCCGACCCACATCTGCCGGTGCCGCATGACGCGGAAGTCGATCACGGGGTGATCGGTCGTCAGCTCGCGCCAGAGCAGCGCGACCATCCCGACCACGCCGATCACGACCAGCGTCGTGATGAAGCGCGAGTCGAACCAGTCCTCGCGCTGGCCGTGTTCGAGCACGTACTGAATCGCGCCGACACTCACCGCGAGCAGCGCGATCCCCTGGTAGTCGATCGACGCCGGCTTGCGCTGTCCCTCGGGGTCGTGGACGTACGCCGCGATCATCACCGCGGCGACGATGCCGACGGGGATGTTGATGTAGAAGATCCAGGGCCAGCCGTAGTTGTCGACGAGCCAGCCGCCGAGCGTCGGGCCAATGGTCGGGCCGACCATGACGCCGAGCCCGAAGAGCGCCATCGCCGTTCCCGCTTCTTCCGGGGGAAAGGACTCGAAGAGCACCGCCTGGGAGACGGTCATCAGCGCGCCGCCGCCGAGTCCCTGGATGATCCGCCAGATCACCAGCGACGTCAGCGAGTGCGCGGCGCCGCAGAGGAAGCTCGACGCGGTGAAGATGATGATCGAGCCGACGAAGTAGCGCTTCCGCCCGAAGAAGTTGCCGAGCCATCCGGTGAGCGGGATGATGATCACGCTCGCGAGGATGTAGCCGGTCGACACCCAGGCGATCTCGTCGAGGTTCGCGCCGAGGGTCCCCATCATGTCGGGGAGCGCGACGTTGACGATGGAGCTGTCGATCACCTGCATCAGGGCGGCGAGCACCACCGCGAAGGCGATGAGGTACTTGTGCTCGGCCCCGCGTCGGGGGAAGCTCGCCGCGCCGGCGGCGGGCGCGGTCGGCGGGGGAGACGGCGGTGCCGCCTCCTCCTCCTCGATCACGCCGATGTCCCGTTCCGCGTCGCTCATCGTCCGCTCGCTCCCCTTGCCCGCCCGGGATTGACCGTCCCCGGGGCCGGCAGTAACATACTCACGAGTATATTACTCCGGCAACTCGTGTGGCACGGTCATCCGAGGAGGCTCGCATGGCGCAGGCCGACATGATCACCCTCTCGCGGGAGTACGGCGCCGGCGCCGGCGAGCTCGCCAGGCGGCTGTCCGCCACCCTCGGGTGGCGCGTCGTCGGCGAGGACATCCCGCACCTCGTCGCCGACCGGCTCCATCTCCCCGATGACGCGGTCGAGGAGTGCGACGAGCACGTGCCGACCCTGCTCGAGAACCTCGGGAACGCGCTGCTGATGGGGAACCCGGATCTGCTCATCGATCCCGAGGTGGCGCAGCGTCCCGACCCCGAGCGCGTCTTCGTCGCCGCGCGCGACGTCATGCTCGACGCCGCGAAGACGCCTCCGGTGATCCTCCTCGGCCATGGCGCGCAGGCGCTCTTCCACGACCGGCCGCGCACGGTGCACGTCCGCCTCGTCTCGCCCATCGAGGAGCGGGTGAAGCGGATCTGCGGCCGGCGCGGCGACTGCACGCGCGACAACGCCGCCACCCTCGCCCGCCGGATCGACACCGACCGCGTGAGCTACGTGCGCCAGCACTACGGCCGCGACGTCCGCGATCCCCTGCTCTACCACGTGCAGCTGAACACCGGCTTCCTGTCGATGGAGGACGCGGCGCGCATCATCGTCGAGCTCGCGGAGCGCGACCTCGCCGCGGCGTCGGATGGCGCGCACCACTGAGCGCGAGGCGAAGCGCGCGCGCCGCGGTCGCGCGCTGCGCTGGGAGCGCCGCCCCGACGACCGTCCCGGCGAGCTCCTCGACGCGGCGATGACGGTCTTCGCCGAGAAGGGCTACCGCAACACCCGCCTCGAGGAGATCGCCGAGGCAGCCGGCGTGACGAAGGGGACAATCTACCACTACTTCAGCACGAAGGAGGAGCTGCTCCTCCGGGCGATCGAGCAGCATCACGAGCGCGTGTTCGGCCGCCTCGCGGAGGAGCTGCGCGAGGTCGCTGGTCCGGCGTCGGAGCGGATCCGCCTCTTCATCCGTCGCGGCTTCGGCGGAACAGAGCGCGCCGGCCGCGGCGTCCTCGCCCTCCTCGTGCTCGGCATCGCGCACGAGGTGCCCGACGCCTACCGCCAGTGGATCGCGTCGGGTCCGGTGGAAGGCTGGAAGCTCCTCGCGCGTCTCGTCGACGAGGGCAGGCGCGCCGGCGAGTTCCGCGCCGACGTCGACGCCGAGGTCGCGGCACGCGTGCTCATCTCCGGTCTCCTGCTGCAGAGCATCTGGCAGCAGCACGCGTCGGGCGTGCGAGGGCTGGCGATCCCCGAGAAGCGCCTGCTCGACGAGGCGACTGAGTTGTTTCTGGCGGGGCTGCGAGGGACGCCGAGCGGATGATAATTGCTGGCTGACCGGGGTGGCATCGGATCACTCCGTGTGGCGCGTGAGCGCCTCACCGCAACGAGCCAGCTATTGTTCCTGTGATTGAAGCACGAAGGCCACGAAGGTCCACGAAGAGTGCCCGGCAACATCTTCGTGGGCCTTCGTGGCCTTCGTGTTTATTGGCTGTTGCCGGAGCGAATCGGAGGCGCGAGGAACCCGGACCGCACACGGAGCGATCCGATGCAAACTGCGCCGAGCGCGACCTCACCGCCAGCGAAAGATCTTCAGCGCCACCGAGAACGCGACCACGAGCCACGCGCCGAGCACGAGCAACTCGCTGCCTAACGCGCCAAGTCCTGCGCCCTGGAGCATCGTCGCCCGCAGCGCGTCCACCGTCGCGGTGAGCGGCAGCGCGCGGATCACCGGCTGGAAGGCGGCGGGAAAGTTCGAGGAGGAGAAGAAGACACCCGAGAAGATCCACATCGGCATCATCACGAGGTTCGTGATCCCCGACGCACCCTCCACCGTCGTCGCGCGCGACGACACGAGCAGCCCGATCGCGCTGAAGGCGAGCGCGGCCACCAGACAGACCACCGCCAGCGTCGCGATCGAGCCGCGCACGGGCACGTCGAACACCCAGTGGCCGAAGCCGATGAGCACCGCGACCTCGGCGATCAGGAACACGAGCCGCGAGCTGAGGAAGGAGAGCAGGTACTGGCTCCGCGGCATCGGCGTCGCGACCAGGCGCTTGAGCAGCTTCTTGTTCCGCGCCGTCACGATCGAGAAGGCGATCGACCAGACGCTGCTTCCCATGATGTTGAGGCCGAGCAGCCCGGGGATCAGGAAGTCGATGTAGCGCGACCCGCGCGCCTGCACCGTCTCCTCGTGCACCGCGACCGGGTCGACTCGCCCGGCGGCGCGCTGGAGCGTCTCGTCGACCAGCGAGCGCGCCGAGCGCGCGTCGGAACGCGAGGGATCGAAGCGGTACTCCGCCTCGCCGGCAGCGCCCCGCGCGACGACCAATGCGACGATGCCCGTGCGCAGCGCACGCGCCGCGGAGCTGTCCGCGTCGAAGCTCTCGACGATGAGCCCCTTCGACGCGCCCAGCGCTTCGGCCGTCTGTCGCGCCGCCGGCGAGGTGCCGACGACGCCGACGCGCACCGTCTCCGGCGGCCGGTTGCGGAAGGCGATGCCGAGCCCCGCGGCGAGCAGCAGCGGAAAGACGAACGTCCAGAACACCGCCTCCGGCTCGCGGATGAACTCGCGGAAGCGGACGAGGGTGAGCTCGACGATCGCCGGCCGGTGGTCGCGCTCGTCAGCCATCGCGCAGCGCCCGCCCGGTGAGGGTGACGAAGACGTCCTCGAGGGTGGGCGAGTGCGTGCGCAGCTCGGCGATCTTCGCGCCACGCGCGCGGAGCTGCTCGAGGAGCGCCGGGATCGCCTCGTGCGGCGCGGCGACGTGCAGCTCCCATCCGCCGTCGGCGGCCCGCGGCGCGTGGGTCGCCTTCACCGCGGCGGCGATCGCGTCGAGCGCGGCCGCGTCGAGCGCGCCTTCTCCGCCCTCGATCGCGAAGAAGACCACCTGCGTCGCGGCGATGGAGGCGATCAGCTCGCGCGGCGTGCCCAGCGCGATCACCTTGCCGTGGTCGACGATCGCGATGCGGTCGCAGAGCCGCTCCGCCTCGTCCATGTAGTGCGTGGTGAGGACGATCGTCCGGCCATCCGCCTTCAGCGACTCGACCAGCTCCCAGAGCTGGCGTCGAGACTGCGGGTCGAGCCCCGTCGTCGGCTCGTCGAGGAAGAGCAGCTCCGGATCGCCGATGAGGGCGCAGGCGAGGGCGAGGCGCTGCTTCTGTCCTCCGGAGAGCGTGCCGACGCGCGACGCGCGCTTCTCGTCGAGCTGCACGAGCCCGATGACGCGATCGACGCCCTGCCCCTTCGTGTAGAAGCTGCGGAAGAGCCGCACCGTCTCCTCGACGGTGAGCTTCTCGCTGAGCTGCGTCTCCTGGAGCTGGATGCCGACGCGCTGGCGCAGCGCGCGCGCGTCATGCGACCAGCGCTGGCCGGCGAGGGTGACGTCGCCGGAGTCGGGAGCGGTGAGTCCCTCGCAGATCTCGATGGTCGTCGTCTTCCCCGCGCCGTTAGGGCCGAGGAGGCCGAAGCACTCGCCGGGCGCGACCTCGAGGTCGAGGCCGTTCACGGCGACGACGTCGGCGTAGCGCTTGACGAGGGCGCGGACGAGGAGGGCGGGAGCTTCGGGAGCGTTCATTGGGCTGAAAAGCTACCCCGGAACGACAAGAGCACGCCAGCGGAGAGTGCTGGCGTGCCCGGTGAGTAGCGGAAGGCATCTATGCGACTGTCAGCTCGCGCTCCACGCGTTCGGTACCGGCTTCGTCGCGGGCATTGTCGATGCCCGCCGTCATCTCGGGTCCCTTTGCCTTCGTTTGCGTCGCTCCGCCCGAGGTCATGACTGCCTGGAACTTGAAAGCCAGAGCGGCGGGTGCTTCCGCTGCCCAAGGAAGAGTCCGAGGCGCACGAGCGGGAAGAGGGATCGGGTCCTTCTCACGCAGGCAGGATCGAAGCACGAGCCGGAGCGATTGCCAGAAATTGTTGGCGACTTCGTCTTCGTCGCGCCCGGTGCCGATCGCGGCCGGAATCTCGGGGCACGTGAGCACCAGATCTCCGGGCTCATCGCCCTGCTGCGGGACGATGGTCCACGGCAACCTCTGCAGATAATCCAGCTGTTCCTTCTCGTTCCACGCGATCATCGGCTCTCCTCGAGCAATCCGTGCGCTCGCAGCGTCCGGACCATTTCCTTGATCGACACTGAGTCCTGGACGCGGGCTGCACCCTGCTCGATCTAGCACGGCTGGAGCGGGTCCTGAGTCCAGGCGCTCCACTTCGCTGCAGTGACTCCGTCGATCCTTCAGCAGTTCACGCCCGGGTCGCGCTCATCGGTTCGCCGTGCCGTTCGTCGAGGGTACCTGCGCGGTGGGCGGCGGCGTCTGGCCGGTGCCGCCAACCGGGGGCTTCGGAAGCACGCTGGCCGCAGGGGTGGGGACGTAGCCACGCTGTTCGTCGGGCGCGTAGCCCTCGTTCAGCGGCTGATAGCCCCCCTTCTCGAAAGTCGGCTTGTGCTGACCGTTATCGTTTGACATCGCTCTGCTCTTCAGCGGGAGGAACTGCGAACAGCTCAATGTACGAATACTGATCCTTGCGCAGCAACACTCCCATCGTGTCTGGCATCGGAGGACCAAAACGGCCGCTCTGATCGATGGAGTACACCGCCTCCAGATAGATGTCCCCGTCATTCGGGAAGGAGGCCGCGTATGAGCGGCTTCCCCAATAGCCGCCAAGCAAGGCACCGCTGTTCAGGTGCACGAGGAGAAAGGAGGGCTGGCGCTTGTCGAACAGGAAGTCCCAGGCGGTCGGATAAGGAATCTGGATCCGCTGCGCAATTCTTTTCGACTTGAAGATCGCGACCAGTGCGATCGGCCACACGACCGGACCAATAAGGAATACGAGTACGACCGCGACGGAGTATCTGACTGAGTGGGTCAGCGGGTCGTGCCCGAGTACGAGCCAGTACAGCACTGGCAACCCGAGTACGAAGTTGACCGTGCTGTAGAACAGCCCCTGCACGACGGCATTTCCCCACTCCAGAGCCCGGGCCGGCATGATGAGACGGTAGATCGTCGTCGACACCAGCCCCGGGAAGACGGCGAGCATGAACAGGCCGACGGCCGCCACGTTGAGATCGCTCATGCGTCCTACGCCACCTTCCGCGCCGCCTCGTACCGCCCGCCCGCGTCGACCGTCACCTCACCCATCATCGCCAGCGTCTCGAGGTGCCGCGCGACGAGCTCGCGCTTCGCGCCGTCGAAGCTCGCCGCCGCCTCCTCGACGGTGACGCGCCGCTGCGCGACGAGTGCACCGAGCGCGGCGAGCTGCTCGACGGCGGACTTCGGCCACGGCCGACGCTCGGCGATCGGCGCCGCCTTCGCCTCGGCGGCCGCGCCGAGGTCGAGCGTCGCCGCGGGGAGATCGGCGCCGAAGCGCGGGATCTGATAGTCGGGCCTGAGCCAGCGGACGACCCCGCGCTTCTCCTCGGCGACGCGCTCGTCGTGGAGGGCGACGAGTCGCTCGAGGATCTCCTCCTTTTCCATCGGCCACGGCCACCCGTACGCCTCGGCGACGAGTGCGTCGAGCTCGTCGTGGAGATCGCGGAGGACGCCGCAGGCGGCGATCTCGTGGATGGCGCGCTCTTTGGGCGTTAGTGGCTCGCCGGAGCGGAGCTTCTCGACGACGTTGTACATCCCGGTCATCGTGACGCGTTCGTCGCGGGCGATGGCGGCCTTGCGGTGTGCGTCGAGGCGCTCGGCGAGGGCGGCGATTCGGGCGCGGAGGGGGGCGTGAGGCAGCGGGAAGGGGAAAGGGTCGAAGCAGACGGTGCGATTGTACCGCGGATCATTCCCGAAGCCTAGGCGACCACCAGCGGCGAGCGCCCATGTCACGTGTATCACGGACGACAATACTCCGAGAACGGATCCGTCGTCTACAGCAATGCACACGAGCGAATGATCCGGCGCGGTCGTGGTGGTCAGGAATGTGAAGAAGCGGTGCTTCATCGTTTCTACAGTCACCGCGACCCTCCCTAGCCCGGCCATCGCCTGTCGAAGGTCCTGACGTATCCGATGGAAGCGCCACCAATTCTCGCGTATGCCGCGGTCACGATTGGCATCGCGCGCCGGCTTGACGCGGTCGAGCACGATGTTGTAGAGCAGTGGGAAGTCCCGCGCCTCCTGGAGTGACTGTTCGCCGAAGTCGATGACGTATTCATCGGCGGGTCGCCTAGTAACATCCTGACCGCCGATGATGGGCTTGAGCACGGAGGCGTTGCGGACGTCTGCCGCGATCAACCGCTCGAACTCCGCGCGGTCAATCAGGAAGCCGGGCCCGTTGATGAGGAAGCCGAAGAAGCACAGACCATCATTTGCGCGGAGCGGTGACTCGAGCATGTCCGCCAGATCAACGCCACCAGTGAGGTCGGGGTTGATCCGCGCCACGCGGTGTTCAGCGAAAGCTCCGTCGTTCTGTTGGACGCCAATAATCGCGTGGGCACGCGGTCGTCCCATCACTGTCATGGAGACGCGAACGGCCGCGTCATCTGTCTCGCCCGACCACTCGTGGTCAGCGATTGCCCAGATAATGTTGGCATCTTCTGCCAGTGCTCGCCGAACGACGGGACGGTTGTGCTTCTGCCGCAGAGAATTCGTCGTGATCAACCCAGCACGAACGACTTCCCCGCCCGCGACCAGATGGGCGGCACGTGACCACCAGTACATCACGAAATCAGCGGCGTCCGGCAAGGCGGAATACACTGATTGCAGCGCGTCCGTGTAGCCGTCGCCTAACGTCTGCCGAATCTTCTTGCCTCCGATGTACGGCGGATTCCCCACAATGAAATCCGCCTTCGGCCACTCCGCCTGCCGCGCTCCCACATACTCGTAGTACGGCAGCCGTGCCTCCGGATCCGGCACCAGCTCCCCAGTCACCGGGTGCCTGACGCGCGGCGTCGGGTCCGGCCGGTCTCCCTCCGGCCGCCGCACGATCTCGTCCCACGCGAGCACCGCGTCCCGGCACTCGATCGTCCCCGTATCCTCCAGGATCGGATCCGGCGGCGTCCTTCCCCCGTGCGTGTCCCGCCAGAACTGGTGATACCCGATCCAGAGCGTCAGTTCGGCGATCTCGCGTGCCCACGGCTTCACCTCGATCCCGTGGAATTGCCGCGGATGCACCTCGTCGAGCACGAGACCGCCCTGGCCGCCCGACAGGCGCTCGATCTCCTTCAATACCTCCTGCTCGATCCGCTTCACGGCGATCATCGTCACGTACAGGAAGTTTCCGCTCCCGCACGCGGGGTCGAGGAAGGACAGCCCGCGCATCCACTCGTGAAAGTCGCGGAGCTGCTTCACCGCCGCCGTGATGTCCTTCTTCTTCCCGGACTGCTCGAGCTGGAGCATCGCCCCCTGCACCGCCGTCCACCGCTCGCGGATCGGCTCGACCACCGTCGGCTCGACGAGGCGCTCGATGTACGCGCGGGGCGTGTACTCGGCGCCGAGCCGGTGGCGCTCCTCCGGGTCGAGCGCGCGGACGAGCAGCGTCCCGAAGATCGACGGCTCGACCTTCGACCAGTCGTACTTCGCCGCGTCGATCAGCAGGTCGACGTCGCCCGCCTCGAGCGGGAGCGCCTCGACGGTCTTGAAGAAGTGACCGTTGAAGCGATGGAGGAGCTGCGCGCCGAACATCCCGCCGGTGTCCATCGTCTTCCAGAGCGATGTCAGCGCGAGCTCGAGCACCGTCGCGTTCCCCGCCGCCTTCGCCTGCTCCAGCGTCTGCCGGAAGAGCTTGTCCGGCAGCAGCCCCACGTCTTCGGCGAAGCAGGAGAAGACGCAGCGCATGAGGAAGCGCGCGACGCGCTCGTTGTCGAGCCCGCGGTCCTCCAGTCTCGCGGCGAGCTCGCCAAGCCCGGCGGCGATCTCCTTCGTCACGGCCTGCGCCCTCCCTCTGGGGTCGCGAACCCACGGCTGCTCGAAGATGTCGTAAAGCAGCGCGATGTCGTCGGGGCGCTCGTGCAGCGAAGCGAGCGCGATCCGGCGGCCGGCGGCGAAGTCCCCGTACTGGCCGCTCCAGCGGTCCCAGACGATGAGGGTTCGCGGGACGTCGACCACCATCAAATACGGGGGCGCGTCACCGGGAACGTGCGCGACGTAGTTGCGCACCTGCCCAAAGGCGCGGCGGAGGAGAGTGTCGTTGCGCGCGTCGCTCCCCGATGCTTTCGCCTCCATCGCGAAGTGGCCGGCCTTCCAGCAGTCGATGAAGTTCGTCGACTCGCGTCCTTCCCGGTCGACGACGTGCACGGGCAGCTCGAACTGGTAGTCGTCAGTCGGCGGGTCGGGCGGCTCGGCGCCGAGCGCTTCGCAGAAGCGGATCAGCCAGGTCTGAAAGGCGGATCGTTCCTGTGCGGTGGTGTCGCGCCAGTCCTCGGCGAGCTGCCGAAGACGAGCGGGCGAGTCGGCGGGAACGGAACGGTTAGGCTCAGGCACGCGGAGAGAATACGGATTCGCACTCCCGTCCGCCACCTGGCGAAATGCCAGTGACATGGGTTGTCGCTAGCGTGTGGTGTCCGCGCCGTGACGTCCCCATTTCGGCGCACGTCCTCTGAATACCAATACCCAACAGGAGACAGCGGTGAAACCGTTGCTGATTGCGCTCGCGGTCGTGATAGGTGTACCTCTCGGCGCGCAGGAATCTCGAGAGGTCCCCAGATTCGCAGATGTCAACTGGGGCTCATCACAGTCCCAGACAAAGGCGCAGGTTGTTGCAAAGGGATACACCTTCGCGAAGCAGGACGACGACGGTGACCTGCAATTCACCGGCAACTACCTCGGAACGCCGATGCGAATCGTCGCGCTGTTCACTCCGGATAACAAGCTGGCAAAGGTGTTCGTGCATTGGCTTACGCCAGACGACGAATGCCTTGCGTTCTACCGCCGGATGAAGGAGGCGCTGTCGAACAAGTACGGCGACACGAGTTACGACGTTCGCCGATTCGATTCGCCGTATTACGAAGACGATGGCTACGAGGAGCAGGCCGTGCGCGTAGGCAAAGGGCACATCTTCGCGACGTGGTCGTGGCCAACGCAGCCCGACAATCAGGCCGCCGGCTTGATGATCAGCGTCGAGAAGAATCTCACTGTCGAGCTGACCTACGAGCCACCCGAATGGGAAGCCGAATCGCAGCGCCGGCAGTCGAAATCGGTTAAAGATTTCTAGGAGTGGACGACGAGAGCCGACGTCTATCGGCCCTCAGCCCTTACCAATCTCGGTGTTGCGCAGCCGATCGAACGGCCCGCGCAGCATCAGCGCGCCGTACACGATCGCGAAGGCGAGCGCGATCACGCACGCCACCCACATCGCGCGCGGCGCCGCGCCGTCGATGAGCGCACGGAGCAGACCGAGCCCGCTCACGAGGTATAGCACCGCGTTGGCCATCACCACGGGTCGGCCATAGATCCCGCCGAGCAGCGCCGCGCGCTGCAGCCAGTTCACCGCGGCGAGCCCGAGCCACGCCGCCGCGAGTAGCTGTCCGAGCCACGATGCCGAGCGCGGAAACCCCGGGACGACCGCGGGAAGCACCGCATCCGCGGCGAAGAGCAGCGTGAGCCCTGCGAGCAAAAGAACGGCGGCGCTGAGGCGCGAGACGAAGGTCGAGATCACGGGGGAAGGATACGGGAGCACCGGTCCCGGCAGGAAGGCCGGCGGCACGAACCGATCGCGCCGCCGCCGTGTTGGCATCGGATCGCTCCGTGCGCGTGTCCTGGGTCCTCATCGGCGGGCAACTGATCGCTCCTGCAACCGCCGTTCAAACACGAAGGTCACGAAGGGACACGAAGGGTGCTTAAGCGACAGCTTCGTGAGCCTTCGTGTCCTTCGTGTTCAAACCCCAGAGCAAGGGTCTGCTCGTTGCGCCGACGCACTCCCCCGCCCCACAGAGCGTTCCGATGCCACCCCCGCCGAGCCACCGAGCCGCCGAGCCGCCTCAGTACCCCACCGCTCCCCCGCTCGACCGCGGCTCGTGCATCCCCGCCCAGCCGTCACGCACCCGCATCACCGCGTTCGCGTTCGCGAGGTGCCCCACCTGCTCCAGATCGTACCCCATCGCCCGCAGCGAGTCGGCGACGCCGGGCAGCAGCCCGCCGTCCTCGTACGTGAGCACGTCCGGCCACGCCTGCTGGTGCAGACGCGGCGCCGACATCGCGTCGTGCAGCGACATGTGGTTGTCCACCACGTTCAGCACCAGCTGCACCGTCGTCGTCGTGATCGTCGGACCGCCCGCGGCGCCGGCCACCAGCAGCACCTTCCCACTCGGATCGAGCAGGATGCTCGGCGTCATCGAGCTGAGCATGCGCTTCCCGGGCTGGATCGCGTTCGCTTCGCCCTGCACGAGGCCGAACATGTTCGGCACCCCCGGCTGCGCGGCGAAGTCGTCCATCTCGTTGTTGAGGAAGAACCCCGCGCCGCTCACGTACGCGCCGCCGCCGAAGTAGCCGTTCAGCGTCGTCGTCGTCGACACCGCGTTCCCCTTTCCGTCGACGACCGAGTAGTGCGTCGTCTGCGTGGACTCCTTCCGCGTCGCGGTGAACACCGGGGACTTCGACGCACGGCCGGGAGTGATCGTCCGCCAGAGCGAGTCCGCGTACGCCTTGCTCGTCAGCCGCTCGATCGGCATCTGCACGAACGCCGGATCGCCGAGCCGCGTGTTGCGGTCGACGAAGGCGCGGCGGAAGGCCTCGGTCACCGCCTGGTCGTACGCCGCGCTCCCGAAGGGCGGCAGAGTCGGCCACTTCTCGAGGATGTTCAGCGCTTCGATCGCCGCGACGCCCCCGCTCGACGCGGGCGGCATCGCGAGCAGCGTGTAGCCGCGGTAGGTCCCGCGCAGCGGCTCGCGCCACGCCGCGCGGTAGCCCGCGAGATCGCGCTGCGTGATGATCCCGCCCTCGCGCCGCTGCTCGGCGGCGATGCTGTCGGCGACCTCGCCGGTGTAGAAGCCGGCGGGCCCCTTCTGCGCGATGAGCGTGAGCGTGCGCGCGAGCGCGGGCTGCACGAGCCGCGTCCCCGCCGCGAGCGGCTTGCCGCCGGGGAGAAACACGGCCGCGCCCTCGTAGCGGCCGATGAGCTTCTGCGAGCCGGCGATGGTACGCGCCAGCGCGTCGTCGACGACGAAGCCGTCGCGCGCCAGGCGAATGGCCGGCTCCATCACCTGCGCGAGCGTCATCGTTCCGTACTTCTGCAGCGCCTCCGACATCCCCGCCACCGCCCCCGGGACCCCCGCGGCGAGCGCGCCGATGCGGCTCCTGTCGGTGAGCTTGCCATTGGCGTCGAGATACATGTCGCGCGACGCGGCGAGGGGGGCGATCTCGCGGTAGTCGATCGCCGCGGTGCGGCCGTCGGCCATGTGGATGACCATGAAGCCGCCCCCGCCGATGTTCCCCGCCTGGGGGAAGGTCACCGCGAGCGCGAACCCCGTCGCGACCGCGGCGTCGACGGCGTTGCCGCCGCGGCGCATGATCTCGACCCCCGCCTCGCTCGCCAGCCCGCTGTTGCTCGCGACCATGCCGTTAGGCGCGACGGTCGGCGTCCGTCCATCGCCGACGGTCCAGCCGGGAGGGAACGCGACCGCGGCGGCGGTGGGCGTCGGCGTCGCGACCGTCGACGGGCCATGGCAGGCGGCGACGACGAGCGCCGCGAGGGAGAGGGAGACGGCTTTCAGCATTGGGGTCGGGTCGAGCGTAGATGGAGTGCCGGGCGCCGCCGGCACATTCTCCAACTTCGACAGCGGGCGGAGCCCACGCAACGTTCCAGAGCGGCGCGCGGCCACATATCTTCGACGCACATGCCGATCCTGTCGCGTACCCTTCCCGCATTCCTCGC
>JABFXC010000082.1 GCA_013361935.1 Gemmatimonadaceae bacterium
CACGCAGCGGCGAGACGCGGTCGTCGCCGGCCGCGCTTTCGCTGCCGTCGACGTAGAGCCGCGTGAACTCGAGACGATCCGCGTTGGTGAGGATGTACCCGTCGCCGAACAGCTCGTGCGAGCGGCGCGGAGTCGTCGCGTCGGTCGCCGGATAGATGAGCAGCTGCGCGACCGGCGCATCGCCGGACCGCGTCGCAAGCCGCGCCGCGACCGCGGCGAGGTTGCCTCCGGCGCTGTCTCCGCCGACGGCAACGCGGCGGCCGTCGCCGCCAAGCGACGCGGCGTGCCCCCGCGCCCAGCGCAGCGCGGCGAGCGTGTCGTCGAGCGCCGCCGGGAAGGGATGCTCCGGCGCGAGGCGGTACTCCACGCTCAGCACGTGCATCCCGGCGAACGCGCAGAGCAGGCGGCAGGGCTCGTCGTGCGTCTCGATGTCGCCGAAGACGAACCCTCCGCCGTGCAGGAAGACGAGCAGGGGTTGCGGGTCCGCGGCGGCGGGCGCGTAATGCCGGACGGCGAGCGGGCCCGCGGGACCGGAGATCGTGAAGTCGCGCGTCGCGCGAACCGGCGTGCGCGGTCCCGCGAAGGCGACGGCTTCGCGCGTGAAGCGGCGGCGCGCGCGCTGCAGGTCGAGCCCGGGGGTCGTGAGCCCGACCAGCCCCTTCCGCTGCCGCAGCGAGCGGACGAGCTGGAACTGCGGATCGAGCCGCAGCCCGTCGACGACCACCGGTCGCTCCCCGGAGAGCAGCACCTGCACGCGTCCGGGAAGGCGGGCGAGGCCGCGCACCACGCCGAGCTGGACGCGCTCGCCTAACGCGCGGCGACGGCCGCTCACCCCCGCTCTCCCGCTCGCCGTCCGGCGTAGTCGCGCGCGCGGAGCCGCGAGACCCGCCGGTGGAAGCGCCAGGTGAAATCCGGCCAGAGCGTCGAGTTCCGCCCGGTGCCGTCCAGATACCAGCTCGCGCACCCGCCAGCCGTCCACACCGTCCCGCGCATGCGCGAGTCGACGCGCGACACGAAGGCGCGCTGCGCCTCCGCGCGCGGCTCGACGGCCGCGAGCCCGCGACGCTCCATCAGCCGCAGCACCTTCAGCACGTGCTCGATCTGCGCCTCGATCATGTAGACCACCGAGCTGTGACCGAGCCCGGTGTTCGGGCCGAGCAGCATGAAGAGGTTCGGGAAGCCGGCCACGGTCGTCCCCATGTACGCCTTCGGGCTCCCCTCCCATGCCTCGATCAGCGTTCGGCCGTCGCGGCCCACCGTCGTCGCCGCGAGGGGCGGATCGGTCGGCCGGAAGCCGGTGGCGTAGATGATCGCGTCCACCTCACGCTCGACACCCTCCCCATCGACGATCGAGCGCTCGCGCACCTCTCGCACGCCCGCCGTGATCACCTCGACGTTGGCACGCGCGAGCGCGGGCAGGTAGTCGTTGCTGAGCAGGATGCGCTTGCACCCCATCGTGTAGCGGGGCGTCAGCTTCGCGCGCAGCGCCGGATCGGCGACCGCGCGCTTCAGGTGCCGCAGCGCCATCCGCTGGCCACGCTCCATGAGCTTCGGCCGGCGGAAGGGGAAGACGAACAGCTCGTGCTGGAGATAGAGTCGCGCGCGATGCAGCCGCTGGAGCAACGGATGCCGGCGAAAGCGGCGACGCTCCTCCGCGCTGTGATCGCGGTCGGGCCGCGGGAGGATCCACGGCGGCGTGCGCTGATACACGTCGAGCTTCGCGACGACCTTCTGGATCTCCGGTACGAACTGCACCGCCGACGCACCCGTTCCGAGCACCGCGACGCGCTTTCCCGCGAGATCGTACGCGTGGTCCCACTGCGCCGAGTGGAAGGTCTTCCCCTCGAAGCGCGCGATCCCGGGAAGCTCGGGGACGATCGGATCGCTGAGCGGACCGGTGGCGACCACCACCACCGACGCCGTCGTCACCCCCGCCGAGCTCTCGATGCGCCACCGCTGCGCGTCGTCCTCCCAGCGCAGTGCGCGCACGTCGCAGCCGAGCCGGACGTGCGGCGTCACGCCGAATCGCTCGGCGCACGCGCGCAGGTAGTCGAGGATCTCCGGCTGCGAGGAGAAGCTCCGCGACCAGTCCGGGTTCAGCGCGAAGGAGAACGAGTACAGGTGCGACTCGACGTCGCAGGCACAGCCCGGATAGCTGTTGTCGCGCCAGGTGCCGCCGATCTCCCGCGCGCGCTCGAGCACGACGAAATCGTCGATGCCGCGCTCCAGGAGCCGGATCGCCATCCCCAGCCCGCCGAAGCCGCTCCCGATGATCGCGATGCGCGTGTCGACCCGTTCCGTCAAACGCCTCTCCTCCTGCTCCGGCCCCGAACCCGGGGATAAGATACGCGCTGGTCGCCGACTGCTCACCTCCCGCCCGGATCCGCCGATGCTCCGCAAGGTCGCCCTCGACGAGAAGTTCGCCGCTTTCTCCGATCACTGGTCGCCGAAGATCGCCGGCGAGCTCAATGGACAGCAGGTCAAGCTCGTGAAGCTGAAGGGCGCCTTCGAGTGGCATCATCACGAGGAGGAGGACGAGCTGTTCCTCGTCCATCGCGGTCGCTTGCGCATGGAGCTGCGTGGTGGCGTCGTCGAGCTCCAGGCGGGAGACTTTCTCATCGTCCCGCGCGGCGTCGAGCATCGCCCGGTTGCCGACGAGGAAGTCGAAGTGATACTGTTCGAGCCGGCGTCGACGCTGAACACGGGCAATCTTCGGAACGCGCGAACGAAGGAGCGCCTTGATCGCATCTGAGTCCGACACGACACGCCGCGATCAGCCGGGCCCCTACGCGGCGCTCGCCGCGCGCGCGCGGCGGACCTCCGACGGCGCGCTGGCGATCGAGGCGGCAATCGGGTGCGCGTATCTCGCCGCGCTCGTCGCCTGGCATCCCTCGTGGTGGCAGTTCGTCGTCGCGCCAGTCGCGATCGGGGCCTTCGGTCTCTGGGGGATCACCGATCGCGAGCTCGCCGCGACGACACCGCCATCCCGGCGACGCATGCTCGTGGCCGCACGGGCGACGGCCGCGGCGCTCGGCACCCTCGCCGTCCTCCTCAGCGCCTTCCGCATCCTCGGCGCGCTCGTCGGGACCGTCATCTCGTAACGATCAGGCCAGCTCGTCGAGCTCGCGCAGCGCAGGGACGCGCCATGCCGTCACTCCGACGACGCCCAGCGTCAGCACGCCGCCGACGACCACGGAGCGCACCGCGCCCAGCAGCCGCGCCGCGACGCCGCTCTCGAACTCGCCGATCTCGTTCGACGATCCGATGAAGATCTGATTCACCGCCGAGACGCGGCCGAGCAGATGCTCCGGCGTGCGGATGGTCAGCAGCGTCGAGCGGATGACGACGCTGACGTTGTCGAGCATGCCGCTGAGCGCGAGCAGCACGAGCGAGAGCCAGAACGATCGCGAGAGCGCGAAGAAGATCCAGCAGAGCCCGAAGCCGGCGACCGCGAGGAAGAGCATGCGTCCGGCATTGCGCAGGCGCCGGTGCGTGAGCACGACGGACATCACCACCGCCCCCGCCGCCGGCGCGGCGCGCAGGATGCCGAGCCCCTGCGGTCCGACCTTGAGGATCTCCGAGGTGAAGATGGGCAGGAGCGCGGGCGCGCCGCCGAAGAGCACCGAGAAGAGATCGAGGACCTGCGCGCCGAGCAACTCTTTTTGCTTGAGCAGGAAGCGGATGCCGACGGTGAGATTCTCGGCGATGCCCGTGTTGTCGTGCGCGACCGCAGGCCGGCGCGTGTACAGGATGCGCCCGAAGAGCACGGCGCCGATCCCGCAGAGCACCGCCTCGGCCAGATATGACATGCGCGCGCCGGAGAAGCCGTAGAGCATGCCGCCGAGCGCGGGGCCGATCACCGCGGCGAACTGCCAGAGCGACGACCGCCACGCTACCGCGTTCGCGTAGGTCTCGCGCGGCACGATCTCGGCGCCGAGGGCGGTGCGCGCTGGCTGCTGGAAGCTGCGCGCGAGCCCGCTCACGAGCATCACCGCGTAGATCGGCCAGACGCGGCCGAGCTCGACGAGATGCGGCCGCACCGTGTAGGTGAGCAGCGTGAGCGCGCAGAGCGTCTGCACGGCCATCGCCGTGACCGCGAGCTGCTTGCGGTTGTGTCGGTCGGCGATGTGTCCCGCGTAGAGCGCGGCGCTGATGAAGGGGAGCGCCTCGGCGAGCCCGACGAGCCCGAGCGAGAGCGGGTCCTTCGTCAGCTCATAGACCTGCCAGGCGACCACGACCGCCTGGATCTGCGTGCCCAGGGTGAACGCGACGAGACTCGCGACGTACCACCGGAAGTTGGGGATCCGCAGTGAGACGTACGGGTCGTGACGCGCGTGCATCCGGAGGTGGTTCGGTGGTCGGGCCGCGGGAGGGGAGGCCGGTCGTCCCGTCCCGGACGGCGGACGCCCCGGCCGCCGTCAGGCGGGCCGGGGCGTCGGTGGCTCAGGATTCGGGGATCGGCGCGGCCGCGGGTTGGGCCGGCTTCGCGGGTGCGCCGCGTCGCCAGTAGCTCGGGGCAGGCGCGGCACGGCGGGCGAGGAGATCCTCGTAGTACGCCACGATGCGCGACTTCACTGACGCCTTGGTGTCGCTGGGAACCGCGGGAAAGGGGGCGTAGCGATGCCGATCATCGCTCGAGACGCGGAACCACCACCAGGCTCCGCGAGGCGCCGACTTCTCCCCTTCGACGCAGCAGCTGAACTTCCGATCGCCATGGACGAACTCGAACCCTTCGATCACATCATTGTCCTTGTTGGCTACCTCTCAAGGTAGCGGGTTGCGCGCGGATGCGCACACCCCGCGCGCGGCTCAGCTCGCGTGGCTCCGCCCGACCGGCCGCCGGGGGTGTGGCCGGGGGTGTGGCCGGGGGTGTGGCCCCGGGGGTGTGGCCCCGGGGGTGTGGCCCCGGGGGTGTGGCCCCGGGTGTGGACTGGCGCTTGCACGCGGGGACGTGGATGACATCCGCTCCGGCGCGCCCAACGTTAGGCGCGGCCGGCGTGTCTGGTCGTCATTCCGACGGAGAGAGCATGGCGACCGATCTGACGCAGTTCGGCCTCACGGAGATGCTGCGCTGCAGCGCGGCCATCCGGCAGGGCGTCGCCGGCGCGGCGACGACGGAGGGCGCGGCGAAGCGCGTGTGCGAGGTGCTGTATCGCTACTTCGGGGGCGACGATCCTGCCGCCGATCCGCAGTGTGCGCTCGTACGGCTGTACAAGACGCACCGCTTCGAGGCGCTCGATCCGTCGCTCCGCGTCTTCGCCAAGAAGCGGCTCGGCACGCTCAAGGCGCCGAAGGGGATGCGGTGTCTCTGCCTCCTCGCGACGCGGGGCGACGAGCCGGGATGGAACGACCGGCGTGCGTCGCACGGGCATCAGGCGATTCCGCTGCCGACCACGGAGATGGTCGAGCAGGCGCCGATGGTCGCGCAGCTCGTGCGCCAGTTCGGGCTCGACCTCGCCGACGTCGTCGCGCCTCGTCCCGAGGTGATGGCCGCCGCGCCCGGGCGCAGCTACGGCGTCTTCCACGTCGAGGATGCGCAGGGAAGCCCCTTCATCCCGGCGCAGGATTTCGTCGAGCGCTACGGCATCCGCTCCGTCGTCGGCTTCGGCGGCGCGCTGCGCAGCGCCGACATCTTCGCGGTGATCCTCTTCTCGCGCGTGCCGATCGCGCGCGATACCGCCGAGCGGTTCCGCACCATGGCGCTCGACGTCAAGAGCGCGCTCTTCAACTTCGACGACGACGCGGTGTTCGAGCCGTCGCGCTGAGCGACGCAGATCACCGACGCGCGGAACGGATGGCGAAGAATGCGGATGCGCACGTGACCCCATGACGCGCTCGGGAGTCGTCCCCATGTCACCACCACCGAACATGGCACTCTCGAGAACACCGCTCATCCAGCGCCTGACGCGTACGGCGCTCGCATCGCTTTTCGTCGTCGCGCTCTCCTGCCGCGGCGCCGACACCGACGGTCCGGACATCCGCGGCAATGGACTCCGCGCCGCCACCGTCGACGCGGACCAGCGCGCCGGCGCCTACGACGCGGCGCTCCGTCAGGCGTTCGACGTCGACAGCATGCTCGTGCTGCTCCTCGATCCGGCGATCCTTCCGCGCAACGGCAGCTTCGCGCGCGACGCGAAGCTCGGCGACGATGTGGCGCGCGCCCTGGTGCGTGGGGGGATGGTGCGCGGCACCTGCGAGCCGGCCGGCGGCGACGCGAGGCACGCGCCGAAGTGCCCCGTCGCCGCGCCGGGCTACGTCGTGCGCTTCTCGGACATCTACCAGATGCAGGGCGACACGGTGCGGCTCTTCCTCTCCGCCGACCGCTTCCAGACGACGAGCGGGGTGGGCCCCGGCGCGCGCTTCAGCTTCGAGAGCGGCTTCGAGATCGTCCGCCAGGGGAACACGTGGCGAGTCGCCCGCGAGGGGCGGCGAATCGCGAAGTAGCCCGCCCTAGAAGCCGAGGTAGGCGCGGACGCGCGGCTCGATGCGGTCGGGGCTCCACATCGGCGACCACACCAGGTTCACCGCGACGTCGCTCACGCCGGGGATGGCGCGGGCGGCGCGCTCGACGTCGCCCATGATCTGCGGCCCGCTCGGGCAGCCGGGCGAGGTGAGGCTCATGTCGATGCGCACCTGCCGGTCGTCGACGGCGATGTCGTAGACCAGGCCGAGGTCGATGATGTTGAGGTTGAGCTCCGGGTCCTTCACCCTGCGGAGCGCCATCTTCACCTGGTCGACGGTCGGTGGTGGCTCGTCGGTGTCGGCGAACTGCGCTTCGTTCGCGGGAGGCGTGGCGGGCGCGGGGCGGTCGGCTGGCTCGCCGGCTCCGCTCGCGACGCGGGGAGCGGCGCCGTGCGGCGGCTCGGTCGAGATGATCGGAAGCTCGGGTGATTCCATGCTCACAAGATCGCCGATCGCGAGCGCGCGGGGCAAGTGAGCGCGACCGGAGCACACGGAGAAAAAACGAGCGGGGCGGCGCCGCGATGGCGCCGCCCCGTCATCCTTTCGCGGAGAGCTAGTGCTTCGCCGCGTTCTTCTTCGGCGTCGCCTTCGCGCTCGACTTCTTCGCCGTCGCCTTCTTGACGGTCGACTTCTTGGCCGAGCGGGCGGTGCTCTTCTTCGAGCTCTTCGCCTTGCTGACGTGGGTGCGCGAGCCGCGGCGATGGCTGCCGGCGCCGCGGCCGCGGCGGGAGCGGAGAGGCCGCTCGGGCCGGTTCCAGCCGACCGCGCGGTCGGCGCGGAAGCTGGC
>JABFXC010000200.1 GCA_013361935.1 Gemmatimonadaceae bacterium
GGGCAAGGAGCACGAGCCGCGTCCCGCGCTCGCGCGCTCCCTTCGACTCGGCGACGGCGCGCTCCGCTTCGGCGACCGCGACGGTGTCGCGCCGCATGTCGAGCGCGGCGCGCGCGAGGAGCTCGCGTCCCGCGCCGGCGTCGAGCGAGTCGAGCCAGCGCTGGCCACGGAGCAGGCGCTCGACCTCGCTCCAGCCGCCCCACTGCGCGGCGGCGCGCGCGGCGAGAAGGACGTACTCGGGCTCGCGACGCGCTGAGTCGCGGAGGAGCGGGGTGAGCAGGAGCGTCGCCCGCCAGGGGCGCGAGCTGGCCATCGCGGCGCGCGCCTCGCGCACCTCGGTGGGCTCCGCGACGAGCGACGCCGACTGCTCGGCGTGCGTGGTCGAGACATCGCCGCAGGCGACGAGGGCGAGGACGAGAAGGAGACCGCGCGTCATCCGGCGACGGGTCGCAATCCGCATTCCCGCGCGATCAGCTCGTACGACCGCCGCCGCGCGTCGTGGTCGTGGGTGATCGTCACGATCATCACCTCGTCCGCGGCGTACTCGCGCGCGACCGCCTCGAGCCCGGCGCGCACCGTCGCCGGCGAGCCGACGATGCGTCGCCGCTGCCGCGAGACGACGGGCAGCGCGTTAGGCGGCCGCCGGCGCTCCTCCTCGCGCCAGCGCAGCGCCCGCTCGACGGTGGGAACGGGAATGAGCTCGCCGCGCGTGAGGAGGGTGAAAGTCATCTCCGAGCTCGCCGAGAGGCGATCGGCCTCCTCGTCGGTCTCCGCGCACACCACCCACACCGCGGCGACCACGCGCGGCTTCTCGCTCCAGATCGAGCCGACGAACTCCTCGCGGTAGCGCGCGACGATCTGCTCGCCGTGCGGGCTGATGAAGTCGGCGAAGGCGTACGGCAGTCCGAGCTCCGCCGCCCAGATTCCGCTTTGCGGCGACGATCCGAGCAGCCAGGGCTCCGGGCGCTCGGGAAGTCCAGGGAGAGTCCGTGCCAGCCGCGCGAAGGGATGTCCCGCGGGCATCGTATCGCTCAGGTACGCGAGCAACTCGGCGAGATGGCTGGGGAAGTCGTCCGGGGGCGCGGTGCGCCGGTCGCGCTGGAGCGCGAAGGTGGTCGTCGGATCCGTCCCCGCGGCGCGGCCGAGGCCGAGGTCGATGCGCGGCCCGTGCAGCCCTGCGAGCATGCTGAACGCCTCGGCAACCTTGAATGGACTGTAATGGGGCAGCATGACGCCACCGCTCCCGACGCGGATGTGCGACGTCGCCGACGCGATCGCGCCGATGAGCACCTCCGGCGTGGATCCGGCGATGGTCGGCGAGCCGTGGTGCTCGGCGACCCAGTAGCGCGTGTAGCCGAGCGACTCGGCGAGCGTCGCGAGGTCGATGGAGTTGTGGAGGGCGCGCGCGGGGGTACTGCCCTCGGCGACCGGGGACTGGTCGAGGACGCCGAGCGTGAAAGGGAGAGAAGGCATGCCACAAGATGTCGCAGGGCGCGGGCCGGGTTCCCGCGAGGGCTCACGGTCCAGGTCGTGCGCAGGCTACGTTGCGCCCTTCGACCATCGCCTGGAGACCACCGATGCCCGTTCGCCGCGCCGCTTGCGCGCTCCTCGTCCTCGCTGTCGCCTGCGCGAATCCGGGCCCCGCGCCGGTCACGCCGCCCCCCGCGCCCGCGGTCTCGCTGAAGCCGCTTCCGGACAGCGCGCGGTTCGCGAGCGAGATCAACGCCTTCGCGAAGTCGGACAGCGCGTCGCCGCCGCCGAAGGGGGCGGTGCTCTTCGTCGGCAGCTCGTCGATCCGTTTCTGGGAGACGCTGGCCGCCGACTTTCCGGGCCTGACGGTGATCAATCGCGGCTTCGGCGGCTCGCGGATGGACGACCTGCTGCGCTACGCGGACCGCATCGTCTTCCCCTACCAGCCGAAGGCGATCGTGATGTACGAGGGGGACAACGACATCGCGGACAACCGCTCGCCCGCGCGGATCGCGGGTGACGTCGCCGAGCTCCTGTCGCGGGTGCGGACGCGGCTCCCCGGGACGCGGGTGATCTATCTCTCGATCAAGCCGAGCCCCTCGCGGTGGGCGATGGTCGACCGGATGCGCGAGACGAACGCGCTGGTCGAGCGCATCGTCGAGAACGACACCGCGGCGCGGTACGTCGACGTCTTCACGCCGATGCTCGGCGCGAACGGCAGGCCGCGACCGGAGCTGTTCCGCGACGACTCGCTGCACATGACGCGCGCGGGCTACGAGCTCTGGCGCGGGATCGTCGATCCGGTGGTGCGCGCGGCCGCGAAGTGACGGCGCCGGCGATGGAGTGAGCGATGGCGACGCGGCCCCGCGCGCGTACGGCGCGCGCGCTGATCGGGATCAGCGGGTACGACTACAAGCCCTGGCGCGGAACGTTCTACCCTGACGATCTCCCGGCGCGGCGGTGGCTGGAGTACGCGAGTCAGACCTTCGCGAGCATCGAGCTGAACGGAACCTTCTACAGCCTGAAGTCGCCCGCGGTGTTCGAGCGCTGGGTGGAGGAGACGCCCGCGGAGTTCGTCTTCGCGGTGAAGGGCGGTCGCTTCATCACCCACAACCTGAAGCTGCGCAACGCCGAGCGGGCGATGGGAAACTTCTTCGCCAGCGGGGTGCTCGCGTTAGGCAGGAAGACGGGTCCCTTCCTCTGGCAGCTTCCCGCCACCTACCGCTTCGACGCCGAGCGGATGGACGCGTTCATGCGGCAGCTCCCGCGGAGCTCGGCGGACGGGGAAGCGGTGGCGCGGCAGCACGACACCCGGCTGCGTCGCGGCGCGCTCCTCGAGGCGTCGGCGCGCGTCGCCTACCGCCACGCCTTCGAGGTGCGGCACGAGTCGTACTTCCACGAGGAGTTCTACGCGCTTCTCCGCGAGCATCGCTGCGCCTGGGTCGTCGCCGACACGGCGGGAAAGTTTCCATACGCGGAGGAGGTGACGGCGGACTTCGTCTACGTCCGCCTGCACGGCTCGCGGCTGCTGTACGAGAGCAGCTACACGGACGAGGAGCTGGACGAGTGGGCGAGGAAGATCGCGAAGTGGAAGCGCGCGGGGCGGGACGTGTACGTGTACTTCGACAACGACATGAAGACGCACGCGCCGTTCGATGCGTTGAGGCTGGTGGGGCGGGTTCGGTGATCTTCACGGCGACGTGGAAGTGGACGTGGGACGCGCTGAAGCGAGTTGGGGATCCGGGGACGACGTGGGACGAGCGAGGGCGGAGCTCCCCGTCGGCGATCCCACGTCGTCCCCGCGTTCCTCGTCCTCCCCGCCTTCATTACTCGCTCCAGCGCGTCCCACGTTTCCTTCCACGTCGCATTCGCAACACGAGTGGCCTATCTTCGATCTACTACCTTGAACAGAGAGAGCCTCCAATGCTCCTCGGCCATTTCGGTGTCGCGCTCGCCGCCAAGCGAGCCGCGCCGCGCGCGTCGCTCGGCTGGCTGCAGCTCGCGGCGCAGTTTCTCGACGAGCTGTGGCCCATTCTCGTGCTCAGCGGCGTCGAGACCGTGCGCGTCGTGCCGGGGCTGATGGCGGCGAGCCCGCTCGACTTCGTGTCGTATCCGTGGTCGCACAGCCTGCTGATGGCGATCGTGTGGAGCGTGCTGCTCGGCGCGCTCTACGCCTCGTGGCGGAAGTACCGGCGCGGCGGGATCGTCGTCGGGGTGCTCGTGCTCAGCCACTGGATCCTCGACCTGCCGATGCACCGTCCCGATCTGCCGCTGTGGCCGGGGGCATCGTCACCGCGCGTCGGGCTCGGGCTCTGGAACTCGCTGCTGCTGAGCATCCTCGTGGAGGTCGCGCTCTTCGTCGCGGGTGTGGTGCTGTACGAGCGCTCGACGCGCGCGATCGACCGAATCGGACGATGGGGGCTCTACGCGATGGTCGCGACGATCTCGCTGGTCTACATCGGCGGGATCTGGAGCCCGCCGCCGGCGGATGGGCGCGCGGTCGCGGCGGGCGCCCTCGGGCTATGGCTCTTTGTGCCCTGGGCGTGGTGGGTCGACCGGCACCGCGTCTTCGCCGTCGGCGAGGCGGGCTACGCGCACATCGTCGTCCGCCCGGTGAAGGCGGACGACGCGGTCACTCGCAGCCGCTCATGACGTCGGGGACGATCGTCACGCAGCCGGCGGGGATGCTGACGTGCACCGGGTTCACCACGCGCACGCGCTCGATCACTGGCGCCGACATCTCCACATGCACCATGGTCGGGCTCACGCGCGGCGGGCGCGGAGCGCGCATCGGCGCACCCGGCATCTCGACGACGCGCCAGCGCACCGCCGGCGGCACCGGCGCATGCCTGACAAGGAACTCGTCGACGCTGCGCACGGCCCCCGGCAGCGCGGCGGCTGCAAGAAGGATCAGCGCGAGCCTCGCGCGGAAGACCCGCTCGCGCAGTGAAATGGGAGTTGGGGAAGTGAAGCCAGACATTGAGACACCGAATCGCGAGGTGAGCTTCCATCGCTTCGGGAGGTTGGACAACCGGGCACGGCGAAGGGTTTGCTCGGGATCCTCCTCTGTCGCTCGGCATTGAACACGAAGGCCACGAAGGGCCACGAAGGGATGCCATGCGACAAGTCTTCGTGAACCTTCGTGGCCTTCGTGTCTCGAGAGCAGCACGCAGTGACGCGTCTCAGTCTGCCCGCAGCGTCACCTCCACGCGATGCCTCGCGCCGTCGTCGGCGAGCCGGATCAACCCGTCCGCGCAGGCCTTCCCGTCGACCACGACCTCACTGCGTCCCCTCATCACGCCATCCGGATTCTTCACCGTGATCTCGTAGACGCTCGACGCGTGGCGGTACTCGATGCTGTACTCCTTCCACGCGCGCGGGATCGTCGGCTCGATGGCCAGCGTCTCGCCGCGCTTGTGGAAGCCGAGGATCCCTTCGAGCCCGACCCGGTACATCCAGCTCGCCGAGCCGGTGTACCAGGTCCAGCCGCCGCGGCCGAGATGCCCTTGGGCGGTGTACAGGTCGGCGACGACGACATACGGCTCGACCTTGTAGACGTCCACCGCCTCGCGCGTCGCGCTGTGCGTGAAGGGGTTGATGTACTGGAAGAGCTCGAAGGCGCGGTCGCCGTTCCCCTGGAAGGCGGTGGCGAGCACCGTCCAGAGCGCGGCATGGGTGTACTGCGCGCCGTTCTCGCGCACGCCGGGAAGGTAGCCCTTGATGTATCCCGGGTCGTGCGTCGTCTTGTCGAAGGGCGGGGTGAGGAGCATGATCAGCCGCGCGTCGTTGCGGACGAGGTACTGTTCCGTCGACTGCATCGCCTGGCGCTGGCGCTCCGGCCGTCCCGCGCCGCTGAGGATGCTCCAGCTCTGCGCGATCGCGTCGATGCGGCACTCCTCGCTCTCTGCCGAGCCTAACGGCGTGCCGTCGTCGAAGTAGGCGCGGCGGTACCACGCGCCGTCCCACGAGGTGCTCTCGATCGCGTTGACGTAGGCGTCGGCCTGCTTCCGGAATTCCGTCGCGACCGCGCCGTCCCCGCGCGACTCGGCGCGCGCGGCGAAGGCGCGCAGCGTCGTCACGAGGAACCAGGCGAGCCACACGGTCTCGCCCCTGCCCTCGACGCCGACGCGGTTCATCCCGTCGTTCCAGTCGCCGATCCCGATCAGCGGCAGCCCGTGCGCGCCGGTGGTGCAGGCGCGGCGCAGCGCGCGCAGGCAGTGCTCGTAGACGGTCCCGACTTCGCCGCTCTCCTGCGGCAGGTCGTAGACCTCGTGCTCCTCCGGCTTGAGCTCGCGCATCGTCAGGAAGGGCGCGGTCTCGTCGAGCACCTTCTCGTCGCCGCTGACGCGGATGTAGTGATCGACCACGAAGGGCAGCCACGCCATGTCGTCGCTGAACTTCGTGCGGACGCCGCGCCCGCTGTGCGGATGCCACCAGTGCTGCACGTCACCCTCGACGAACTGCCGTCCCGCCGCGCGGACGATGTGGTCGCGCGCGACCTGCTGCTCCGCATACACGAACGCCATCGAGTCCTGGAGCTGGTCCCGGAAACCGTACGCGCCGCTGCTCTGGTAGAGCCCCGAGCGTCCCCACATGCGGCAGGAGAGCGCCTGATACAGCGACCAGCGGTTGACCATCGCGTCGAAGCTCGCCTCCGGCGTCTTCACCGCGATCGTCGACAGCCGGCGCTGCCAGTCCTTCACCGTCGCCGCGACCGCGGTGCGCGCGGTCTCCACCGTGCGGTACCGCTCGACGAGAGCGCGCGCCTGCGTCTCGTCCGGAGCGGCGCCGAGCACGACGACGATGTCGCGCGTCTCCCCGGCGGCGAGCTCGATCGCGCACTGCAGCACCGCGCAGGGATCCATTCCCGCGCCCGTGGAGTCGGAGAGCTTCGTCGGCGCCTCGGGACGGAGCGCGAAGGGCGACGACAGCGTCCCGTTGCGGCCGATGAACTCACGCCGGTCTCCGGTGAAGCCGGTGACCGCCTCGCTGATGGAGCAGAACGCGACCCACCCCGCGAACTGGGGATCGAAGGTGTTGCGCGCGAAGATCGTCGCCAGCGGCTGGTCGTACCAGGTCGACACCTGGTGCTGGGCGTGGTCGCGGAGGACGCCGAGCGTCCACTCGACGTAGGAGGTCACCGTCAGGCGCCGCGAGTGCGGGCCGGCGTTCGTCACCCGCAGCGTCGCCAGCTTCACCGCGTCGCGCTCGGCGATGCCTAACGTGAGGCGTGTGGAGATCCCCGCGTGGTCGTGCTCGAAGGTGGTCGCACCCGCGCCATGGCGCACGACGTACGGAAGTGGGGTGTGCACCGGCGCCGGCGTCGCCGACCAGAGCTCCGCGGTGTCCTCGTCGCGGAGGAAGATCACCTCGCCCGGCGGATCGCTCACCGGATCGTTCTGCCACGGGGTGAGACGGTAGAAGTAGCTCGTCTCCGCCCAGGTGCATCCGCCGCCGCGCTCGCTCACGAGGAATCCGCCGCGCTCGTTGGCGATGCAGTTCACCCACGGCGCGGGTGGGACTTCGTCCCCCTGGACGCGGATGTAGTAGTCGCCGTCGCGGGTGAGCCCGCCGTAGCCATTGTCGAAGAGCAGCGGCTCGGCCTCGCGGCGCGGGGAGAGCACCGGGATGCCGCGCGACGGCGTCGGCCGGTCGCCGTGGACGCGGCCGTCGCCGTCCTTGGGTGCCGCGGGCGCGGCGGCCTGGGGCTGACGCGGCGCGAGATGC
>JABFXC010000011.1 GCA_013361935.1 Gemmatimonadaceae bacterium
ATCCCCTCGCCGGTGAAGGGATCGAAGAAGTCCGCCGCGTCGCCGACGAGGGCGACGCCCGGCGCCCATGGCCGCCGCGCGCGCGAGGCGAACGGGCCGGTCGCCTGGACGGGCGTCGCACGCCGCGCGCCGGCGAAGCGAGGGGCGAGATGCGGGCGCGCGGCGATCCAGCGCTCGAGAAACGCGCCGGTCCCCGCGGAGAGCTCGGCGCCGCGCGAGGCGGGCACCACCACCGCCACGTTCGTCCGCTCGCCTCCGACGCCCGCCAGCCCCAGATAGCCATCGCCCTCGACGTGCATCTCGCCGAGCTCCCCCATCCCCGCGACGCCGTCGTAGTGCGTCACGAGAGCGAGGCGCTTCGGGAAGCGCGCGCTGCGCGCCAGTCCGAGTCGTCGCGCGACGACGGAGCGGAGCCCGTCCGCGCCGACGACGAAGCGCGCGCCGATGTCGCGCGTCTCACCGCCCGCGTTCGCGACGCGAACGCCGCTCGCCCGGCGCGCCCGGTCGAAGAGCAGATCGCGCACGTGCGTCCTCTCGACGACGCGCGCGCCCGCGCGGCGGGCGGCGTCGAGGAGAATCGGATCGAGCAGGGTGCGCTGCAGCGCGAGGCCGCGATCGCGATGGCCGCGCCAGCGGTGATCGCCCGCGAACCGGCCGCGGATCATCGTCCCGCTCGGCGCGCGCACGGTCATTCCCGCGAGCTGCGCCGCGCCCGCGCCCTCCACCTCGGCGAGCACCCCCATCTCCTCGAGGAGGCGCGAGGCCTGGGGGCTCATGTACTCCGAGCACGGCTTCGGGCGCGGAAAGCGCGCGCGGTCGAGCACGAGCACGTCGACCCCGGCGCGCGCGAGCCACCAGGCCGTCGCCGCACCAGCGGGCCCGCCGCCGACGACGACCACCTCCGCGCGCTCAGCCGGCACTGGCACCGGCCCGACGGAGCGGATGCATGCGCGCGAGCCGCTGGAAGAGTCCCATGTACCGCCAGTGCGGGCGCGGCAGCCGCACGACGGATGCGGCGCGCGTCAGCCACGGCAGGATCATCGAGCGCGAGTCCGCGGAGAACATGAAGCGCGGGTGGCCGGCGGCGAAGCGGCGCAGCCGCGCGACGGCGGCGTCGATGGTCAGTCCAGGCGAGAAGTAGAACGCCGGGTCGAGCAGGGGATCGTCGGCGGCGAGTCGTCCCTCGCCGATCGCGATCTCGTGCAGCGTGGTTCCCGGGTACACGCGCAGGCCGACCGTCGTGTAGACCGCGTCGCCGCGGCGCAGCCGCCAGTCGGCGAAGCGCAGCGTCTCCTCGAGCGTTTCGGCCGTCTCGCCCGGGCCCCCGACGAGGAAGATCCAGAGCGCGCGGATCCCCGCGGCCTCGACACGCTCGGCGGCGCGGTGGACGGTCGTGGCGCTGAAGCCCTTGCGCATCCGCTCGAGCACCACGTCGCTCGCGCTCTCGGCGGTGATGCCCAGCGACGTGAACCCCGCGCCGCGCATCGCCTCGAGCAGGTCGGGAAAGGCCGCGGCGGGAGTGAAGTTCGTCGTCTCGAGGGTGACGCCGAGCCGGCGACGGGCGATCGCCGCGCAGACGTCGCGCGCGTGGCCCGGGGGCGAGTTGAAGGTCGAGTCGACGAAGTCGAAGTGCCGGACGCCGTGCGCGCGCAGCTCGGCGATTTCATCGGCCACGGACTCCGCGTCGCGGAGTCTGTATCCCCACCCCTCGACGTTGCGATAGGTGCAGTAGACGCACTTGTACACGCAGCCGCGCTTCGTCTGGATGGGGACCGTCGCGCCGATGCGCTCGTAGCGCGCGAGGTCGAACCAGCGATGGAGCTGCGGTCTGGGGAGCGCGTCGAGATCGGCGTTCTCGCCGGGCGGCGAGAAGACGGCGCCGCCGTCGCGCGCGCGCACGAGGCCGGGGATCTCCCCGGGCTCGCGGCCGGCGGCGAGGGCGTCGACGAGCGCGACGGTCGCCCGCTCGCCGTCGCCGGCGACGGCGTAGTCGACGCCTAACGCGCGAAAGAGCGCGAGCGGGGCGACGCCGAACGCCGCGCCTCCGGCGACGATCTTCGCGCGCGGCGCGGACTCCCGCAGCGCGGCGAGGGTCGCCACCGCGTCCGGCGTGTAGTGTCGCAGCGCGATCGCGTCGCTGTTGTCGATGTTCCGCACCGAGACGCCGACGACGTCGGGGGCGAGCTCTCGGGCGATGCGGCTCGCGGTGCGCTCCGGGTCGCGCGCGAACATCAGATCGAGCACGCGGACGTCGTGTCCGGCCGCGTCGAGGGCGGAGGCGACGCAGGCCAGTCCGTTGGGAATGACGGGATAGGGCGCCCGCTCGCGATTGGTGCTCACGAGCAGGACGCGGGCGCTCACCGCACCCTCGCGAACTGATCGGGCCCGATCGTGAGGACGTCGCCGTCGACGCGCCAGACGAGACTGAACGAGCCGGTCGCCGGGGCGAGCCAGGTGACGGTGAGCGTCGAGCCGGCGGTGCTCCACAGCGCGCTCGCCGTGATGGTGTCGTAGGCGCCGTCCGTCACGTTCCAGGCGGTGACGCGGCGCGTCGCCGTCCCGTCGGCATTGAACGACCATTCGGTGCGCGACTGGTAGACCGTCCCGTCGCTCGCCGCGATCGTGACCACGCGCGCCCAGCTGCCGACCATCGCGGCCGCGACCGATCCACCCGTCGCGCCGCCCCCTGAACCGGTGCCGGTTCCCGTACCCCCGCCGCGGACTACGGTCCCCCCGGTCGTGCCGGAGGTGTCCATGATCTCCACGCCCTTGCACGACACGAGCGCCGCGAGCGCGACGGCGAGAGCGGCACGGAGGATGTGCAGCCTGCGGGAGGAGCGGGGAAGGGTCATCGCCACACCCTCTAGATCGCCCCGAGGCGTCGAGGGCGCAATCCCCGGCGCGACCAGCCGGTCAGAGCCCGATCAGCTCGGCGACCTTGTAGGCGACGCCGCTTCCGATGAGCGACGCGGCGAGGTTCACGAGATCGTTGTTGAACCCCGGGATCCCCCGGGCGTGGCGCGAGCGCGAGCCGCAGCTGTGGACGAGACGCTCGGTGTAGTCGCCGCATCCCAGGCAGCGGCGACGCTCCTGCAGCGTCGCGCCGAGCACAGTATCGGCGACGGCGCCCGCCAATCCCCCCGCGGCCGCGCCCCAGCTCAGCGCGCGACCCCACTGCAGCAGGTGGACGAGCAGCGCGATCGCCGCCGCCCCGGCGACCATGGCGATCGTGCCGGCGGTGGTCATCCCCCCGCTCGTTCCCGGAGGGACGCGCCTCCAGTTCCAGGCCGAACGCGGTGTGCCACCGAGCCATGTACCTACCTCCGTCGCCCAGGTGTCCGCCGCGGCCGCCGCGAGCGCGCCGGCGCCGACCGCGCGCCAGACAGGGTGCATGGTGAGCAAGTACCCAGCCGCCGCGACGGCGAACATCCCGCCGTTGACGAGGACCTGCGTCGCGTCCCGCGCTCCCCCCTTCTCGACCACCGATGCCGTGCGCCGCGCCTTGCGCTCCCCCCCGAGCCGGGAGAGCAGCGTCGAAGTGGCGAAGTAGGCGATGAGCAGCGCACCCCACGCCCATCCCGCGGCGACGGCGAGCGATCCGATCGCCGCCGCCGCGAGCGCGCCCGAGGTCGTGAGCGATCGCGCGCGTCGCGCCGCGATCGCCACCGCGACAGCGAGCAGGACGCCGGCGGCGACCCGCCCGGTCAGTCGTCGTGCTCCGAGCGGCCGCCGGAGCGCAGCGTCCGCTCTATCCGCGCCCGGAGCGCCTCGGTCGCCGGCGTCGGCGTCCGTCGTGCGCGCACCGCGCGGAGGAAGGCTCGCTGGTGCTCCGTCCGCGCGAGGCAGTGCTCGCACACCGCGAGGTGCTCGCGCACCCAGGTGTCGAGGCTCGGCGGTAGCTCGCCATCGAGGTGCTCGAGAAGCCTGGCCATCACGCTCTCACAGGTCGAACCGGGCGCCGATCTGTCGCTCATGGCTCGGTTGAAGGGTGAGGCAGGCTCGGGGACAGGGCGACTCAATGTGCCGCGACGGACGAGGGATTACAAGACGGCTCTAATCAAATGCGCCAGAGAGGAAAGGGTTCCACGTTCTGCTCCGAGGACGACGTGGGAGTGGACGGGGGACGCGCTGGAGCGAGTGGGGGATCCGGGGGACGACGTGGGACGTGGGAGGTGGGAGGGCGGAGCTCCCGGTCGGTGATCCCACGTCGTTTCCGCGTTCCTCGTCGTTTCCGCGTTCCTCGTCGTCCCCGCGTCATTACTCGCTCCAGCGCGTTCCACGTCTCCTTCCACGTTCCACGTCTCCTTCCACGTCGAAGTGGAACGTGGGACAAGCTGTGAACGCTTGAACGCACCCCATCGCAGGGTTAGCTTGGCTGGCTACCATCGCAGACCCAATGTCCACCGAAACCGTCGACGCGCTCCTCCCTCTCAGCATCCTCGAAGCTGTACGAAACGTCGACACGCCCGAAGGGGACTACGACGCCGAGTACGTTCAGGAGCTGCGCAACAAGCGGCTCGGCCTCAGCGACACGGTCTACACGCAGATCAAGCGCTATACCGAGGCGGTGCGCCGCGGGCAGCGGCCGAGCTTCGACGAGGCGGTCGCCCTCGCGAAGCTCATCGGACGCCGCCCCGACGCCGAGACGGTGCTCCGCGCCGCGGGGCGCTACATCGCGCGCGAGTCCTACCTGACGATCTCGGCGGGGATGCGCCGGCTGATCCACCTGCTCCCCTCGCTCCTCGCCCGCCCGCTCGCCTATCGGCGCGCGAGGCGGATCACCGACCGGTATCTCGACGGGACGGTGTCGCGCGTCGGGCCGTTCCTGCATCTCACCGTCGAGCGCTCGGTCACCCTCGGCACGGCGCCGGGTGAGACGGGGTGCGTCTACTACGAGGCGGCGTTCAAGGAGCTCCTCCGGCTGCTCGTCTCGAACGCGGGAACGGTGGAGCACGTGCGCTGCGTCGCGCGCGGTGAGGCGGTGTGCGAGTGGCGCTCGGAGTGGCGCTCCGGCCCGCGCTCGTCGCGCTGAGCCGCACTCCTCGCACCTCCCCACATCATGCTCGACTCGCGCTCCCTCGCCACGATCCAGCGTGCGGTGGCCGGCGCCGGCCTCGACGGCTGGCTGCTCTACGACTTCCGCGGGAACAACCCGATCGCCAGCAGCGTGATCGGTCTCGCCGGGATGGTGACGCGGCGGATCTTCGTCTTCGTCCCGCGCGAGGGCACGCCGGTGGCGATCACGCACGCCATCGAGCAGGTGCCGTGGGCGAGCTGGCCGCGCGAATGGGAAAAGCACGTCTACTCGTCGTGGCGCTCCCTCGAGGAGACGCTGCGGCGGGTGGTCGCCGGCAAGCGCGTGGCGATGGAATACTCCCCCGGCGACGCGGTGCCCTACGTCGACTACGTGCCGGCCGGTGTCCTCGAGATGGTGCGGGCCGCGGGCGCGGAGGTGGTGACCTCGGGCGAGATCGTCTCGCGGGTGCACGCGGTGTGGACGGACGCCGAGCGCGCGGCGCACGAGCGCGCGGCGGAGGCGATCGCCCGCATCGCGCGCGAGGCGTTCACGCGCATGGGAAAGGCGGCCCGCTCCTCGTCCCCGCTCACCGAGCACGACGTCGCCGAGTGGATCCGCGGCGAGTTCCGGAGGGAAGGGCTGGAGACGGACCACGGGCCTAACGTTTCGGTCGGCGCGAACGCGGCGAATCCGCACTACGAGCCGAGCGCCGAGCGCTCCGCGACCGTCCGGGTGGGGGACGTGGTGCTGATCGACCTGTGGGCGCGCGAGCCGGAGAAGGACGGAAAGGGTCCGGGAGTCTACGCCGACCAGACCTGGATGGGCGTCGTCGGCGAGCCGTCGGCGAGGGCGCTCGCGGTGTGGACGGCGATCCGCGACGCGCGCGACGCGGCGATCGCCGCGCTCCGCGAACGGTTAGGCAGTGGAGAGACGGTGCGCGGCGGGGAGATCGACGACGCGTCGCGGGCGGTGATCGTCGCCCGCGGCTTCGGCGACCAGTTCACGCACCGCACGGGGCACTCGATCGACGTCCGCGGGCTGCACGGGAGCGGGCCGCACATCGACAACCTCGAGACGCGCGAGGAGCGCGCGCTCGTGCCCGGGGTGGGATTCTCGATCGAGCCGGGGGTCTACCTGAGCGGCGAGCTGGGGATGCGCACCGAGGTGAACGGCTACGTCGCGCCCGACGGAAGGACCCTCGTCATCACCCCGCGCGAGATTCAGCGCGACCTGATCGTCGTCTGAGAGTGGCGACGAGGAGCGGCTCAGTCGTCGGCGTTCACGGGAGCCGCGGCCTTCGCGGCGTCTTCGGGAGAGAAGACGAAGGGGAAGACGACGGTCTCCACCGCGTACGGCCCGCGGGCGAAGCGCCAGTTGCGAGCGCGCGACGCGATGCAGCCGGTGACCTCCTTCTGTCCCGGTCCGGCGAGGCTCGTGGTCCCCACCGCGGCGCGGTCGACGTGACCGGTGGGCAGGATGGTGAGCTCCAGCTCCAGCTGGCCGGCGAGCGACGGGTTCCGGCGGAGCCCTTCCTCCTGGTAGCACTGCCGGAGGTCCGTGGCGTGGCGGAGCACGGTGGCGCGGACCTCGACGTCGGTGCGCAGCGAGTCCACGCGCGCGGGAGCGGCGGGGTGCACGGCGGCGAGCGTCAGGGCGAGGAGAAGGGCTGGCGTCATGAGGGAAGCCGTCGGCGCTGCGCGGGTCGTGCCGCCGTGGTCACGCGGAACTGGGGCGGCGTCTCCAGAAGCATCGGCGTGGTGCCTGTTCCACTTGAGAGACGACCCGTGCGGAGTTGGGTTACAGCGGGCCGCTCGCTGGCTGTCGCCCTCGTGGCGCTATGCGCGCTCCTTTCCGGCGGCTGCCGCGGCGGACACGATGACACGAGCGTCGCGGCGAGCGAGCGGAAGACGCCGTCCTTCACGCGCAGCGCGGGCGGGAGCTACAGCGCGATCACCGTCGCGAACCCGGGGACGGTGAGCGGAACGGTGACCATCGGCGGCACGCTCCCCGAGGACACCGTCGTGCACCCGACGAGCGACGTGCAGGTGTGCGGGAGCGAGCTGCAGGACGTGACGATCGACCACGACGGTCCGAAGCTCGCCGGCGCGGTGGTCTGGCTGGACGGCGTGCGCTCGGGGAAGGCGCTTCCGCTGGTGAAGCGGTACGACGTGGTGAACGAGGGGTGCATCGTCACGCCGCGCGTGCAGGCGGCGGCGCTGGGGGGGACGCTAAACGTCCGCTCGCGCGACCCCATCACGCACCGCACGCGCATCCTGCGTCCCGGCGTGAAGGAGCCGGTCGCGCTGGTGACGGAGACCGACGAGGGGCAGGTGGTGCCCCTCGACCGCGCGCTGGAGGCTCCCGGCCCGCTGGAGATCCGCTGCGACCTGCACCCGTGGACGCGCGGCTGGGTGGTGGTCTTCGACCATCCCTACTACCAGGTGACCGGCCGCGACGGCTCCTTCTCCCTCGACTCCGTCCCCCCGGGCGACTACACCCTGCACGTGTGGCACGAGCGGCTCGGCACGATCACGCGTCCGGTGAAGATCGAGAGCGGCGGCGCGGCGCGAGTGCAGCTCGACCTGCGCTTCGACGGGACGGGGAAGCGTTAGGCACGCCCGCCGCGCGCGTTGCTCGTCGCGCCGTGCGCGTGATTGCGTGTGGCGTTCTTCGATCCCGGAGCTCGCGGGGAGTTCGGGAGGACGGGAGCGGAGCTGCGTAGATGTTGCTCGTCGCCTTTTCCGATCACTGCCGAGCAGCCACGGAAACATCCAAGAAAAGGCAGACGGCTCCCCGGAGTGCTCCCGACCTCCCGTCCTCCCCCCGAAAGGCAGAGATGCCGACCGTCGCCGACGCCCAGCGCACGGCGGCACAAGGCCGGAAGCCTACCGGTCCTTCACCCGCCGCACGAGCTTCAGCCCCGACCAGATCTCCGAGATCGCGCAGACCTTCACGTCCACCACCCCCGCGGCCAGCGCGAGGCGGCGGATGACGTCCTCGGTGAGGTCGGTCGCGACGCCGCTGGTCTTTTTCGGCCAGGCGACCCAGAGCATCCCCGCCGGCTTGAGCGCGTCGATCGCGCCAGGCATCGCGCGCTCGAGCTTCGCCGCGCTCTCGGCGAAGAGGATGATCGCGTCGAGCTCACGCGCCCGCGGCCCAGCCATGACGACGCCGGTCATGCCTAACGCGGCGGGATAGCCGTCCGGCGCGTTGCGCACGAGCACCCTGTCGCCGCGCTTCACTCCGAGCTTCTCGGCGAGGGGCTTGTTGCTGTAACCCGGCATGGTCAGGGGCCAGGCGCCAGGCGAAAGGAACCGCGTTGACTGCGGTTGACGCCGTGCCTGACGCCTGGCAGCTGGCCCCTAGTCGTCAATGCCCGACCCCGCGAGCGCCGAGTAGCGGTAGAGCTTCGCGTACAGCCCGTCGCGCGCGAGGAGGGCGTCGTGGGTGCCTTCCTCGACGATCTCGCCGTGGTCGAGCACGAGGACGCGATCGGCGCGGCGGACGGTGCTCAGGCGGTGGGCGATGATCAGCGTCGAGCGGCCGCGGAGGAGCTCCTCCATCGCCGTCTCGACGAGCCGCTCGCTCTCCGTGTCGAGCGACGACGTCGCCTCGTCGAGGACGACCAGCGCGGGATCCTTGAGGAAGATCCGCGCGATCGCGAGCCGCTGCCGCTGGCCGCCGGAGAGCTTCACTCCGCGCTCGCCGACGCGCGTCGCGTAGCCCTCTGGGAGGCGCTCGACGAACTCGTGCGCGTGCGCGGCCCGCGAGGCGGCGAGCACGTCGGCATCCGTCGCGGCGCGCGCCCCTTCTTCAGGAGCTGCATAGGCGATGTTCTCGCGCACCGTCCCGCTGAACAGCGTCGGCTCCTGCGGAACGAGGCCGATCGCCCGGCGCAGGTCGCCTAACGCGAGGGCACGGACGTCGTGGCCGTCGAGGGTGATGCGGCCGCTCGTCACGTCCCAGAAGCGCGGCAGCAGCGACGCGATCGTCGTCTTCCCCGCGCCGCTCGGCCCCACCAGCGCGACCACCTCGCCGGGGGCGATCTCGAAGCTCACCCCCTTGAGCACCTCGGGGAGCGACGGATCGTACGAGAAGCTCACGTCCTCGAAGCGGACGTGCCCGCGCGCGGGCGTCGCCAACCGCTCGGGGCTCGCCGGATCGGATACCTGCGGCTGCGTCTCCATCAGCTCGAAGACGCGCGTCGCCGCGCCCACCGCCTCCTGGTAGCTGCCGAAGAGCGACGCCAGCGCGCCGACGCTCGCCGCGATCGTGAACGCGTAGAGGAGGAAGCCGACGAGCGCGCCCGCGGTGAGCTGGCCGGAGAGCACCAGCCGGCCGCCCTGCCAGAGCACGACGACGATGCCGCCGAAGGCGACGAAGGTGATGATTCCGAAGAAGCCGCCGCGGATGAGCGCGCGCTTCAGCGCCGCGCTCACCGCCTCGCCGAGCTTCACGTCGTAGCGCCGGACCTCCTCGTCCTCGCGCGTGAAGCTCTGCACCACGCGGATCTGCGTGAACGCCTCGTTCGCCGACGCCATCGCCTCGGCGATGCGGTCCTGGACGCCGGTGCTCGCCTTCCGCAGCAGCCGCCCGAAGACGAACCCCGCGCCGACGACGATCGGGACGATCGCCAGTGTCGTCGCCGTGAGCTGCGGGTGCGTCCGCGTCAGCAGGATCACCCCGCCGACGAGGTAGAGGACCTGCCGCGTCAGCTCGGAGAGCTGGTGGCTGAGGAAGGTCTGGAGGAGGGTCGTGTCGGTGGAGAGCCGGCTCGTCAGCTCGCCGCTCCGGCGCTCGGTGTAGAAGCCCGGGGAGAGGCGCACCAGCCGCGCGAAGAGCTCGCGGCGCAGCGCGGCGATCACCCGCTCTCCGGTCGCGCTGAGGAGATAGACCTGGACGAAGTTGAGCGCCGCCTGCGCCGCGAAGAGCACGAAGAGCCCGATCGCGATGCGGTCGAGCACCGCGCGGTCGTGGCGGACGAAGGCGGCGTCGAGCAGGTACTGGACGACGCGCGGGAAGGCGAGCCCCGCCGCGGCGCTGAGCACCAGGCACACCGCGGCGATCGCCAGCGCGCCGGCGTGCGGCCTCAGGCGCGGGAAGAGCCGCTTGAGTGGTGCGGGGGAAACCAGGCGGCGCTTCTTCGCCGGCGCGTCGCCCGGCTCGTGGATGACCGCGGTCGTCACGTGAAGAGGTGGCGGTCGAGGGCCATCGCGAGGAAGAGCAGGGCGAGATAGAGCAGGGAGAAGCGGTACGTCTTCCAGGCGACGACGGTGTACGTCGTCGCGACGAGGACGCGGGCGACGCTCCAGAGGAAGGCCGCGTCGAGCACGAGCGCGCTCACGAAGTAGAGCCTTCCGAAGGTGCCTAACGCGACCGGGAGCAGCGTCAGCGGGATGAGCACGAGGGTGTACCAGAGCATCTGCCGCTTCGTCTCGCGCTCGCCCCAGACGAGGGGCGCCATCGGCACGCCGGCGCGACCGTAGTCGCGCGCCTTGAGCAGCGCGAGCGCCCAGAAGTGCGGCGGCGTCCAGTAGAACACGATGAGGAAGAGATACGCCGCGGCGAGATCGAGCTTCCCCGTCACCGCGGCCCAGCCGACGAGCGGAGGGAACGCACCCGCCGCGCCGCCGATGACGATGTTCTGTGGCGTGCTCCGCTTGAGCCAGCGCGTGTAGATGAAGACGTAGAAGTAGAACCCGGCGAGCGCCATCGCCGCGGCGAGGAGGTTCGCGAACTCGGCGAGGAGCACCGTCGCCGCGAGGGCGAGCGCGACGCCGAAGGCGAGCACCGCCACCGGGAACATCCGCCCGCTGGGGATGGGCCGCAGGCGCGTGCGCGACATGCGGTCGTCGATGTCGCGGTCCATGTACATGTTCACCGCGTTCGCCCCGCCGGCCATGAGATAGCCGCCGAGCAGCACGACGAGGACGAGCCCGAGGCTCGGACTGCCCGCCGCGTACATCGGCGCGACGGCGGTGACGAGGAGGAGCGAGATGATCCGCGGCTTCGTGACCGCGACGAGGTCGCGCGCGAGGGAGGTCTTCCGTCGCCCCGTCGGTGCGGGTGGCGACGGATCAGCGGTCACCGCCGGCCCGCGCGGTGACACACCGGTCAAAAGTCGGCCCCTCGCGCGACGATGACCGCGATCGAATGCGGCCGCTTCGGCGGCGCGGTCGACTCCACCGGCGCGACGGCGCTCTCCGGCATCGCGACCGGCGAGGGAGCCGCGGCCACGTCCGCCGGCCCCGTCTCTTCATCCGGCTCGACGAGCTTCGCCTCCGCCTCCGCGACGAGCGCGGAGATCGCCGCCTCGTACGCCTTCGCCGCGCGCTCGATCTCGACCAGACGCGCATTCGCGGCCGGCTCGGCGGCGACGATCGCCACCGAAGGCGGAGTCGCGACCTTCGCCGCGGCGCCGCTCGTCTCGCGACGGCGCGCGACGCGCGACTCGGGTGGTTCGGCGAGCGCGTCGGGGTCGCGCGTGAGCAGCGCGGGGTCGCCGTACGCGGCGCGCGCGGCGAGCGCGGCGTAGACGACGATCGCGATCCAGACCAGCGTCCCCACCGCCTGGTGCAGCGACTGCAGCGCCGGCGGGAGCCGCATCTCGACCAGCGACGCGGCGACGAGGATCTGCAGGACGATGGTGCCCAACGCGATCCACACCGCGCGCTTCACCACCGGCGCGACCGCGCGCTTGCGGATCATCATCGCCGCGCCGAGGACGTGCAGCGCGAAGAGGAATGCGAGGACGCGGTGGGTGAGCTGCAGGTGGACGAGCCCCGCGTTCGGCGAGCGATAGACGCGGCAGGTCGGGAAGCCCAGACACGCGCCCGCGGCGCCGAGGTTGGCGGTGAGCGCGCCGAAGACGAGGACGACGAAGGCCAGCACCGCCGCGATGCGCGCGACGCGCCACGACTTCGCAGTCGCGGCGAGGGTGCCCGCATCCGCGGCCAGCGGGACGGCGCGCGGCGAGCCGAATCCGCCGGCGCGCACGCCGGCGACGACGATCGTCGCGAGGAGCGCCATCGCCAGCGAAAGGTGCGTGACGATGACGAAGGGGTTGAGGCGCAGCTTGATGGTCACCGCGCCGAGCAGCGCCGTCGCGACGACCACGCCGAGCGCTCCAGCCGCGGGGCGCAGAACCCCGCCGCGTCCGCCGACGCCGATCTCGCCGCGCCGCTTCCACGCCGCGTACGCCAGCGCCGCCGCGGCAACGGTCACGAAGAGCGCGAGGTAGCGATGCGCCAGCTCGACGATGAGGTCGGGCCGGTCGAGCGGCGGGAACCAGTAGCCCGCGCACTTCGGCCAGTGCTCGCCGCACCCCCAGCCGGAGCCGGTGATGCGCACGATGGCGCCGAAGACGATCTGCGTGAAGGCGACCGCGAGCGCGACGTACGAGAGCCGACGAAGAGTCTTCATCCGTTGATTGCGCGCCAGGTGTAGTAGAGCAGCGCCGCCAGCGCGAGCGCGGGGACGACCGCCCAGACGATCTCGAGCCCGCGCCGCTGGTGCGGGATGGTCCCGGTCTCCCCTTCGGCGATCGCGGGGACGTCGTCGACCTGGTGCGGCCGCGAGACGCGCACGGTCGCGACCACGAGCGCCACCTGCGCGACGACGGCCACGACGGCACAAAGCCAGAAGATGACGGCGGTCATGGAGCGACGCGCCGCGGAGGGGGGAGAAGCTGCATCTTCATGAAAGGTCGCGGGTTGGCGGGTGAGGGTCAATGCTTGTGACTGCGACGTGGGAGTGGACGTGGGGACGGGGGAGCGAGGGTGGGGCTGGGACGACGTGGGACGTGGGATGCGGGGATGACGTGGGAGGTGGGATGATGATGAGGGAAGGGGGGAGGGGGAGCGATGTTCGGGCAGGACTACGACAGACGTTGTGGGACGTGGGACCGGTGGGACCGGGGGAGCGCTCGATCGGGTGCAGGCGTACACGATCGCGCGGCGGCTCGCGGGGGAGGCGTGGGGTGACACCCAATTCATGATCGGGGATCCGCGGCTGACCGAGGTCGCGAGTCAGTTGATCCGGGCGATCGGATCGATTGGGGCGCAGATCGCGGAGGGGTACTCACGACGCTCGCGCGCGGATCGGATCCGGTACTACGAGTACGCGCTCGGTTCGACCGAGGAAGCGGTGACGTGGTACGAGACGGCGCGGCCGGTGCTTTCCGCAGCCGTGCTCGAGGCGCGGCTCGCGGATCTCGTGAGCATTCGACGGCTCCTGCTCACCATGATCCGGAACGAGCGGGCGGCTCGCAGCTCCGTCCGTTCTCCCCCGTCAGCGGAGGACAACGCGAGGCGCGGGAAGTAGCGTGCTCCGCCCCAGTCGGTTTGGGACGTGGAAGTGGACGTGGAACGGGGAAGCGAGCAGGGGATGCGGCGACGACATGGGACGTGCGGCCGCGGAACTCCCCCCTCCCACGTCCGATGTCGTCCCAGCCCCACCCTCGCTCCCCCGTCCCCATGTCCACTTCCACGTCGCCGTGGTACGGCGTAGCATTGCGCCATGCGCGAAACCCTCCCCCGTCGAATCGGCCTCTGGACCGCCGTCGCGATTCTCGTCGGTTCCACCATCGGCTCGGGAATCTTCCGCTCCCCCGCGGGGATCGCGGCGAAGCTTCCCGGTCCCGTGCCGATGCTCGCGGTCTGGGGGATGGGCGGGCTCTTCGCGCTCTGCGGCGCGCTCTCGCTCGCCGAGGTCGCGGGCGCGTATCCGCGCACCGGGGGGCTCTATGCGTACATCCGTGAAGGATGGGGCGCGCTTCCCGCGTTCCTCTTCGGCTGGTCGGAGCTCGTCGTCATCCGCGCCGCGTCGCTCGGCGCGGTCTCGCTCACCTTTGCCGCGTACTTCCTCCGCTTCCTCGGCGTCGATCCCACCCAGGAGCCGTACGCGACGCGGGTGCACTGGATCGCGGCGGTCGCGATCGCGCTCACGGCGACATTCAACTACGTGGGCGTGCGCTGGGGCGCGCTCGTGCAGAACCTGACGACCATCGCGAAGTACACGGGGCTCGTCGTGATCGTGCTCGTCGCGCTGGCCATCGGCCTTCCGGCGACGGGCGGGCATTTCACTCCGGCCACTCCTCCGGGGAGCTTCTCGATCGCCCCCTTCGGCCTCGCGCTGGTCGGCGTGCTCTGGGCGTTCGACGGGTGGGCGGACCTGAGCTTCGTCGCCGGTGAGGTGAAGGACCCGCGGCGGACGCTCCCTCGCGCGCTGATCATCGGCACGCTGGCGGTGATCGTGATCTACCTGCTCGCGAACGTCGCCTATCTCTCGGTGATGACGGTCGACGAGATCGCGCACTCGCCCCTCGTCGCCGCCGACGTCGCGTCGCGGGTGATCGGGCCGGCGGGGGTCCTCTTCGTCGCGACGACGGTGATGCTCTCGACCTTCGGGACGCTCAACGGATCGCTGCTCACCGCGCCGAGGATCTTCTTCGCCATGGCCGACGACGGATTGTTCTTTCGCCCCGTGGCGCGCGTGCATCCGAAGTTCGAGACGCCGTACGTCGCGATCGCGCTGACGGCGGCGCTGGGGATCGTCTTCGTGCTGCTGCGGACCTTCGAGCAGCTCGCCGACGCCTTCGTGACGGCGATCGTCCCTTTCTACGCGCTGGGAGTGGCGTCGATCTTCGTGCTGCGGAAGCGCGCCGACTACGACGCGCCGTACCGGGTGCCGCTGTACCCGATCGTCCCCGCGCTCTTCGTGCTGGCGACGGTGATGCTCCTCGTCAACGCGACCATCGATCCGTCGAGCCGGATGCCGACGCTGGCGGTGTTCGGGATCGTGCTCGTCGGCATCCCCGTATTTTTCCTGACTGTCGGTCGTCGACGGCGCGCGGCAGCGACGGAAGAGCGGTAGCGCAACGGCCCGGTCACGGCGGGCCGTTTCTATTGCCCGGTGCCCCGTCCGGGGATAGCTTGGGGGCGCCCGATCCCGGTGCATCCTGCCCGCTCGGGTCCGACGACAAGCTTCCCGCATCACCAGCTCGCGGCCGCATCGCCGCGCCGGCCGGCCATGATGCGCCGCCTCGCTTCCTTCGCGGAGAGACCCTACATGCAATCTCGTCGTTCAATCCTCACCCTGGCCGCGCTCGTGCTCGGGCTCGTGGGGATCATTCCCCGCGTCGCTCCGGCGCAGGTGACGACCGGTACGATCTCCGGCACGATCACCGGCGACCAGTCGCAGCCCCTCGAGGACGTCCAGGTCCAGGTGCTGAGCCGCGAGACCGGTTTCTCGCGCGGAGTCCGTTCCAACGCCTCCGGACGCTACACCGTCCCCGGCCTCGAGGTCGGGACGTATGACGTCACCGTCCGCCGCATCGGCTTCGCGGCGCAGACGCGCACCGTCGCGGTGACGCTCAGCCAGACCAGCCGCGCCGACTTCGCGCTCACGACGCAGGCCACGGTGCTCGGCACCGTCACCACCACGGCGACGCGCGACGAGGTCATCACGCCGACGCGCACCGGCGTGCAGACGACGGTGAGCGACACCGCGCTCCGCCGCCTGCCGACGCTGAACCGCAACTTCACGGACTTCGTCGCGCTGACGCCGCAGGTGTCGAACGCCGGCCCCGGTCTCTCCGGCGGCGGCACGAACAACCGCTACAACAACATCCAGATCGACGGCGCCACGGAGGCCGACCTCTTCGGCCTCGGCTCCACCGGCCAGCCGGGCGGTCAGGCGAGCGGCAAGTCGATCGGCCTCGAGGCGGTGAAGGAGTACCAGGTGCTTCTCACGCCCTTCGACGTCCGCCAGGGCAACTTCGCCGGCCTCCTCGTCAACGCCGTCACGAAGAGCGGGACGAACGAGTTCCACGGATCGGCGCTGGCGATGACGCGCAACCAGGGTCTTACGCGCTCGCAGACGTACATCAACAAGTACGACCAGTCGCAGTACGCCTTCTCGGTCGGCGGCCCGATCGTGAAGGACAAGGCGTTCTTCTTCGTGAACCCCGAGTTCCAGACGCGGTCGACGCCGGCGTCCGGTCTCTACCTCGGCGGCCCCTCGGTGAACGGGATCGCGCCGCCGTCGGCGGCGCTCGTCGATTCGGTGAACATGGCGCTGGCGAAGCTCGGGCAGCCGACGGGCGGCGGCGGGCTGGTGAACAACGACAACCCGCTGCAGAACATCTTCGCCCGGCTCGACTTCAACCTGCCGTGGAACACGCAGCTCGTGCTGCGCCACAACTACGGCTACGCGCAGGACCAGAGCTTCAGCCGCAGCCAGAACAGCTTCCGGCTCGACAACAACGCCTACGCGTTCCAGTCGACCAAGAATGCCTCGGTGGCGCAGATTCGCACGCTGGCCCCGAACGGGATGTTCAACGAGCTGCTGATCAACCGGACCTCGATCCGCGACCGGCGCCAGCCGGCGACGCGGAACCGTCCGGAGATCCAGATCGTCACCACGAACTACACCTTCTTCTCGGGGAGCGAGAACGCCTCGCAGGGGAACGAGCTCGATCAGGATCTCCTCGAGCTCACCGACAACTTCACGGTGCCGCTCAACACGCACCGCTTCACGATCGGGACGCAGAACCAGTTCTACCGGGTCCGCAACCTCTTCGGCCAGTACTCCTACGGCGCCTGGCGCTTCGGGAACCTCGCCTCGGCGCTCGCCGACACGGCGAAGCCGAACCAGTACATCGTCGGCGTCCCGCTGCCGCTGGATGCGACCGGGAAGCCGGTCTCGGACGGCGCCGTGCGCTTCCGGGCGGCACAGTACGGGGTGTACCTGCAGGACGAGTGGGCGGTAACGCCGCTGTTCAACCTGAGCCTCGGCGTGCGCGCCGACATCCCGACCTTCCGCGATCGGCCGACCTACAACAAGGTCGTGGACAGCACCTTCGCGATCAACACGAGCGAGATCCCGAGCGGGAACGTCCAGTGGTCGCCGCGAGTCGGCTTCAACTGGAACGTCACGGGTGACGACCGCAACCAGCTCCGCGGCGGTGTCGGCCTCTTCACTGGCCGTCCGGCCTTCGTCTGGTTGTCGAACTCCTTCCAGAACTCGGGCGCCAACGGCTTCGCGCGCCTCACCTGCAACCCGGCGCAGGGTGTCCCGGTTTACAACGCGGCGAACGCCAGCAACCCCCCGACGCAGTGCGCGGGCGGGCTCACCGCGACCGCCGGAGGCGAGATCGACTACGCCGACAAGAACCTCAAGTTCCCGCAGAACCTCCGCTACTCCCTCGGCTACGACCACCGGCTGGCCGAACACTGGGTGCTTACGCTCGAGGGGCTGTACACGCAGGGAGTGAACGGGCTGTTCTACCAGAACTACGCCCTCGCCGGCCCGCAGGGGGTCGATCGCTACGGCCGGACGATCTACGGCACCCCGGTCACGGGGAGCGATCAGACGCGCGCCGGCACCCCCGCGCTCAAGGTCTCGACGCGCCAGCAGCTGTTCCTCACGACCAACCAGTCGGACGATCACGCGTACAACGCGACTCTGCAGCTGCAGCGGCGCTACGCGGACCACTACGAAGGCTCGATCGCCTATACGTACGGACGCGCGTTCGACGTGCAGGCCTTCACCTCGAGCACGGCGTTCTCGCAGTATCGCTTCGGTCGCCCGTGGGGCGGCGATCAGTCGGAGAAGAAGGCGACCCGCTCGATCTTCGAGCAGCGCCACCGCATCGTCGCGCAGGGGACGTACTCCTTCCCCTCGAAGACGGATCTCTCGGTGATCTACTATGGCCAGTCGGGGAATCCGTTCGACTACGTCTACAACGCCGATCTGAACGGCGACGGGATCACGCGCAACGACCCGCTCTACGTGCCGAAGAACGCGCTCGATCCGGCGGAGATCACATTCGCGCCGTACACGCCGACGACGGGTCCCGGCAAGGGCATCACGTACTCCGCGGCGCAGCAGGGTGACGCGTTCAACCGCTTCATCCAGAGCAGCCCCTGCCTGCGCAACAACCGCGGCCACATCGCGCCGCGCAACGCCTGCGAGAACCCGTGGACGCACACGGTCAACCTCTCGGCGCGCCAGTCACTGCCGCAGTTCATCACGCGGTACGTCTCCCAGAACCTGACGCTGCAGGCCGACGTCTTCAACTTCCTGAACCTGCTGAACAAGAACTGGGGAGCGCAGGCGTTCGGTGGGACGCAGTCGCCGTACGATCTGCTGATCTTCCGCGGCATGCAGACCGCCGGCACGAACTTCCTGAACGGTACGCCCACGTTCAGCTTCGACCCGAACTACAAGAAGTTCACGGCGGGGAACCTCTCGTCGAACTACCAGATCCAGTTCCAGATCCGGTACAGCTTCTAGGGGTACGGAAGACAACGCGCCGGGTGAGCGAACTGCTCACCCGGCGCGTTGTCGTTTACGAGATGCGGGATGCGGGTGCCAGTTTGAAGACGCGATGCGGGGGGGCGCCGCGCGCAGCGCCGGCCACCCCGCATCGCGTCTTCCCAGGTACCCGTATCTCTCCCTAGAAAATTCGCAGATTGATGTACTTCTTCGGGTTCTTCTTGAAGTCCGCCGTCAACGAATCGACTCTCCCCACCAGGTTCCGCACGTCTCGGTAGAGCAGCGTATCCGTCAGCAGCTTCCCCGCCGTCCCCTCCCCCCGGTCCAGCTTCGCCAGGATGCCGTTCATCTGCGTCGTCGTCTGACGCAGCTCGCCCGTCAGTGCGGCCATGTTCTGGCTCGTCTCCTTCAGGTTCCTCACCGTCGAGTCGACGCTCGCGCTGTCCACGGCGTTCGCGGTCCGTCTCAGCGCCGCCGTCGTCCGCGAGATCTCGATGCTCTGCTGCGCGGCGATCGCGTTCAGCTGGCGCATGAAGCGCGCGCTCTGCGCGATCGTCTCGCGAAGGTCGGAGATCCCCTTGTTCTGGACCATCTCGATCGTGAACGCATCGCTCATCTCGCGGACGCCGCGGCTCACGGTGTCGAGCCTGGCGAGCAGCTCGCCCATCGTCACCGAGGGCTTGCCGACGGGGATCGTGTCGCCCTTCTCGTAGCTCACGGGGTTCGGGCCGGGGGCGCGGAGGGCGATCATCATGTCGCCGAACAGGCCGTTGGGCTCGACCGTCGCCACCGTCCCCTCGGGGACGTCGTAGTCCTTGCCGATGCGCATCTGCACCGTGAGCGTGCCGTTCTTCTCGAGGTTGATGTCGCCGACGTAGCCGACGTTCACCCCCGAGAGGAGCACGGGCTGTCCCTGCTTGAGCCCCGAGCCCCACGGGAACACCGCGTACAACGGATAGCCGGACGCGAGCCCGCCGCGGACGAGCCAGAGGGTGCCGAGCACCCCCACGACCACCGCGACGATCACGACGAACCCGACGAGAACCTCGTTTCGTCTCTTCATCCCTGGAGTTGTGGCGCGAGCAGGGCCGCCGTGAGCGCGTCGAGCACGAGGATCGCCACGCTCGCGATGACCACCGCCTTCGCGGTGGAACGGCCGACGCCCTCGGCGCCGGCCTCGGTGATGTACCCCTCGTAGGAGCAGACGAAGGCGATCGCGCCCCCGAACATCACCGCCTTCAACAAGCTATAGAAGAACTGGAAGGGCGCGAAGCCGAGCTTCAGGCCTTCCACGAACTGCGACGACAGCACGTCCGTCGCCAGCGCCGCCGTCAGCCACCCGGCGATGATCCCGACGAAGTTCGCGAACACCGTCAGCACCGGCAACATGATCAGCGCGGCGAGCAGCCGCGGCACCACCAGATACGCGATCGGATCGTACGCCAGCGTCTCCAGCGCGTCGATCTGCTCCGTCACGCGCATCGTCCCGATCTCCGCCGTCATCCGCGCGCCCACGCGGCCCGTCAGCACGAGCCCCGTGAGCAGCGGTCCGAGCTCGAGGACGATCATCTGCCGCACCGAGAGCCCGACGACGCTGAGCTGGATCCCCTGGAAGAGCTGGTAGCGCACCTGCAGCGCGATCACGCTCCCGATGAACGCGGCGACGATGCAGGCCAGCGGGATCGAGTCCACCCCGATGTTCCGCATCTGGCGGATCGTCTCCGGGATGTACGTCGCCGGATCGGCGAAGGCGCGGCCGATGTCGCGCAGGAAAAGCGCGCGCAGCCCCACGTCGCGCAGGTTGCCGGTCGCGCGCCGCGCGGCGCGGCGGAACAGCTTGATCCCCGCCCGCTGGACGACGGGAAACTGCGAGGTCTCCCGTGGGTCGGTCACAGGCTCGTAGGTCGTTGGCACTCGATGGGGGTCAGGTTCGGGCGCGCGAGAGCAGGAAGCCGCCGACTATCGCGAAGACGATGTTCGGCAGCCACGCGGCCAGATCGGGAGGCATAAGGCCCTTGCCGCCGATGGCCTTCGTCAGCTGGATCATCATCAGGAAGACGATCGTCACGCCGAGGCTGACACCGATGCCGTAGGCCGCGCCGCCGCGCTGAGTGCTCGTCGCCAGCGGCGCGCCGAAGAGGGCGATGATGATGCAGGTGACGGGGATCGCGATCTTCAGCGCCCGCTCGACCTTCAGCTCGTTCGCGTCGCCCCCCGAGCGCTCCAGCGCGCGGATGAAGCGGCCGAGGTCGCGGTAGCCCATCTCGTGCGGCGAGCGCGGCGTGGCGAGGAGGTCCGCCGGCTGCTCCTTCATCCCCTTGTCGCGCAGCGAGTCGAAGCTCACGGCGAAGTCGGGGCCGTCGGTGGGGACGACGTGCACCGTGCCCTTGTGCAGCGTCCAGCTGTTTCCGGGCTTGTACGTCGCCATGGATGCGCTGATCACGAGCGTCGGGTAGTCCGGGCCGTTGCCCTTCCGCTCGATCTGGAAGCTCCCCATCTGCTGGTTGGGCACCGAGAGCGAGCCGGCCTTGTAGACGCGGCCGTTCTCCGCCGAGTAGACGAAGTTGAAGCGCTCGGTGCCGCGCGCGTCCTTGTTCTCCTCGAGGATGTCGTTGCGCTTCGCCGTCGTGATCGGGGAGATCTCGCTGATCACGAGCCCGAGCATCCCGGCGAGCACCGACCCCGCGACGATCGGCGCGATCAGCCGGTAGAAGCTGATCCCGCTCGCCTTCGCCGCCGTCACCTCGGAGTAGCGCGTGAAGCTTCCGATGGAGAACACCGTCGCGAAGAGCACCGCGGCGGGGAGCACCATGAACATCGACTCCGGCAGCCAGTACAGATAGCTCAGCGCGATCGCCTCGCGGCTCAGGTGACGGGCGAGGTACTTCTCGAGGTTGTCCGTGAGGTCGATGACGATGACCAGCAGCGGAAACCCGAACGCCGTCGTGAGGAAGATCTTGAACCACTCGCCGAAGACGTAGCGGTCGAGTGCGCGTGGCATCACCCTCATGCGACCCTCCGCCGCCGGTCGACGTGCAGCCCGATCTTCCGCAGCCAGCGCGCGAACCAGGCGCGCAGCATGTCGAGCATCTCGCGCATGTCGCCGCCGCGCGCGGTGCTCGACTCCTTGCCCATCCGCGCGAGCAGGATCAGCCCGATGATCGTGAAGACGATGTTCGCGAGCCACATCGAGAGGAACGGGCTCAGCGTCCCGTTCTCGGCGAGCGACTGGCCGGCGATGAGTCCCACGTAGTAGAGCGCGAAGACGCCGAGCGAGACGCTGATCACCAGCCCGACGCCGCCGCGCGGGAAGCGCAGCGCGATCGGCGCGCCGATGAGGATGAAGACGATGCAGGCGACGGCGAGGGAGAACTTCTTGTGGATCTCCACCCCGAACATGTCGCGCGTGCGCTCCGACTCGGTGAGCCGGTCGCGCAGCGACCCGATCGCGCCGAGCGCGACGTCGCCCTGCGCGTTCGCGAACCCCGCGGAGGGCGGCAGTCCGATGCCGCGGTCGATGCCCGTCGTCGCCGGGTTGGCCGGATGGAAGGTGCTGTCGCTCCGTGCCGAGTCCTGCTGGGCGCGCTGCCGTTCGATCGCCGCCCGATCCCGCGCCCGCTGCGCGCGCGAGGTGAACTGCGGCGCCGGGGGCTCGGCGGCCTCCGCCTGCTTCACCCCGAAGAGACCGAGCATCCGGCAGTAGGCGCCGCCGATGGTCAGCCCGGTCTTCACCTTCATCGTGTCGCGCGTCGTCGGCGAGATCAGGGGGTTGGCCAGCGGCCAGCCGGTGACCGCCATGTGCACGTTGTTCGCGAGCAGGTACTCGAGCTCCATCTTCGTGCGCTGGACCCCCGCCTGCGCGGTGCGATAGTCCTGCTGCATCTCGCAGATGGTTTTCTCGCGCGGGCCCTTGTAGCTGTTGTCCTCGGAGCTCTGGAACTTGCCGCCGATCCCGCGAACGCGCATGCGGTTGCGCGTGAAGAAGAGCCGCTGCAGCTCGCCGGGCGAGGTGCTCGAGACCTCCTGCATCCACCCGTTGAACAGCGTCATGACCAGATCCTGGCCGTTGGCGCTGAAGCCGAGCAGCCCGCTGTTCGCGTAGATCGTCCGCGCCTTCGACGGGTCGCTGAGGTCGTAGATCGTCACCTCGCGCATCCGGCTCGTCGAGCGGTCGATGTGCCCGGTGCGCACGTAGAGCCGCCCGGGCGAGACGGGGTTGATCACCTGCTCGCGCAGCGCGAAGGTCGGCTTGGTGCGCGCGATGTCCGTCTGCAGCGTCGCGAGCTGGTGGTTCGCGCGGGAGAGGATCTGATCGTTGAAGCCGATCATCAGCACGGCGAGCACCGTCGCCGCGCCGAGCGCGGGGATCATCACCGTCGGCATCCCGACGCCGCTCGCCTTGAGCGCGGTGATCTCGTTCTCCGCGGCCAGCCGGCTGAAGGCGTAGAGCGTCGAGATGAGCACCGCCATCGGCAGCGTCGTCGCGACGGTGAAGGGGATGGAGAGCGCGAAGAACTCGGCGATCGCCGTCCAGGGAAGCCCCTTGCCCACGAGCGCGCCGAACTGCTTCGCGACGTAGTTGAGCAGGAGCAGCGACGTCAGCGCGGCGAGCGCGAAGACGAGCGGTCCGGCGTGTTCCTTGAGTACGTACCTGGAGAGTATCTTCACGTGATCCGAAGTTTCCACTCGGGAACCCGGCAATTCAAGGCTCGGCGCCTCGCCAGCGGGCAGGCTGCCGTCCCCAGAGCATAGTGCGCGCCCCTCCTCTCCTTCTCCTCGTGCTGCTGGGCCTCGCTCCCGCGTACGGGGGAAGGGGCGCGGCGCTGCACGCCCAGGGTCGCGCCGTGCCGGACAGCGCGATCGCGCGGCGGCTCGCCCTTCCGCTGCCCCCGGCGCTCGAGCCCTTCGGCGCGCTCGCCGTGGGGCGGCTCCAGGCCAGCGCCATCGCCGCCATCCAGGCGGATTCGGTGCGCCGCGCGCTGGCCGGTCGCGAACGGGTGATGACCGCGGCCTGGCTCG
>JABFXC010000061.1 GCA_013361935.1 Gemmatimonadaceae bacterium
CCGCGCAGCGCATGGCCTCGAGCTGGGGCGCCGACTCGTCGAAGTTCATCCTCATGGGACATTCCGCGGGCGGCCATCTTGTCACCCTCGTCGCGACGGCGCCCGCGGCGCGGGAGGGTGCGAACGTGCTTCCCTGGCTCGGCGTCGTCTCGCTGGAGGGCGGGGCGATCGACGTCCCCGCGATCATGCGACGGGCGCACGCGCGGCTCTACGACCGGGCCTTCGGCCGCGATTCCGCGTACTGGCGCGCGACCTCGCCCTCCGACGCGCTCGCCGCCGCGACCGCGCCGATGCTCCTCGTCTGCTCGGCGCGTCGCGGCAGCGGCTGCGCCGACGCCGAGCGCTTCGCCGCGAAGGCGGCGCCGTCAGGCACCCGCGTCGCGATCCTGCGCGAGACGCTCACCCACGCCGAGGCGGATCATCTCGTCGGGAAGGACTCGGCGTACACCGCCGGGATCGAGCGATTCCTCGCCTCGCTCGACTCCACCGTCGCGAGCCGGCTCGCCGTCCGCTAGCAACCCGCGGGGTGGCTGGCGCGTCTCAATGGCAAACCCCCATGCCCCGCCTGCCATGACGTTCGACCCGCAGAACCACCTGGAGCGCTCGCTGATGCGCGCCGCGAAGGATCCCGCCGCGCGCCCCCAGTTCTACCGGGACCTCGCCGAGTCCGACTTCTACATCGTCCAGCACGACGCGCCGCCCCGTGACGGCGCGTCGCAGACGACGCTCGAGGAAGGGACGACGCTGCAGATCGCTCCTCTGGAGATCGAGGGAAAGGAGCATCTCCCCGTCTTCTCGTCGCTGCCGCGGCTCGAGGCGGTCGTCGATCGGCAGGTCGGGTACATCGCGATCAACGCGCTCGAGTTCATGAAGATCACCCGCGGGGCGGAGCTCGTCCTGAACCCCGGCTCCGAGTACGGGAAGATCTTCACCGCGGCGGAGATCGCCGGGATCCTCGACGGCGGCGCGGGCGGCGGGAGCTACGTGACGCAGCGCGAGACGCGCGTGATGCTCGGGAAGCCGGCCAGATATCCGCAGGAGCTCGCCGACGCGCTGACGCGCTTCTTCGAGCGGCGGAAGGAAGTCCGGCGCGCGTGGATCGCGATGTTCCACAACCCCGACCGGGACGAGAAGCCGCACACGCTCGTCGCCGTCGACGCGTCCGACGCCGACTGGCCGCGGCTCGCCGCGGACATCGGGATCGTCGCGCAGGGCGTGGCGATCCCCGATCCGCCCGTCGACGTGATCGCCGTCGGGAACGGCGGTAGCTTCGACGGCTACTTCCTGAAGGAGGCCGCGCCCTTCTACGGCCAGCCGCGGAAGAAGATCCTCGGACTGTTCTGACTCAGTAGATGTACACCTTCGTCCCCACCGGCACGAAGGTGTAGAGCCACTCGAGGTCGACGTCGAAGAGACGCACGCAGCCGTGCGTCGTCGCGCTGCCGATGCTGCTCGCGCGCGAGGTGCCGTGGAGCAGGTAGCCGTTCCCCATGTCCAGCTGGTAGTCGCCGAGCTCCCCGTCGATCGCCCGGTTCTGCGAGCCTAACGGCGGCACCCAGAGCGTCGAGTCGAAGACGATGTGCTCCTCCACCGGAAGCGGCGCGAAGCCGTCGGGCATCATGACGCCGACGAGACCGTCGCGCACGAGCAGCCGGCGCCCGTCGCGGAGCTTCGCCGACCCGCGCGCCGGCACGTGGGCCAGCTTGAGATGATGCTCACGCGCGACTTCCGCGTACGCCCACTCCGGGGGGCGCCACTTCGGCGCCGCCTGCTTGCCGATGATCGTCCGCACTCCGCGCGGCGTCGCGAAGGTCCAGCGATGGCCCCCGTACTCGAGCAGGCGTCCCATCCCCACCGCGACCGGCGCCGTGCGCAGCGTATCCGCGCCGTCGAGCACCCACAGCTTCCGCTGCGCCACCGAGACGACGACGCGCATGTCGCGCGCGCGGGCCGCGGCGAGCCGCACGCGCGCCGACGTCAGGCTGTCCGTGCGCCCCCGGTATCGCGGCAGGGTGTCCGGCGCCGTCGCGACCTCGCCGGTGCTCACCTCCTCGATGCGGACGCCGTGCGCCTCCTCGGGCGCCCGCTGAGCGCTCGCGGCGGCCGGAAACCCGGCCGCCGCGAGAACTGCGACTGCGATGAAGCCACTACCCCGCATCAGAGCGAGAAGCCGATGACGAGCGGAACGAACTTGACCGCGGTGCCCGGCGTCGAGACGTGCATGTAGCGCGACTCGATGAAGAAGCGCCGGTTCAGCCAGCCGAAGCCGATCCCGCCGCCCGCGTTCCACTGACCCTTCGTCTCGGAGCCGCTCGACCCGTAGTCGGAGAAGCGCGTCACGCCGCCACCGCCGAGAAGGTACGGCTGCACCGGCCAGTTGCCGGGGATGCGCAGCGTCGCCTCACCGAGGAACGACCACGCGGACGCGTCGCTGACGTTCGTCGTGCCCGCGCCGTAGTTCACGTTGTCCTTGCCGCGGAACTTGTCGTACGCCACGTCGAAGCGCGCGCCGAGCGGCGAGACCGCCGGATGGTAGCCGAGCGAGCCGGTCACGTCCCAGCCCATCTTGTACAGGTCGCCGAGATCGCTCTGCGGGAAGTTCGCGCCGCCCGCGACCTGGACGTAGAAGCCGTGACGCAGCATCGCCGCGCGCGCGCGGGCGATCGAGTCGGCGCGGGCGATCGAGTCCGCGCGCATCCGCTCGGCCGCGGCGATCGAGTCCTGCCGCGCACGCTCCACGCGGGCGATCGAGTCCTGACGCATGCGCTCCGCGTTGGCGATCGAGTCCTGACGCATCCGCTCGGCGCTCGCGATCGAGTCCGCGCGCTGCGCGGCGGCGAGCGAGTCGGCGTTAGGCTGCTGCGTGGCGACCGCGCCGGTCGACTCCGTCGTCGTCGTGTTGTTGTTCGCCGCGTCCTTGCGGACGGGGATGCGCTGCTGCGAGGTCACGCGCGTCTTCGAGCGCGTGGTGTTCGTCGTCCGCGTCGTGTCCTGCGCCGTGGCCGTGGCCGCGGCGACCATCAGTGCTGTGGCGACGAGCGCCACCCGATACTTCACCAGGGATTGCATGAGAGATCCTCCTGTAGGGTTCCGCCGCCCCGGTCCTTCCAGAGAGCAGGGGCTGGCGAGCCGACAGATTGGCAGAGTACGTGCCGACGCCATTTGTTCAGGGCTGTTTCCGTGCGCGACGGTTAGGCATTCGCCCGCGCGCTAGCTTCTGTGCTCGATGTCACCGCTCGATCACCTCCTCACCCCGATAACCAGCATGCCGACGGAACGTTGGGAGACCCGACTGATCCACAGCGAGGCGCGCGTCCCCGCGGGCTTCCGTTCGCTCGCCACCCCGGTCCATCGGGGCTCGACGACGCTCTTCGAGCGCGCCGCCGACGCCCACGAAGACTGGAATCACGAGCGGCATGCGTACACCTACGGCCTCTTCGGCACTCCTACAACGCTCGAGCTCGCCGCGCGGCTTGCCGAGCTCGAGCACGGCTCACACACCTTTCTCACGCCCGGCGGGCAGGGCGCGATCTCGCTCATCTGGCTCGCCCTCGCGAAGGCGGGAGACCACGTCCTCGTCAGCGACAGCGTCTACGGCCCGAACCGCGCGCTGGCCACGAAGGTCCTCACCCGCCTCGGCGTCAATCCGGAGTTCTATCCACCGACCATCGGCGCGGACATCGCAGGTCTCATCCGGCCCGAGACCACGCTCGTCTGGTGCGAGTCGCCGGGCTCGGTGACCTTCGAGGTCCAGGACGTCCCCGCCATCGCCGCCGCGGCGCACGCGCGCGGAGCGGTCGTCGCGCTCGACAACACCTGGTCGGCCGGAGTCTTCTTCGACGCCTTCGCCCACGGCGCCGACGTCACGATGCAGGCCCTCACCAAGTACGTCGGCGGGCACAGCGATCTCCTCCTCGGCTCGGTGACGGTGCGCGACGAGGCGCTGTACGAGCGGATCGGGAGCACGCTGCAGTTCCTCGGCATGGCCGTCTCGCCGGACGACTGCTCGCTCGCGCTCCGCGGGATGCAGACGCTCGCCGTGCGCCTCCGCGCGCTGGAGGCCTCGACGCTGCGCGTGGCCCGATGGCTCGCCGAGCGCCCGGAAGTCGAGCGCGTGCTGCATCCCGCGCTCCCGTCGTGTCCGGGCCACGAGCTCTGGCTGCGCGACTTCACCGGCTCGACGAGCGTCTTCTCGATCGTCTTCGCGGAACGGTATGCGGCGGAGAAGATCCTCGCCTTCGTCGACGCGCTCGAGCTGTTCGAGATCGGCTACAGCTGGGGCGGCGTCACGAGCCTCGCGGTCCCGCAGTTCTCCATCCGCCGCAGCACGCCGGCGTTCCGGAGAAACTCGATCGTGCGATTGAACATCGGGCTGGAGGCGACGGAAGATCTCATCGCCGATCTGGAGCAGGCGATGCGCGTGCTCGGCTGAGTGCGAGCGGGGATCCTCGTCAGGCCTGCACGGCGAGCCGGTCTCACCCGGCGAGCCCCGAACTCAATCGCGGCCTCGGCGTGATATCACAGGGAGCCGCGGAGCCCGGGGGAGGAGTTCGCAGGGGCTGGGGGGCTCGGCACCATGGCACCTCCCGTCGCTCCACGGCTCCCTGTTATTCACAGCCGAGCAGCAGTTGAAAGAATCCGCAGGGACCGCGGGCATTCTCGGCGGGCATTCTCGGCGGTCGCGTCGGGGTCTGTCTCGGCGGGGAGATCGCGCGGTGCTTTCAGGAAGAACTACCCGAGAACTGCGGAAGAAGAGCGGAAGATTCCACTCGCACGAGCCGGGATATGTTTTTTGGCATGCGGAGTGAGATCGTCTCGCCCCGCGTGCCCAAAACAGCCTCTCGGCTCGTCGCACTGCGATGGTCGCGCTGCGAGGAGCCCTTCCGCAGTTCTTGAAGAGGGCAGTCCTTCCGCCGTTCTTCCTGAAAAAGCGCGCGATGCTCGAACGGCCGACGAGCCCCGACGCGATCCGCGGCGAGCGACACTTGCGGCGCCAGGATGGACAGGACACGCGAGGGCTGGCAGCCGAGCCGCGACGTCAATACTCTCAGCAGGCATCGCACTGTCACCGCGCCCGCGCAGCGCGATGACCTCGAACATGATCTTCACGCGGAGCGTCCGTTGAAGCGCTATGTGATGAAGCAGAAGCTGTTTTCCTTCGGCGACGACTTCCGCATCCGTGACGAGTCCGGCGCGGACGTCTACTTCGTCGACGGGAAGGCGTTCAGCATCGGCAGCAAGCTGTCCTTCCAGGACATGGCGGGGAACGAGCTCGCCTTCATCAGGCAGAAGCTCCTGAACTGGAGCCCGACCTACGAGATCTGGCGCGGGGGCGCGCTCGCCGCGGTGGTGAAGAAGGAGCTCTTCGCGCTCCTCCACCACCGCTTCACGGTCGACGTTCCCGGCCCCGACGATCTCGAGGCGGAGGGCGACTTTCTCGACCACGAGTACACCCTCCGCCGCGGCGGCCGCGCCGTCGCCACCGTCTCGAAGCGCTGGTTCGCGTTAGGCGACACCTACGGCATCGAGGTCGCCGACGGCGAGGACGACGTCCTCGTGCTCGCCAGCGCCGTCGTCATCGACGAAGCCTGCCATCGGGGAGACGGGAAACGACACTAGCGGCCAGGGGCCAGGCGGAAGGGACTGCGTTGACTGCAGTTGACGCCCTTCCTGACGCCTGGCACCTGGCCCCCGACCCCGGCGCTCAAGGGAACGGCCGCGGCCTCGGATTCGGCCAGGGCCACGGATCGCGCGAGCCGCCGCCGGCGAGGGCGCGCACCGCGGCCTCGCGCACCGCCGGGTCGGGGGAGTCGAGGAGTTGCGAGATCGTCGCCTCCGAGCGCTCGCCCGACTTCATCAGCGCGCGGATCAGCGCCTTCGCGATGCGCGGGTTCTTCTCGCGCTTCATCGCGTCGCGGATCGCCGGGAGCGCGCTCGTGTCGCCGATCTGGCCCAGCGCCCACGCGGCGCGGAGCCGCACGTCGTCGCTCTCGTCGCCGAGCGCCTTGACCAGTCCCGGGGGCACGCGGCCCTCGTCGTCGTCCTGGACCTGACCCACCGCCCACGCCGCGGTCGCGCGCACGCGGGCGCTCCGGTCGCTCGCCGCGATCTCGCCGAGCGCGTTCACCGCCGACTGGTCCTCGATCTGCGCGATGGCCCAGACCGCGGTCTCGCGCACCGAGTCGGTGTCGTCGCCCCGCGCCGCCTTGAGCAGGGCCGCGGTCGCCTTCGAGTCCTCGATGCTGCCGAGCGCCCACGCGGCCATTTCGCGAACGCGCGAGTCCTTGTCGCTGCCCAGCGCCGTCGTGAGCGCGTCCACCCCCTCGTGCGCCTCGAGCTGGCCGAGTCCCCACGCGGCCGAGCGCCGCACCGCCGCCGACTGGTCCTCGCGCAGCACGCGGGCGAGCGCCGTCGCCGCGCTCACCGAGTCCATCTGCCCGACCGCGATCGTCGCCGCGCTGCGGACGATCTCCTCGCGGTCGCGCAGCATCCCGACCAGCGGGGCGAGCGCGCGCCCGTTCTCGATCCGCCCCAGCGCCCACGCCGAGTTCGCGCGCACGGCGACGCTCGTGTCGCGCATCGCCTGCACCAGCGCCGCGACGGCGCTGTCGCTCTCGACGAGTCCGAGCCCGATCGCCGCGACCTGTCGCATCCGCACGTTCGCGTCGCGCAGCCGCGTGAGCAGCCCGTTCACCACCGTCGGATCGTCGTCCTCGTGGCCGAGCAGGTTCACCGAGAGCTGCCGCACGCACGCGTCCTCCGAGCCTAACGCGTCGAGCAGGCGCTGGACGTCCGCGCTCGAGTAGCGATCGCCGCGGTGGTGACGGCCGAAGTCGTCCATGTCGTCGTCCTGGTCCTCGGCGGTCGCGGTCACGGGACGCAGCGGCGGCACCGGCGCGCCCCAGCCGCCCCAGTTCCCGTTCCCCACCGCCTGCGAGGCGAGCGCGCAGATCGGCGCCGGCGCGCCGCGCGCGGCGTCGAGCAGCGCGCCGATGTCCACCGCGCTCGCCGCGGGCACCGCCACCGACTCGTGGCCGTCCGCGATGGCGTGACTCTCCTCGAT